>JBNLGG010000009.1:0-95063 GCA_050305935.1 Cyclobacteriaceae bacterium | reverse complement strand
AGCCAATACCGAAGAAAAGATCCCAGTACAAACTACCGAAGAAAGCAAACCAGAGGTGTTTTCCAGCCCGAAGGGCCTGTTGGGAAGCGATACTTCCACACCGGAAAGTAATATTGATCCCCAGTCCGTTGTCACCTGGGATATTTCCCTTTCGGCTGATGACTACCAGATAGGGGATGAAATTGATATCCTGTTCGCAGCGGAAATTAAAGAGGGCTGGCATTTATATTCTACAGAAATAGATATTGTTCCGGGTCCATTACCCACAGAATTTGAATTTGAGGACAACGGCACATTTGAAGTAGTGGGGTCGCCTGTTGCGGTGGAGCCATTGAATGCGTATGATAAGATTTTTGAAGGAGATGTAGCTTTTTTTGAAGAGAAAGGCCTTATCACCCAGAAAATCAAAGTGCTCAAAATGCCCCTGTCCGTTAAGGGCCTGATCATCTTCCAGGTCTGCGATGAAGAAAAATGTCTTTCCGTCGAGAGTGATTTTACTATCGGAACAGCAACAGAAGCGAGTGAAATCAACGGCGCAGAAAGTGACTCCGGCGAAAAACCATCGGGTAAAAAAAGCATGTTGACCAGCAGGGATTCCCAGGATCCTTATTCCCTGTTGGCTTTTATGGTGTTGGCATTTTTAGCAGGGCTGGCAGCCATTTTCACTCCATGTGTATTCCCAATGATCCCGATGACGGTTTCTTTTTTTACTGACAAGGCAAAGACCCGGGCACAGGGAATCAGGAATGCCCTGATCTATGGATTTTCCATTGTGCTGGTCTACACCCTTGTAGGAGCCGTGCTCGCACCCTTTATGGGCCCGGCCATGGCCAATGAGGTAGCGACTAACGAGTACCTGAATGTCTTTTTCTTTCTGATCTTCCTGGTATTCGCGCTGTCCTTTTTCGGTTTATTTGATATTAACCTGCCCAATTCATTTGTCAACAAGATTGATAAGAAAGCCGACCAGGGTGGACTCATGGGGATTTTCTTTATGGCTTTTACCCTGGTCGTGGTATCGTTCTCCTGCACCGGGCCGATCGCGGGCGGATTGCTTTTTGAATCGGCAGGCGGACAGGTGATCAAGCCCATCGCGGGTATGTTCTCCTTTGGACTGGCTTTCGCCATTCCATTTACTCTATTTGCCATTTTCCCCGAATGGATGAATTCGCTCCCCAAGTCAGGCGGTTGGCTTAACAGTGTGAAGGTCGTTCTTGGGTTTATTGAGCTTGGCTTTGCCTTTAAGTTTTTAAGTATCGCCGACCAGGTGTCGCACTGGGGAATTTTAGACCGGGAAGTATACCTGTCCATCTGGATCACAGTGTTATTATTGCTTGGCACCTATTTGTTGGGTAAAATCAAGCTTCCCCATGACAGCGATTTAAAATATATCCCAGTGCCACGATTTATGCTTGCCGTCATCGTTTTTAGCTTTGCCATTTACCTGATTCCGGGCATGTGGGGAGCTCCACTGAAAAGTTTATCTGGGTATTTACCGCCTATGACTACCCAAGATCTGAACCTTTCGCAGTTACTTATAGAAAAAAACTATAATTTAAATGACCGTGAGTCGGCCTTGTGTGAAACCCCGAAGTATTCTTCCTTTTTACATCTTCCCCACGGGCTTGAGGGGTATTTCGATTATGAGCAGGCTTTGAAATGTGCGCAGTCCAAAAACAAGCCGGTTTTCATAGATTTTACCGGACATGGCTGCGTCAACTGTCGCGAAATGGAAGCAAAGGTCTGGTCAGATCCCGGAGTGCTTCGCATCCTTCGGGAGGATTATATTGTCCTGGCATTGTACGTGGATGATCGAACTGAACTTCCTGAAAAAGAATGGTATACCTCCGAAAAAGACGGCCGGGTAAAGAATACCATTGGCCGGCAAAACCTCGACTTCGAAATCACCCGCTTTGAAAATCCCGCACAGCCCTACTATGTTTTACTGGGCCCGGATGGTGAGAAACTCATTGATGAGCCCATTGCTTATAACTTAAACATTGGAGAATTTGTCAAATATTTGGAGGAAGGAAAACAGGCATTTAACCAAAAATTTAAGAAAAACTAATATTTCCTACTTATTGACTTTTTGAATTTTATTGCAAAAAAATAGGCAATAACTATATTTTTCAATAGTTGCCTTTTTATCATTTAGGGCAGACATTAAATTTTTCATTTTTCTATTTTGTTTTCGACAAAAACATTACATTTAAATCCAAACACATATTTGAGGCTAATAAACCAAAATTTGAGCTATGGCTAAACTCAAGAACATTATCAAGCAGCTTTCCGATCAGGATTACGAGGCAATCCATGAATCACTTTTAGAGAGCAGTGCAGACAAATCTGCTTACCTGCTGAAATCAATGCGGGAAAAACAACAGTCGGACAATAAAATTATGGAGGAGCTTGGTGTAAATACCAATGCTTACTATACCCTTCGGTCTCGTCTTAATCAGAAAATCGAGGAGTATCTCCTTCAGCAGATGGAGAACCCACGCACAGATATTCTTAAGAAGGTTGCTAATATCAATGAGATCATCTTTACCAAGAAGAAAGCCATTGCTATTGCCACGCTCAAAAAACTTGAAAAGGAATTGCTCGACTATGACCTGTCAAACGAGCTGACCATTGTGTATAAATCTCTGAAAAAGCTTCATATAAATTCGGCAGATTATTTTAACTACTCACAGCTTTATAATAAACATGTAGCCTTTACCCTGGCGGTAGACAAGGCGGAAGAGCTACTTGCCGAATATTTTAAGAAGTATGGGGGCTACACATTAATGGCCGAGGATACCACAAAGCTGGAATTAACCCTGCTTTCCAAAGAGATGAACAATGTAAGTGGCTTATATAAGTCACACAGGATGTATGTGTACCAAAGCTGCCTGAATATCTTCCACCGGCTCTTTGTAGAAAGTGAAGAGACAATGGACGACGACCTGGAGCCCATTGAAGACATTTTACACAATGTCCAGGCAATATTCGAGGAATATCATCTCGATTCCATTTATTATCACCTTAAGATCGTATTCGAATTTCTTAAGCTAGAATACTATTCACATTATAAAGTATTCAGAAAAGCGGAAAACTTTTATGAGGAAGTGAATGATTCCTGCGCCGCCCTTCTGACAAACTACACCCTGTACACCTATCCTGCGCAATTTCTTATCACAAAGATACAGCGAAACATACGAATGGGAACGATGGCTGAAATGTATGAGGAAAATGAAGGGATATTCCATGACTATGAGCCCGACAAAAATGATATTCCAAACTATATCACTTATGTGACCTACCGCTCCGTCTGCTGCTACTACTGCAAGAGATATGACGAGGCAGCCAAGTGGATCAATAATCTCCTAAATGAGATCAGTCTGAAAAAATACCCCAATGCGCAATTGGAAATCAAGGTCATCCTGGCCCTTCAATACTGCATGGTGAAAGACTTCGACCTGTTTAACCAGCTCATTAACAGTATTCAAAGGCAGATACGATTGTTAGGGAAAGACACCTGTGAGCACATCATTACCTTTACTAAAATGCTCAAGATCTCTATAAGTGAATCGAAGAGGAATAAAAAATCCAAAATAAGCTCTATGGCTGATAAATTTAAAGTGTACAAGATGACACACTTTAATCCTACACTGTTGATAAATGTAGATGAAGAGTTTATTGAAGCCCTTAGTAAAGAATAACAGGGCTTTTTAAATCTCTATCTTTTCAAGATTTTCCTGGGAAAGCGGTTTGTTAATGTATTTCTTAACATAACTGTATTCCTTGGATTTGTTGACATCCTGTGGGTTGATGGAAGAAGTCAACATGACGATTTTGCACTTCGATTTAGTGGAAGCAGATAATTTGTCAAACTCGTCAAGAAATTGAAATCCATCCATTAGAGGCATATCAATGTCAAGGAAGATCACATCAGGCAGGATTTTTTGAGCCACCTCATCTACTTTTTCAATGTTCTTTAGGAATTCGATAGCGCTTCTGGCGCCGGTGTGGGTAAATATATGCTCGGTGATGTTTGCCGCCTCGATCATCTTTTGGTTGATAAGGTTATCTATTTCATTGTCATCAATGAGCATCACTGTATAAAATTTTTTGCCTGAATTTGACATGTCGATCTATTTTCTCGTTGGTTAATTGTTAAAAACCTTCAATTCTAAAAATATGTAAATTATATAAGAGAATGATGCAAAAATAAAATATTTTGCCTTCCCTTCATTTATACTTAAAGTATTAATTTAAGTTAAAAATTACATCTGGCTTTTTTGCCAATATTCACAAATATCAACTTCTAAATATCAAATTTAATACCCTGTGCCAGAGGAATTTGATCACCAAAGTTTATCGTATTTGTTTGTCGTCTCATATAAGCCTTCCAGGCATCACTGCCTGATTCCCTTCCTCCCCCGGTGTCCTTTTCACCACCAAAAGCACCTCCTATTTCCGCTCCCGAGGTGCCAATATTGACATTTGCTATACCACAATCGGAGCCCGTATGAGCTAAAAATTGCTCGGATTCTTTCAAATCATTTGTCATGATAGCGGAGCTCAAGCCCTGGGGCACCATGTTTTGAATATCAATCGCCTCCTCAAGCGTCTCGTATTTCAATAGGTATAAAATGGGGGCGAATGTCTCTTCGAGCACCTTTTTGGAAGTGGATTGTACCGCATAAATGGCAGGCCTTACATATAAACCTGAGAGGTTTAAATTTTTGTCAGAAATTACCTCTGCCGGAATTATCTCTTCCCCACCCTCCGCGACTATTTCGGTTCCTGCCGCCATATAGCTTTGCACCGCCTGCTTATCAATCAGGGGACCAACGTGATTTGATTCATCCAAAGGGTTGCCAATTTTAAGCTGTCTGTAAGCACTTACGAGATTTTCGACCACCCGATCATAAATCCTCTCATGGATGATCAACCTCCGGGTACTCGTACACCGTTGCCCGCTTGTACCTACCGCACCGAATACGACTCCAGGTATGGTTAATTTTAAATCCGCATGTTGCGAGATGATGATCGCATTGTTTCCCCCTAATTCCAAGATACTTTTTCCTAACCGACCGGCAATAGCTGCCCCCACTTTTCTTCCCATTCTTACGGATCCCGTAGCTGATACCAAAGGGATACGGCTATCTCCCGTTAATAGCTCCCCTATTTCATAGTCCCCCACTATGAGGGAAGAAACTCCCTCCGGTAGGCCATTATCCGCCAAAACTTCGGCTAGTAGCTTTTGACAGGCCACGGCACAATAGGGAGTTTTTTCCGAAGGCTTCCAAATACACACATCACCACACACCAGCGCAACCATTGCATTCCAGCTCCACACGGCCACTGGAAAATTAAATGCAGAAATTATTCCGACAATTCCCAGGGGGTGGTATTGTTCATACATCCTGTGAAAGGGCCGTTCGGAATGCATCGTCAGCCCGTGCAGTTGGCGAGAAAGTCCTACGGCAAAATCACAAATATCGATCATCTCCTGTACCTCGCCCAGCCCCTCCTGGATGCTCTTTCCCATTTCAATGGTCACCAGATGGCCCAGCTCATTTTTATGTTCCCTCAGCTTCAGTCCGAATTGCCGTACTATTTCGCCTCGCTTCGGCGCCGGGATCAACCGCCATTCTTTAAATGCTTTTTGAGCAATGTTGACTACGATTTCATAATTTGTAGAATCCGTGGTAAAAATATCCCCCAGGTGATGGCCGTCGATGGGCGAAAAGGAAGATACCGCTTCTTTTGAGTTGTTGCTGATCCAGGATTTGCCGGTGGATGTTCCGGCCTGTCTATGGTCAAGCTTCAGGCTCGAAAATATTTGATCGATCGTGGGTTGGTGACGCATAGATCTTTCGATTATTCCAACAAGCTAATGATCTATTTACATCTTCGCAAAACAAAAAAGCACAGACCGACGGCCTGTGCTTTTTAAAATATTTTTAAACAAAAATTAAGCTTCTGCCGGAACGACAGAAACAAATGATCTGTTTTTTCTACCTTTCTTAAATTCAACAACACCATCTACCAAAGCAAATAATGTATGGTCTTTTCCAATTCCCACATTTTTACCAGGATGATGGGTAGTGCCTCTCTGTCTCACGAGGATGTTGCCGGCGATCGCCTGCTGGCCACCATAAATTTTTACTCCGAGACGTTGACTAGCTGATTCTCTACCGTTTCTTGAACTACCGGCTCCTTTTTTATGTGCCATTTTTTAAACTATTTAATGTCTTCTATTAATACTTTTGTGTAATCCTGACGGTGACCGTTTCTCACTTTATAGCCTTTTCTTCTTTTCTTCTTGAAAACAACTACTTTGTCACCCTTCACGTGTTCTAAAATCTTTCCGGAAACCTTAGATCCTTTTACATTAGGAGTGCCTACGGTTATTTTTCCTGAATTGTCAACCAACAATACATTGTCAAATTCAACTGTATCGCCATCCTTACCTTCTAATAATGGCGTGTAGTAAAATTTATCTTTCTCAACTTTGAATTGCTTTCCGGCAATATCTACTATAGCGTACATCGATTTTAATTTATGTCCTCAAAAAAGGACTGCAAAGATATTTGAATTATTATTTATCACCAAAGAATTAGCAAACTTATTTGTAATAATCAGGGGTTAAAAAAAAATTAATTTTTTTTTAACGGTGAATGAGCAAAAGCAATGCTTGTCAATTCACCTCCAACCGCTTTATTTCCAAATTCTTATAGGCACAAAGTTAGCTAAAAGTTCTTCACTCTTTGCAATTTTTAAGTTTGATTTTTCACTTTCAAATTGCAATATTTGAACTTATATTCTGAGCTGTACTGGCAGCAAATTCTTTGCATTTACTTCCCTATTTAAAATTAAAAAACCTTAACATTTGGTAAGGTTGACCAAGGTGTGTTGTAATTGCATTTTTAACCTTTTCTAATAAAAAGCACAAAATGAGCAAAAGAAAATTCGTAGAGGAAGAACCCATTTTAAGAGAGAATAAAGATCGTTTTGTTTTGTTCCCTATTACACACGGTGATATTTGGGAATTCTACAAAAAGGCGGAGGCCAGCTTTTGGACGGCAGAAGAAATTGACCTCAGCCAGGATTTAAAGGATTGGGAAAACCTGAACGATGGTGAACGACATTTCATATCCCATGTACTCGCCTTCTTTGCCGCCAGCGATGGTATCGTCAATGAAAACCTGGCGGAAAACTTTGTGGCAGAAGTGCAATATACCGAAGCCAAGTTTTTCTACGGATTCCAGATTGCCATTGAAAATATCCATTCAGAAACCTATTCACTCCTGATTGACACTTATGTAAAAGACCCGAAAGAAAAGGATCGACTTTTTCATGCCATTGAAACGATGGATTGTGTGAAGAAAAAGGCAGACTGGGCACTGCGATGGATTGATCAGGGAAGCTTTGCGGAAAGGTTGATCGCCTTTGCCGCCGTGGAAGGCATTTTCTTTTCCGGATCATTCTGTTCAATCTTCTGGATGAAGAAAAGGGGGCTCATGCCCGGACTGAGTTTCTCAAATGAACTCATCTCCAGGGATGAAGGTCTCCATTGTGATTTTGCATGCCATATATATAATAAGCATGTCCTTGGTAAAATACCAAAAGAGACCATTACGGAAATCATCAAGGATGCTGTGAGCATAGAGAAGGAATTTGTGACTGACGCGATTCCGGTAAAGCTGATTGGAATGAACGCTGACCTGATGTGCCAATACATTGAGTTTGTGGCAGACCGACTCCTGGACGAGCTGGAATGTAAGAAGGTTTGGAACTCGGCAAACCCATTTGATTTCATGGAAATGATCTCCCTGCAAGGAAAAACAAACTTCTTTGAAAAGCGTGTGGCAGAATACCAGAAAGCCGGCGTTATGCAGTCAAACGATCCTGAAGGGTCGAAACAACGTTTCTCATTAGACGAAGACTTTTAATTTCAGTAAACATAATTTCAATTCAAAAACCCTAGTAAAGAGCAATGTTAGTATTAAAAAGAGATGGCCGCCGTGAATCTGTGAAATTTGACAAGATCACAGCCAGAATTGAAAAATTATGCTACGGGCTGGACATGTCCTACATCGAGCCAATAGAAGTAGCAAAAAAAGTAATCAATGGTATCTACGACGGGGTGACCACCCAGGAGCTGGATAACCTGGCAGCGGAAACGGCTGCTACCATGACCGTGAAACATCCAGACTACGCGTTGTTGGCGGCCAGGGTGGCCATTTCAAATTTGCATAAAACCACCAGCAAGTCATTTTCAAATACGATGAAGAGGCTTTATACCTATATTGATCCAAATACTGGTGAAAATGCTCCCCTGTTGTCTAAAGAAGTATATGGAGTTATCAAGAAAAATGCGGCATTGCTCGACTCCTCTATTATTTATGACAGGGATTTTAATTATGATTACTTCGGGTTTAAGACATTGGAAAGGAGCTACCTGATGCGCCTCGACGGCAAGGTGGTGGAAAGGCCACAGCACATGCTGATGCGTGTTGCTGTTGGAATTCACCAGGAGGATATTGAAGCGGCCATCAATACCTACAACCTGATGTCAGAAAAGTGGTTCACCCACGCGACCCCTACTTTATTTAATGCGGGCACACCCAAACCACAATTATCTTCCTGCTTCCTGCTCACCATGAAGGAGGACAGTATTGATGGTATTTACGATACATTAAAGCAATGTGCGAAAATCAGCCAATCCGCCGGAGGTATTGGGTTAAGCATCCATGACGTTCGTGCAAAAGGTTCATACATCCGGGGAACAAACGGGGTTTCAAACGGTATCGTACCGATGTTAAGGAACTTCGACATGACGGCCCGCTATGTGGACCAGGGTGGTGGAAAACGAAAAGGAAGTTTCGCCATCTACCTGGAACCCTGGCATGCAGATATTTTCGACTTCCTTGATTTGAAGAAAAACCACGGGAAGGAAGAGCTTAGAGCGCGTGACCTTTTTTATGCGCTTTGGATCTCAGACCTGTTCATGAAGCGTGTGGAAGAAAATGCTGACTGGTCATTGTTCTGCCCTAATGAGGCCCCTGGACTTTCAGAAGTGTATGGTGAAGAATTTGAGCGATTGTATGAAAAGTACGAAAAAGAAGGAAAGGCCAGAAAAACCATCAAGGCGCAGGACCTTTGGTTTGAAATACTTGAATCGCAAATAGAAACCGGAGTTCCTTATATCCTGTACAAGGACGCGGCCAATAAGAAATCAAATCAGAAAAATCTTGGTACCATCAAGTCAAGTAATCTGTGTACCGAGATCATGGAATATACTTCACCCGATGAGGTGGCAGTTTGCAACCTTGCATCCATTGCTCTTTCGAAATTTGTGACTGACGGAAAATTTGATCATCAAAAGCTGTATGATATTTCTTATACCGTCACAAAAAACCTGAACAAGGTAATTGACATCAACTATTATCCTGTACAAGAAGCGAGAAACTCCAATATGAAGCATCGTCCGATAGGTATCGGAGTACAAGGCCTGGCGGATGCATTCATCCTATTGAGAATGCCATTTGATTCACCGGAGGCAAGGAGGTTAAATGCAGAAATATTTGAAACCATCTATTTTGCGTCAATGACTGCTTCAAAAGACCTGGCGAAAGTGGACGGGTCGTATGAAACATTCAAAGGTTCTCCGGCATCCAAAGGTATCTTCCAGTTTGACATGTGGGGTGTGACTCCTGATTCGGGAAGATGGGATTGGAACAGTCTGAAAATAGAAGTGAAAAAGCACGGTCTGCGAAACTCATTGCTACTGGCACCAATGCCTACGGCTTCTACTTCTCAAATCCTTGGAAACAATGAGTGTTTTGAGCCTTACACCACTAACATTTATACAAGAAGGGTGCTTTCCGGAGAGTTCATTGTAGTGAACAAGCACCTGCTGAAAGACCTCATCCAATTGAACCTGTGGAATGATAACATGAAAAATAAGCTTATCGCAGCGAATGGATCAATCCAAAACATTCCTGAAATTCCACAAGATATCAAGGATTTATACCGAACCGTTTGGGAAATTTCCCAGCGTTCTATCATTGATATGGCTGCAGACAGGGGCGCTTTTATTTGCCAAAGTCAAAGCCTTAACATCCACATCAGTGATCCAAACTTTGGCAAGCTTACTTCCATGCACTTCTACGCCTGGAAAAAAGGCCTTAAAACAGGTATGTACTACCTTAGAACCAGGGCTGCTGCGGATGCGATTAAATTCACTGTTAAGAAGGAAGAGAAAGTTCAGCCAACAGAGCAAGAGGTCGAAGCACAAAACAGATCAGACATGTCGTGCTCACTGGATGATCCGGATAGTTGTCTGGCATGCGGAAGCTAAAAATCATTATTTACCCAATTATAAAAAAAAGGAGAGGCAGCTCTCCTTTTTTTTATTCTCCCATCAAAATTTTTAAGGGCTTGGCCTTATCCGGGCTCACAGTTACCTGTTCATTTAGTTAAAGATCGGCAGAAACTCTCCGGTACTAAAAACACCCTTTCCAATGAATTCAAAGGCATAGATAGCACACGCCAGTAAGCATTTACTAAGCAGGAAACTTCAAATCTAAACTCTTCTGTCATCAACTAAAAAAGTAATCGGTAGGTAAACATTGGCCAGATACCTAATTGGGTAGTATAAGAAACATTCTGAGCCACATTACTATATGATTGATACAACACATTGTTTCGATCTGTGATATTCTGAATATCGAGCGCCCACTCCTGGCTAACCTTTTTCCCTTGTTTGCGGTAGGTAAACTTTAAATCCGCCCTAAAATAATGGGGCAGTCTTTCATCATAAGCCTCGTCATAGATCAATATCTCCTGACCAGTCGCGACTGAACTTTCCAAATCTATGGGAATAAATCGTTTGTTGCCAGCATAAACTATCCGTGCATCGATTGCAAAAGAATTATTGGCCTTGCCAACAGTCCATTCTTTACCCACTAAAAAATTGGTGACAATATTCCCATTGAAAATAGAGTTACGCTGAATCCCATCACTCCCCTTATATTTTGAATCAAAAAAAGAACTTGTGATCAAGGTATACCAACCCTTATCCAGGAATTTCTCGACGGTGATCTCTGCTCCGATGTTTCTACCGGTGCCCCCGTTATACAGTGAATCTTCGTCTGTAAAGGTAAATTCATCTCCCTGGTTGAGCATAGAAAAATAACCTTCACGTCTGCTCACAGGAACGTTGAAGATATCCTGGTAATAAAGTTCAGTCCTTATTCTCAACCTGGGTATCGGGAAAATTTCATGCGCCAAAACCACGTGATCACTTTTTGTAAGTCCCAGGTTTTTATTGGTGGTTAAAGTAGAACCGTCGGGAAGGGTAGTTTCATTGAAATAAATGGTAATCACCTGCGCCTGACTGTGACGGCCATATGCCAGGCTGAGCTTTTGATTATTGGCAATCTTATATTGGAAACCCAGCCTCGGCTCCAGGGCCGATGAATTATCGTTCAATCGATAGTTCAAATAATTCAAGCCGGAATTTACCAGCAGCCGGTCATTGAATTTATGCTGCCACGCGGCGTAGGTCTTTATGAGAAAAGCCGATCCAATGGAGTTGATACCATTATAATCGTTGGAAAACTCATCATATAATATTTGACGGTGCAGGTTCATATGCTGGTCTTCTATGGTAAGTCCTACGTTGATGGTATTTCGCACATTTAGTTTTTTATTGAATTCTGATGTGTAAGCATACTTCCACTGCGAAAAATCATCTTTTACCCACCGGTCCGTCGCTGTAACTGCCAGGTTTTCATCTCTCAATACCGTATCGATATCTGCAATAAATTCACTTCCTGAAAACAATATGGAGTTTCTCCAATACGTGCTTTCATTAAAAAAGTGGAGATAGGACGCACCAATGATACCGGTATTAGAAATGTTATAGATGTCCAGGTTATAATTGCCATACAGGTCTTTGGCTGCCTCGTCAGCAGTTGTTTCACTTCCCAAAAGGTTGATATTGCTCAAACCACCCAATCCAAAGACTTTAAAATTTCCATTTTTAGTCGGGAAATTAAGCTTAAACGATAGGTCCTGGTAATACGGAATGGCGGTGCCGGTGCCTGTTCCAAATCCCAACTTTTGCATGATAGCAGGAACAGAATACCGGTAGTTGGCCATGTACGAACTTCTTTTTTCCTTGCTGATGGGGCCTTCCAGTCCCAGTTCCAAACCATTAAAACCGATCTGAAGTACACTTTCCATTTTTTCATAATTGCCGCTTCTCAGCTTCAGATCGAATACGCCGGAAGTGGCATTGCTATACATAGCAGGAAAAGCCCCGGTGTAGAATTCCGAATTGGCCAACTGGTTATTGTTCAAAATAGTTACCGGACCTCCGGTTGCCCCGGTCGCTGCAAAATGGTTGGGGTTGGGAATGTCGAGACCTTCGAGTCGCCACAGCAATCCGGTAGGCGAATTTCCCCTAATGATGATATCGTTACGTCCGTCATTAACAGAGGAAACACCGGCAAAATTAGCAGCCATCCGGGCAGGGTCATTGAAAGACCCGGCATAGCGCTGCGTCTCGTCGATGTTAAAGCCCCGGGCGCTGACAGTAGCCAACTCATTTACTTCCCCTTCCATCCGGTTGTCCTCAGAGCGAATGACGATTTCGTCCATAAGCTCTACTTTTTCTTCCAGGCTAACCTCCACAAAGGTTTCCTTACCAGTAGAAACCAACATGTTGGAAATGTAGGCATCGGTGTAACCAACAAAGGATGCCTTCAGGCTGACCCGTCCTACGGTCACGTTTTCCAATTTAAAATAACCCAGTGGATCAGTGATCGTGCCAAGCAATGGGTCGCTACCCAGAACGATCACATTGACACCGGGAATGGGAAAAAGGGAATTGGCATCGATAATACGTCCTTTTACAGTTTGTGTTTGTGCACCTGACTGTGCATTTAAGTTGATAGAACACAGGGGGCCGATGATAAGAATAATGATTAGGATTCGCATTTTCGTTGGCTGTTTTTATGCAAATAAAGCGATCAATGCTCAGATCAGTTTACTATTAATTACCCAAACGTGGAATTTCGGGTGTCAACCGTCGAATCGGTCAACTTAACTTCGTTTACATAAGTATTAAGTTTGAAATGTTTAATTTAGTTTCATTTAATTCACATAACATTACAACACTTCCCTTATGAAAGATATTTTTGCCGATCTGAACCTTACCACCCCTGCCCTGCTCTTCCCAGCTATTTCATTGCTTCTATTGGCTTATACTAATCGATTTCTCGCTGTGGCGGCTTTGATACGAAAGCTCCATGAAGATTATAAAAAAGACCCGAAGGCCATCATCTGGGGGCAAATCAAAAACCTGCGCCTGAGGGTAAACCTCATCCGCTTTATGCAGGCGCTGGGAGTATCAAGCCTGCTTTTTTGCGTGCTGACGATGTTTTTGATTTTCACCGGCCAGGCCTTGGCAGCGGTTTATATTTTCGGCGCCAGCCTGATCTTGCTAATCCTGTCACTCGGCATATCAGTGCTGGAAATTCAGATATCCGTAAAGGCGCTCGACCTTCAGCTTAGTGAATTGGAAGATTTAAATCCGGAGAAGTAGATATTTGGTGATTTTGTGATTTAGTTATTTTGTGATTTAGTGATTAGGGGGTATTTACAGATACTATCGGTTTTGATCTTATCGCTGATCCGGTACATTTTCTTGAGCTTTCTATTTTGTAGATTTCACCTCAAAACTATTTGAAACCGAAGTTTCGCCGAGCTCAATTTCTGCGGAATAGGATCCTGGCTTACTAATATCTACCATCCCCACTCCATCTTTTACAGTTAGGTTTCGCCCATTAATTTTCATTGGTACCTCATCACTAAGATTAGAGGCAAACGCTCCCAAGTAGAGCCTTCCGGTTAATTTTTCGTCGCCTAACATTATTTGATCGGGCAAGAAAACTACCTCCAATTTGTTAAAGGCGATATCTGAGGCACCGATCTCCATAACACGTTCATCAATAATTGATGTCTCTAACATTGCAAGCGAAAGAATCAGGTTTGCAGCATTTTTTTCCTCAATTGTATGGTTGATTAGAATCCCGTAGCTTTCAACCAAATCGGAGCGATACCTCATGTCATCAAGTAAAAATTGAATGGTATCTAAATTCGCATTAAAACCATTTTCTCTAAGATCGTGTATCAAAAATCTATTGGTTCGCACAAAATGTTTAATGCTATTTAAAGTATGTACGTCTCTTTTTTTATCGCCTCTTTCTCTGACCTGCACTTCAGCACTTTTAACCTCCTTGTCATTTTCAGCCAAAGTCATGTCTATCATAAATTTTATGGATTCGGATTCCTTGCTTTGGGTGCAGGATGTAAAAACTGCAATTGACAGTATGAACAATAGGCTCTTCATCTTTTTTCGTTTAGAATGTTCTTAAGTTTAAAAATCCGATAGCTCAATCACCAATTCACCCAATCACTCAATAACCCTACTCCAAATATGTATACCCATACAGCCCAGATCGATAATTAGAGAGAAACTCCTTTCCTTCTTCTGCTGAGATCTTACCGGACTTCACTGACGATGAAACCCAGGTCTCTACGGTTCGAACCATTTTTTTGTGGTTAAACTGGACGTAATCGAGTACTTCGGCGACGGTCTCGCCATCGATGATCTGATCGATGCTGTAGCCTTTTTTATCCACCGTGATGTGAACCGCATTGGTATCACCAAATAAATTGTGAAGGTCTCCCAATATTTCCTGGTAGGCGCCCACTAAAAACACGCCCAGGTAATAGGAATCCTTTGCATTCAGCTTATGCACCGGTAGGTAGTAGGAAAAATTCTTGGTAGAAATAAAGTTGTCGATTTTGCCATCGGAATCGCAGGTTATGTCCTGGATGGTGGCAGAACGCTCAGGCCTTTCATCGTGCCGGTGTATGGGGATGATCGGGAATATCTGGTCAATGGCCCATGAATCGGGAAGCGATTGGAACAGCGAAAAATTACAGAAATATTTATCAGATAAAAACTTAGGTAACTGGCGAAGCTCATCCGGAATGTGCTTCATTTGGGAAGTCATTTGGTTGATCTCATGCGCTACCGACCAGAATAGTCGTTCCACTTGTGCTCTCGTCTTGAGGTCGACCAGGCCCAAGCTAAATCGATCCAGCGACTCCTCTCTGATCTGCTGGGCATCGTGCCAGGTTTCCAGGAGCTTGGTCTGATTTAAGTTGTCCCATAAATAATGCAGCTCTTTGACCAACTCGTGGTCATTTTCAAGCACTTCGTCTTCTTCCTCCCAGGTAGGGATGGAAGTAGCCTCCAGCACTTCAAACACGAGCACGGAATGGTGAGCGGTAAGCGAACGGCCGGATTCGGTAATGATATTGGGGTGAGGAAGATGGTGTTTATCGCTTGCGTCTACCATCGTCGAAATGGCATCATTTACATATTCCTGGATACTGTAGTTGACACTGCTCTCGCTATTGGCAGAACGGGTGCCGTCATAGTCCACTCCCAGACCGCCACCAATGTCCACAAAATCAACTTTGAATCCGTTTTTATGCAACTGTACATAAAACTGTGCTGCCTCCCTCAAAGCGATTTTAATCCTCCGGATCTTTGTGACCTGGCTTCCGATGTGAAAATGAATCAGACGCAATGCGGATTGCATTTTATTTTTTTCCAGAAAATCCAGAGCTTCCAGCAACTCACTTGACGACAAACCAAATTTGCTGACGTCACCTCCCGACTCTTCCCATTTTCCACTGCCTGAACTCGCGAGTTTGATCCTGATGCCTATGTTTGGTTTTACTTTAAGCCGTTTGGCAATTTTTGTAATAAGCCTTAATTCATTCAATTTTTCTACTACGATGAATATCCTCCTTCCCATTTTCTGAGCGAGAAGGGCCAGCTCGATATAATCTTCATCTTTATATCCATTGCAAACGATGAGGGAATCGCTGTCGGTATTGGTAGCTATGACGGCGTGCAACTCCGGCTTTGAACCTGCTTCCAGGCCAATGTTAAATTTCTTGCCATGACCTACAATTTCCTCCACCACCGGGCGCATCTGGTTTACCTTGATCGGATAGATAATGAAATTCTGGCCTTGGTAGTTATATTCTTCAGTAGCCGACTTGAAGCAGCTATCCATTTTCTCAATTCTGGAGTCAAGAATATCTGGAAATCGAACTAACACCGGCGTCGTAACATCACGCAAAGACAGCTCATCGACAAGCTCTTTCAAATCCACCTCTACCCCGTCTTTTTTCGGGGTTACTACCACGTTGCCTTTTTCATTGATGGAAAAATAATTTATGCCCCAGCCATCGATATTATAAAGTTCTGAGCTGTCTTCGATCCTCCATTTTCTCATGTGGTGATACTGTTTCTTTTTTGATGATTGATAAAATTATTCAAGTTCGATATATGATTGCGAATCTTGTCTACAAGCAAAAAACAAAAGAAAACGAATTTTTGAGTTTTATACACCCCTTCACCCCTCTTCCCGATACCTATCGGGAAGGAATATTTGTGTCTTCTTTTGATTTTTGCCCAGCCTATACCGAACTCAGAATAAAATTAAAGAATTATATTTCTTTAAAAAACCGCGCGAATATATGGATTAATAATGGAAATTTAATCTGATAAAAAATTTCAGGCTGTTGAGGTTTTCCTGCACCTGAG
Organism: Cyclobacteriaceae bacterium; assembly: GCA_050305935.1. Classification (GTDB taxonomy): domain Bacteria; phylum Bacteroidota; class Bacteroidia; order Cytophagales; family Cyclobacteriaceae; genus CAJXNP01. Next base: position 78,370 of record JBNLGG010000009.1, on the reverse strand, counting down.
AATGGCTTTTAAACTTTTGTCTTCACTTTTTTCCATTCTTTCAGTTGCCATTCAACCATCGCCGAGCAAATGAGGTTTTCATTCGTATCAAAGACCTCGACCGGGCAATTGATCAATACAGATTCTTCCGATCTCAGGGGTTCCACAATATTTTCCCTGATCCATTTATCAGAAAGGGCAAACTCCGCAACTACATCCGTTTTGCCCTGGTATTGGTAGTCAATCGAAAGGTTGTTAAGGATGATTCGAAAGTCGGTAAAACCCAATTTGGAAATGAGGTACAAACCTGTGGTAAACTCACACAGTGTCGCCAGGGCGCAGGCATGTAGTCCTTTGATGTGGTTTAGGTTTTTGCGTTTATAGGGAAGGCAAGTTCTAATATGATCATCGGTGATTTCCACTACCTTGAAACCATGGGGCCGGTTAAAGGGGATCATCCTGTTCAACCCTATGTTAAATAGTTTCAACTGGAACTTTGACCGTTTTGCTTTTTCAATGATTGAATTTAAATCCATCCTGGTGATTTTTTACTCTTTGAATTTCATCATTAATTCCTCAATTTCACTGCCTGAAAGGATTTTATTTTGACTGGTTTTTTGATTGACAATTCACTTACCTGACGGTCTAACTCAATAAAAATTAATTTGGCTTTAAACCACCTCTGATAATTTTCCTATCTTAAAGCTTTTAAAAAAATGTAGATGGAAGATGCGAAAAGGGGCCCCTCGCTTTTTGAGGCTTTTATTCCCATACTGTTTTTGATATTCTTTCTTTGGCTGAATGTAAAATTATTTGGCGACGGCTCCCTTGATGGTTCCAATCAGGTCATCCTGATCTTATCGGCTGCTATCGCGGCGATCCTTGCCGCGCGCCTGGGTATCAGATGGAGTCAGCTCAAAATGAGCATTATGAAGAACATCAATTCCGCCATGCCTTCCATTCTGATTTTATTGTTGATAGGGGCGCTTTCCGGCACATGGATGGTTTCGGGTATTGTACCGGCAATGATCTATTATGGTCTTAAAATCTTAAATCCCACGATCTTACTTGTCGCTTCCTGTATTATTTGTGCGTTGGTTTCTATGGCTACCGGCAGTTCATGGACCACGATAGCCACTGTTGGTATTGCCTTAATGGGCATCGGTAAAGCCCTTGGAGTTTCTGAAGGGATGATCGCTGGAGCTATTATCTCAGGTGCATATTTTGGTGATAAAATGTCGCCCCTTTCCGATACTACGAATCTTGCACCTGCGATGGCGGGAACAGATTTGTTTACCCATATTCGATACATGACCATCACGACTGTTCCTTCGATTGCTATCACTTTGATCATTTTTACGGTAATGGGATTAGGTATTTCGAAAGATGGAGCAGCGGTAGACGTAAGCGCTATCACTTCTGCCATTGACCAGGCATTTAATGTCAATCCCATTTTGTTTTTGGTTCCTGCATTGGTCATCATTTTGATCGTCAAAAAAGCACCGGCCATCCCGGCCTTGCTGGCAGGTGTCGTGCTGGCTGCAATTTTTGCTGCTATTTTCCAACCTAATATTTTAAAGAGTATTGCTCCAGGCGAAGGAAGCAGTTTTGCTACTTATTATAAATCCATCCTAATAAGTATTTATGGTGATGTGAGTATCGTAACAGGAAATGGCATAGTGGACGAGCTGTTGACGAGTGGCGGTATGGCCGGGATGCTTGGTACCATCTGGCTGATCCTTTGTGCCATGATCTTCGGAGGTGTGATGGATGGAGCTGGGATGCTTCAAAAAATTACAGATATTATCATTAAAATGGCCCAGTCTACCGGCAGCCTGATTACGTCAACGGCAGTGACCTGTGGCTTTTTTAATCTTACCGCTTCTGACCAATACCTGGCCATTGTTGTTCCCGGAAAAATGTACCAGAAAATTTACAAGGACCGCGGGCTGGCTCCACAGAATTTGTCGAGGACCCTGGAGGACTCGGGAACGGTGACCTCGGTGTTGGTTCCCTGGAACACCTGCGGCGCAACCCAGTCAAGGGTGTTGATGATCGACACCTGGACGTATCTTCCATATTGCTTCTTTAATATTATTAGCCCGCTGATGACTATCTTTTTCGCATACGCCAGCATTAAAATTGCGAAGCTCACCAATAAAACAAAACCTGCCGATGATTAAAACCAGCATTACCAAAGACGAAATTGCGCATCTGCCCATACTAAAATTTAGCGGTAAGATTATCGTAAAAAATGGAGACCATGATATTGCGTCGATTATGGAAGAGCTCTATTCCGTCAAAATGGTAGGCTTCGATACGGAGACAAAACCCACCTTTAAAAAGGGGCAGGTTCACCCCATCGCCCTCCTCCAGTTTGCAGTCAACGGCAAGGCTTTTATTTTTCGCGTGCACGAGACAGGAATTCCAAATGAAATAGTCGACTTCCTCTCTGATCCTTCCATTATTAAAATTGGGGTAGCGCTGGATGATGATTTCGCACAGCTTCGAAGGCAAGTAGATTTTGAGCCACAGAATATCATTGATCTCAATAAACTCGCGCCGCAATTAGGCATAGAAAACATTGGTGTGAGAAACCTCAGCGCCATCTTTTTAGAGGGTCGCGTGTCAAAAAACCAGCAAACTTCCAATTGGGAAAACCCAGAACTTTCCAAGTCACAACTCAATTACGCCGCCACTGACGCGTGGGTATGTCTGAAAATCTACCAGAAGATGATTCATCTGGGAATGATTGGGTGATTTAGTTATTGGTTATTGGGTAAATAAGTTATTAAAGTTTGGCCATTCTTTTGCGTTGTCAACGGATACAGACCTTGACAACCGCTGATTTGGGGAATTGGGCATTGGGACATTGGGGATTTATTCTGCACAGCATTTCGAAAATCAAATATTTTACTCAGGGCCAACCATGGTTAAGGCCTGCGACCGTTAACAAGGTTTTACCGACTTCGGTCTTCCGTCTTCCGACTTCTGACCCCTCCTTTTTCTCAATTCTCACATCTCAATTCTCATACCTTTTTTATTACTACAAATATAGTTGTATAATTATTTTTATAGTTATACATTTGGAACATGAAGGAATTAACCCATGCAGAAGAGCAGGTAATGCAGTATCTATGGAAGCTTGAAAAGGCGTTTCTAAAAGATATTGTGGACGAATACCCTGAGCCAAAACCCGCCTATACCACCATTAGCACGGTGATCCGGGTTTTGGTAAAAAAGGGGTTTATTGGCTTTGAACAGTTTGGAAAGACCAACAGGTACCATCCGCTGGTCAGTAAAAAGGCTTATTCAAAAGCAAGCTTTAAAGGCGTATTTCAACGGTTTTTCGACAATTCCCCCAGCATGTTTACTTCTTTTTTTACAAAGGAAGAAAAGCTTTCGCTGGATGAATTGGAAGAAATGAAACACATCATCGAACAGGAAATCCAAAAGAAAAAACACGATGGAAATTAAGGAAATACTGAGTTCAATCGGATTAACGGCACTTTCAATTAGTGGATTTTACGTTGTGTATCATCTGCTTTTTGCAAGGGATCATCAGTTTCAATTGAGCAGGATCGTTATTCTGATGGCGCTGTTGTTTTCTTTTGTATTTCCTTTTGTTTCACCTGATCTGGGCGCTACCACCTATACATCCCCAAGGGCATTTCTTCCCATGGAAGAATTTTGGGAACCTATGATGGATAAGGCCCCGGTTCAGGTGTTTCAACAAAATGAGATGCGCATTCAACCACTGAATGTCCTCATGATAATTTACTGTTTAGTTGTGTTTTTATTCCTGATGAGATATGCGTTTAAATTATTTTCAATCCTCCGAATTATCAGACAACATGAAAAAATAAAATTTGATTCTTTTACCCTTATAAAACTAGAAGAAGGTTCGCCAACCTTTTCTTTTGGCAACTACATTTTCTCGGACCAATTACCTGATCAACACAATCAGGCTATGTTTGACCATGAAAAATGCCATGTTCGACAGAGGCATTCCTACGACCTTCTCCTGGTGGAAATCATGCTCTCTTTGCAGTGGTTTAATCCCTTCATTTATTTACTTAAAAACAAGCTGGTACAGGTACATGAATTTCTGGCGGATCATTATGTGTTGCATAAAGGACACAGCAAAGGTTCTTATTTGCAGCTAATGCTAGAGGCCTCCGGATTGAAATTTCATCCCCACTTTACCAGCTCATTTCATTCTAACACTTTCAAAAGAATAAAAATGATGAATACTCATAAAAAGATATATTTCAATAATTGGCGGTTGGTTTCTGTTCTGATATTCGGAATAGCCATCATTTCCCTTCACTCATGTTTAGATCAGGAAGAGGTGAAATTGCCCGGTAAAACAATTGATCAATCTGATTCATCCAGTGAATCAATTGATAAAAAAACCGCGGTTGCAGATGAGGATGAGAATCTAATATTTCGACAACTTTTCCGTGAGGGTGAGGCAGAGTTAAGTGCCGGTTATGGCATGAGGATGCACCCTATATTAAAATATGAAAGGATGCATACTGGTATCGATTACAAAGCGCAACCAGGCACTAAAATCTATGCCCCGCTAAAAGGAAAAGTAGTGGAAGCTAGCCTAAATGGGTCTTATGGCAATATGATTGTAATAGATCACTTAAATGGCTTTACTACACGATACGCACATTTAAAATCTATGGAAGTGAAAAAGGGTGATGATGTTTATACCGGCCAGGAAATTGGCAAAGTGGGTAACACAGGATTATCAATGGCGCCACACTTGCATTTAGAAATGTGGCTGAACGGAGAGCATGTAAATCCAATAAATTATCTGAAAACAAATCTATCTCAAAGGAATGGAGTTCAGTAGCCTTGGATTAACTTCTCTGTCAATCGCCGGATTGTACCTGCTTTTTGTATTTCTTTTTAGCAGAAATCAACATTTTCAGTTCAACCGGTTTTTCATTTTAATGGCATTGGTGTTTTCATTCGTCTTTCCATTTATATCCATTGATTTTAATGCGAATGTCGGTTATTTCAACAATCATTTTCAGTTGACGGAAGGCTTTTGGGAACCAATGCAGGAAAATGTAAACCAATTTTCTCACCATCACCAAGGAGGACTTGCAGCCCCTTCCAATTTGATTCTTCTATTTTATGGATTGGGTGTGATTCTTTTTCTTTCTAGATATAGCATTAAATTATTCTCCATACTTAAAATCATTCGACTACATGATAAAATAAAATTTGATTCTTTTACCCTCATAAAACTAAAGGAAGGTGCTCCTACTTTTTCTTTTGGCAACTACATTTTCTCGGATCAAATTCCTGACAAACACAACCAGGCCATATTTGATCATGAAAAATGCCATGTTCACCAAAGGCACACGTATGACCTCCTCTTAGTAGAGTTACTGCTTGCACTGCAGTGGTTCAATCCCTTCATCTATTTATTTAAAAGCAGGCTGGCGGAAGTTCACGAATTTCTCGCGGACGAACATGTGCTAAAAAAGGGCCATGATAAAGTTTCGTATATGCACCTTTTATGTTCCGTTTCGGGTTTTCGTGTACACCCTATTCTGACCAGTTCGTTTCATTCAAACACTTTAAAAAGAATTAAGACAATGAATCAACATAAGGTAAATCAAGTGAAAGCCTGGAAGGCAATCCTTCCTCTTGTTTTCGGAATAGTTATTATATTAATTCACTCGGGTTTCGTGCCGGAGCGTTATGAGCTTGCCTTTTTGAAGGATGACATCGCCCTTGACCGCTACCTTAATGCAAAACCCACATTCCAGCAGCCTATCGAAAAAAGTGACCTGATCAAAGTCACATCCCGTTATGGCATGCGTATGCATCCTGTTTTAAAGGAAGAAAAGATGCACCTTGGCATTGACTATTCGGCAGAGAGAGGTGTAAACATCTATGCAAGCCTGAAGGGTACGGTTCGCGAGGCCGGTTTTCGTGAAAAATATGGCAACATCGTTATCATTGATCACAGCGATGGCTTTTCGACCCTGTATGCCCAAATGGAATCCATCGATGTAAAAGTTGGTGATGTCATTCCTGCCAGGCAAGTTGTGGGAACTGTGGGCAGTTCTGGCATGGCCACTGGACCGCACCTGCATTTTGAAATCATGAAAGATGGAAAGCGGGTCAACCCGGATGATTATCTGGAACCCTATCAATAAACTTAAACCAAGGTCGTTGAGGTTTTTTACCTTGACGGCCTATTCTACCAACTCGCTACGCATGAAACTGAAACTCATTCTATTTTCGATTTTATTTGCTCTCCACCTCCAGTCCTTTTGCCAAAACAAAAAAATCTGCATCACCATTGACGATCTGCCGGTCGTAGCTTACGGAATAAACGACACGGATTTCCAAATGAATATTACGAACAAGCTGATCCGTACATTCGAAGAATATAACATCCCCGCCATTGGTTATGTCAATGAAAGGAAATTATACGATGAAGATCGGCTGGATTCGGCAAGGCTTGACCTGTTGGTTCAATGGGTGAGTAATGGATATGAATTAGGCAACCACACGTTTTCGCACCCGAGCTATAACAATGTGTCAGATACCGCTTACTTCGCAAACATAAAAAATGGCGAGCAACATATCCGACCGCTAATGGCTGACTATGGAATGGAGCTTCGCTACTTCAGGCATCCTTTTTTGCATGCGGGCCCGGATTCAGTCAAATATTTCCTGCTGGAAAATTTCCTTCAGGAAAATGGATACACTGCCGCTCCAGTGACCATCGACAACGACGATTACATTTTCGCCAAAGCCTATCACAATGCGTACGTGGAAAAGGACACAGAACTTATGGAAAGCATTGGTGCTGAGTACGTCAAGTATATGGAACAGAAGCTCCATTTCTTTGAACAGCGCTCAGAAGACGTTTTCGGCAGAAATATCAATCATACCCTCCTGATCCATGCGAGTTTCCTTAATGCAGAATACCTGGACGACCTGGCAGCGATGTACAGGAAAAATGGCTATGAGTTTATTTCCCAGGAGGAGGCGCTGGCGGATGAAGCCTATTCCTCACCCATGAAATTCTTCACACCCTATGGTATTTCCTGGATATTCCGATGGGGATTGAGCAAGGGGATGGAAAACAAGGCACTGCGGGGAGGGGACATCGAAGTTCCGGATATGGTGATGGAGATCTTTAACAGGTAGGGTTGACAACAAATCTGTATCAGAGAAACTCATTCGTGCCACACTATTTGCTTTGAAAGCCTTCAATTCGCAATGAATTAGTGGTGACACGAAAAATTTCCACTTTTTTTTATTTGCCTTTATTCTAGTTTACCTGATGCACTCCCTGAAGCAGGGAAAACCGTTCGCTCACTTCATCCAAAATTTTTAAGCGGACGCGCAGGGTCAGTTCACAACTCAATTCCATTTTTTGCTGGGCTATTTCCAGGTCAAATTCCTTGACGATGCGCATTACATTGTTCATATCCGGATAATTGAATTTTATCCTCAATGTTTCTGTTATCAATTTTTCGACAAGCTCCGCATTGTCCAATGCTTCCGAAGCAGCTACCTTGTACGCATTGATCAAGCCTGGCACACCTAGTTTTGTCCCCCCAAAATACCGGACGACCACCACCAGCACATTGGTCAGCTCCCGGGAACGTATCTGGCCGAGTATGGGATCCCCGGCGGAGTGATTTGGTTCCCCATCATCATTGGCACGGTATTGTTCGCCACCATTTCCCAGCACATAGGCATAACAATGATGCCGTGCGTCATAGTATTTCTTTTTCAATTCTTCAATTCGCTCCCTGATCCCATCTTCATTGACCACAGGATAAGCAAATGCTAAAAAGCGACTGCCTTTGTCCTTAAAATCTCCTTCCGAATTGCCTTTTATCGTCAGAAAAGTATCTCTCACGTTACCAATAAGTTAAGTGTCCCCTGAAAGCTTAAAGATATAATATTCTGTCGGTTTACATTAAAAAAACGGATGTCCGTTTAAGCCACTTGGTAAACTTCATAATATCATTACTTTTTAATAAAGAAATTTGTATGTTATCACTCATTTTTAAAGTTCCTCAAGAGAATTAATGGGAAATAGTCTATCGCTCAGGCTCAAGGTAAAGGAGGCCCCGACAAAGGGATTAACGGAATACTTTTACAAAACCCTTTTTAACCACCCCAGGCATGTCCTTTTGCAGGGTGAAAATGCCGTTTCATTTCTTTTGATGTTAGGAGATGAATGCGGTGGGGTATTCCACTGCTTTATTGAAGACGGGGTAGCTTATAGCCCAATGAAATCACTTTTTGGAGGTTTTGAAACAAGCAAAAAAGTGGGGTATGATGAATTGCGACACTTCATTGTAGCTACCATCAAACTACTGAAAGAGAAAAACGTAAGGAGTGTCAGGATAACGCTGCCCGCCAATTTTTTCCGCAAACCAAAGACAAAACTTCAGAAAAAAATCCTCCAGGAGCTGGGTTTTTCAAAAGTGCTGAAGCTGAAAAACCATCATATTGAAATCACAAAAAAAACGCTCTTGCATCAAATGCATGAAATGGAAAAAAGGAAGTTGAAGAAGTGCAATAAAGAAGGGATTGCGTTCTACCAAGAGGCTAACGACATGTTGCCAATTCTTTATAATTTCATTTCATTATGCCGAAAAGAAAAAAAACAACCGCTCAATATCTCACTGGAAAACCTTCAGCAGTCTATGGAGACCTTTCCGGAAAATTATTTTATTTTTTCTGTAAAACTGAATAATGAACTTTTTGCCGTGACCATCGCCGTCAGGGTAAACGAAAATATCCTCTACAATTTTCTACCGGCCAGCCCCATAAAATTCAATCACCTGAGCCCCATGGTGAAGCTAATCGACGGTTTGTACTCCTATGCCAGATCAAACAATTACAAGTACCTGGACCTGGGGGTTTCCACAACAAGTGATGGAAAAGACCAGGATTCGCTGGTAGCTTTTAAGATGCACATGGGCGGCATTAGAAGCACCAAAGTGGTGATGGAAAAGCAATTATAGATCGGCGTTTTCGAGGATACTTCCGCTTAGCCTGAACAGTTCTATTTCTGCCAGTTTGGCCAACAGATTGGCATTTAACAGTCGGGTTTGCGCATTGACATTATTTCTTTGCGCCTCCCGCAATTCCAAATAGGTGCTTACCCCCAATTGATACCGGTCTACTGCTATTTGTTCATTTTCCTGCGCCACGAGTACATTGGTCTCTTCCAATCTGACGACTGCAATACTATTGGTATAATTGCTAAACCTTTTTCGAAGTTCTGCCAGTAGTTGTATTTCTACCTCCTCTTTTATGAGCTGGCTGGTCTCCTGCTGAATGCGCGCATTTTGTATTTGGCGGTTTTTATTGAAGCCATCAAAAATATTCCAGGAAGCTGAAATCCCATAGGTCAAGCCATTTGTCTGCGAAGACCTCAATTGCCCAGCGTCATTATTGGAAGTGCCATAGCCGTATGAAACTCCAAGGTCTATCGTTGGGTATCTCGACGAGACGTACTCTTTGTACTGGGAATAGGCAATGTTTTGCTCATTGATTGCCAACAATAATTGGGGGTTCATCGATTTCACCTTTTCTTCCAGTTCGCTGTACAGCAATTGATCGTTGATGACGAAAGTATCAATTGCATGGTAGGTCAGGCTTGGATCCTGGCCCATCAAGGCATTCAAATCCACCCTGGCCATTTCCAGTGTTTCCTTTTGTACTATTAACTGCGTCTGATCGGCATTAAAATCCACCTGCGCTGTTAAGTAATCGGCCTTTGGCGCCTTTCCCAGGTCATACCTGTTCTTAGAAAAATCGACTCTTCTTCTCGACAACTCAAGGTTCCGGGTCAGGACGTCAAACAAGGCCTGTTCAAGGACGATCCTGTAATAAGCACTCGCGATGGCTGCCACGGAGTTTTCCACCGCAATCTGGTAGGCCAGCTCACCGGAAGCTTCCATTTCCGCCAATTTATTTTTGGTGATGAACATTTGCATGCCATCGAAGATGGTCCAGTTTAATCCTGCCGAGGCGTCGAAACGATCTGATCTAGCACCATTTCTTGTAATATTAAAAGTAGTTAATGTTGAATCTTCAGCTCTACTAATAAATTCCAAATCAACATCCGAAATCTGATATATTTTACTGGCATTTAAATCAATGGTCGGTAAGAACCCGGCGTTTCCCAGCGTATTATTGTTTTGCTCAATAGCGTAGTCATTATTCGCTACGCGGATCGAATAATTCTTTTCCAATCCCGTGGCAATCGCTGTTTCAAGGGTAATATCTTCCTGCGCCAGGAGATTGCCCCCGGGAAATATTAGAACAAAGAAAATATAAATAGATGGTCTGATCTTCATGTTAAAATCTGGCTACACGTTTTTCTTTACCACTTAAATAGGAATAAATGGCCGGGATGACATACAAAGTCAATATGGTGGCAAAAAGTAAACCACCAATGACCGCTAGCCCCATGGATACCCTGCTCTCCGCACCGGCTCCGAGCGCCAGTGCGATAGGTAATATTCCTAAAATCGTTGAAAGGCTCGTCATCAGGATGGGGCGGAACCTCGCCTCGGCGGCATTGATAATGGCCTCCATTAATTCCTCGCCGTGTGCTTTTCGTTGATTGGCAAATTCTACGATCAGGATACCGTTTTTTGTCACCAGCCCTATGAGCATAATGATCCCAATCTGGCTGAATATATTCAATGTCTGGCTAAAAATCAGCAGCGTAATCAGCGCCCCCGCCAAAGCCAATGGAACGGTAAGCATGATGATGAAAGGATCCCTGAAGCTTTCAAATTGTGCTGAAAGCGCCAGGTAAATCAATACGAGTGCAAAAATGAAGGCAAAAATCAAGCTTGATCCACTCTCTTTGAATTCACTTGATGTACCTGCAAATGTGGATGAGAATGATTCATCCAACACTCTGTCGCCAATGCGTTCCATTGCCGCAATCCCATCTCCCAATGTTTTTCCATCCACCATGTTAGCGGAAATTGTGGCCGACACAAAACGATTATAACGGTACAATTGCGGTGGGTTACTGTCTTCTGAAAGTTTCACCACATTGTCTAGCTGAATGATCTCCCCTCTATTATTTCGCACATAGATGGACTGAAGATCAATTGGCGCGCTACGGTTTTCGCGGGTTACCTGTCCAATGATCTGGTATTGTTTCCCATTCATAATGAAATAGCCGAACCGCTGTCCACTGAAAGCCAGTTGTAGCGTCTGTGCAATATCCATGATGGAAACTCCCATGGCCCTTGCTTTATCACGATCAATTTCAATATTAATTTCCGGCTTATTGAATTTCATGTCCAGATCGACCACTTTAAACGTGGGATCAGCCCTTACTTCCTCCATAATTCCCGGAAGCACCTCTTTCAGTTTTTCAAGGTTAGGAGCTTGCAGCACATACTGCACAGGAAGTCCCGACAAGCCGCCACTGCCGATGGTTTCCGGCTGGACAACAAATGCCCGTGCTTTGGTATTGGACTGGACAATAGGCGTAATGTGCCTCACGATTTCATCCTGTGTTCGCTCTCTTTGGGATTTGTTTTTCAGGATTACAAAGAAAAAAGCTGAGTTAACCGAGGTAGAAGCCCCAAACCCTGGCGAGGTAACTGAGCCGATAAATTTCTTTTCAGGAACTTCATCCAATACGTCGCCCACAATTTCCAACACGTATTCATCCATATAGTCAAATGTCACTCCTTCCGGGCCTTGCGCAATGATCCTAAATGCGTTCCGGTCTTCCATAGGAGCAAGCTCTGAAGGTACGATCCCAAACAGGTAATAGGCCAAACCCCCAGTGATTAGCATGATAACAATGGCCAGCCATCGCCGGGTCATGAAGGCTTCCAGGGACCTGTTATATGTTCTATTTAATTTTACAAAAAATGGCTCTGTTTTGGCATAGAACCAGGGCTTGTGATCTTTCACCCGTAACAATCTTGCACATAACATGGGCGTCATGGTCAGAGCCACAAAGGAAGAGATGATAACAGAAACAGAGATTGCAACTCCAAATTCCCTGAACAATCTTCCCGTTAATCCTTGCAAGAAGATGAGCGGCAGAAATACTGCAACTAAGGCCACGGTAGTTGAAATTACGGCAAAGAAAATCTCCTGGGTTCCCTTTTTACCGGCCTCATGAGGCTCCTCCTTATTTTCAATTCGTTTATAAATATTTTCCAATACCACGATGGTATCATCCACCACCAGCCCAATAGCCAATACTATTCCCAGAAGGGTTAATACATTAATGGAATAGCCCAGCAGGTACAGTGCGAAAAAAGAACCAATCAATGAAACCGGAATGGTCACGACCGGGATCAGGGTCGTTCTCCAGTCACGGAGGAACAAGAAGATGATAATGACAACCAATGAAAACGCTGTGATGATCGTTTGCTCTACTTCATCGATCGATTCCTGGATGTATTCAGTACTGTCAAAGACCAGCTCCGCCTCCACATCATCGGGAAGGTCTCTCTTGATGGATTCAAATCGCTTATAAAATTCTTCAGAAATATCAATGTGGTTGGAACCCGGCTGTGCAACGACCACCGCCAGCACCATGGGGATTCCATCACGCTTAAGGCTTGTTCTCAGGTTTTCGGGAGAAAGCTCGGCGTTGCCAATGTCCCTAAAGCGCACAATGCTGTTTCCCTCTTCCTTGATGATCAGGTCATTAAACTCCTGAGGAGTTATCAATTGTCCCCTCGTACGCACCGTTAGTTCTGTGTTGATCCCTTCCACCATTCCGGTTGGTAGGTCTACGTTATTGGCATTGACCGCATTGAGTACATCCAGTGGGGTCAATTGATAAGCCGCCAGCTTCAGGGGATCCATCCACAGGCGCATGGAATATTTTTTTGCCCCCCAGATCATCGACTGACTAACTCCAGGAATCGTTTGAAACCGTTCCTTAAAGTTGTTTTCCGCAATTTGAGTCAATTCCAGCAAGGAGCGTGAGTCGCTCCTGATGCTCGTCATGATGATGGGCCAGGAGTCAGCATCAGCTTTCGAAACCACTGGAGGTTCTGCGTCCGGTGGTAAATTTCTGATGGCCCGTGACACCCGGTCTCGCACGTCATTGGCGGCAGCTTCAAGATCCACATCGAGGTCAAACTCTACGGTGATGGTACTCCTTCCATCGCGGCTCACAGAGGTCAGCGACTTAATTCCCGAAATACCATTGATAGATTCCTCCAAGGGCTCCGTGATTTGTGATTCAATCACTTCAGAATTAGCCCCGACGTAACTGGTAGCCACCGTGATGATCGGAGGGTCTACACTGGGGTATTCCCTTACTCCCAGGAAACTCAATCCTACCAATCCAAAAATCACAATGACGATGGACATTACGATGGCCAATACCGGTCGATCAATACTTACTGACGCGAGGCTCATATTAGTTTTTTATTGATAGGTTAACTTTGGTACCGGGACTCAGCTGTAACATACCAGATGTGATAAGTGTGTCGTTTGGGCTTAGGCCCGAAGTAATCTCTATATTTACATCAGTTCGCAACCCCGTTTCCACCTTTTTCGATTCTGCCTGGCCTCCTTTGTTCACGAATACCTTATACCCTCCTAACTCAGGAATCACGGCCTCCGTGGGCACCATAATGGCATTGTCATAGCTGTTAAAGATCAACTCGATCTTAGCGAATTGGCCCGGGAGCAACACTCCATCATCATTATCGCAGATGGCCCTTAAACTTAATGTCCTGGTGACCGGATCAATCTGCGGCTCAATGGCATAAATATCTGCTTCGTGAAAATCTTTTGTGGCCTCTGTCATAAAGCGAATCTTGTCGCCTTTATTCACCCGGCTACTGTACTTTCCGGGAATCGAGAAATCAATCTTTGCCGGATTGATGCTAAATATATTTGTAATACTCGTCGAGGGGGTAATATAACTTCCTTCGCTCACATGACGCAACCCCACGATTCCATTAAAAGGAGCCCTGATTTTTGTTTTGGCCACTTGCGCCGAAACTAATTTCAGGTCCGCCTCGGCAGTTCTTAACTCTGTGAGCGAAACATCGTATTCTTCCTGACTGATCGCTTCCTTCTCAAGCAACTGCCGGTTGCGGTTCTCACTTTGTTCAAGGAGCTGTTTTTGGTGTTTCAGTCGTTCCAGTTGGGCAGAAAGCTCATCGTCATCTATACTCAACAGCAGATCACCCTTCTTTACCCTGCTTCCTTCCGCAAAATGTATTTTGATTATTTTACCGGAAATTTCACTTCTTACTTCCACTGATTCATTGGCCATCACAGAGCCGGTCACATTGATTTTATCGTCGATTTTTTGCGGTCGGATAATGACAGCGCTCACCGGAAGGCTGCTTTGACTCGCCGATTCAGCCGCCTGGCCCTGATCGGTAGTCTCATCGCTAAATATAAAGGAGCTGACTTTTGGATAAATAAAGTAAGCGAGTATTCCTACAATCAGGATAATTGATATCCATTTGACACTGCCTTTCATATGTTTATTTTGTCAGTTTTCAATCGCACATATCGTCCCGAAAGCTTTCGGGATGACGACTAAACTCCGAAAGCTTTCGGAATTAGTCGTGTCGGTTTCATGAAATTTCCAGGATTTGATCCAATCTACTAAAGTTACTAAAATGGCATTTTAAAGCGGTAATAAGGAAAATAATAATTGTATGCAGGAGGCTATTGTGTTTAGTGCAATAATGATGTTACAGCCGGTAATATCTCTTTTTAGGTTTTCAATTATTTTGGTCACCAAGTAAATCCTGGTATATCCGTAAATTTTCTTCGTCAAAACAAACGAAATAAATCTTAAGCTCCGGGTGGACCTTTAGAAATGCATTGACGGTTTTTAAGGCGATGATTGCCGCCTTATCTTTTGGAAAACCATACACACCGGTGCTTATGTTGGGAAAGGCTATACTGAGCATTCCGTTGTCAAGGGCGAGTTGTAAACTGTTCTGATAGGCTGAAGCCAATAATTGCTCCTCGTTTTTTGTTCCGCCATACCAAACGGGCCCAACCGTGTGGATCACTTTTTCTGCTTTGAGCCTGCCGCCTGTTGTGATAACTGCCCGGCCGGTCGGACAGCTACCGATCTGCCTGCATTCTTCCATGATCTCAGGGCCTCCGGCCCGGTGGATGGCGCCATCTACACCTCCCCCGCCTCGAAGGCCCGAATTGGCCGCGTTGACAACAGCATCAACATTCATTTGTGTAATATCTCCTTTCTGAAGAAATACAGGCATTTCTAAATATCTCGATTCTTAGTATAAATTAATTCATAGGTTTCTAAAATCATAGCTGTGAGGTAACCTTTTCCCGGACGGTCCACATACACACAGCCAGTATCGATAGATATTTCCTTCCAATCTGTGTGCACTATTTGCTTCAATTCGTCCAGCGAAATGGGCACATGCCCGTGAACGATCCTTTTCCCATCTGTTTTCTTTAGATCAACCTCCATTTCGCGGATATTGAGCATGGTATCAAAATCAGGAAAAATGTCTTCGTCAAGAAAATCAAAGCCTGCGTGGATCAATATATGACCGTCTATTTCCTTAAAGAATTCAGTTGCCGCCAGAAATGAGAAGTAGGAGAAGGGAATGTCCATTAACTCCTTACAGCCAAAACTCTGCATGGTCGCCTCGCCTCCCCGGGTAATAAATTCGTCAAAAGCATCCCGGTTTTTCCATGCATTGATCATCAATTGGTCGTGGTTTCCCCTGAGCAATGTGACATCCAAATCCGATTTTTTAAGCTGTAGCAAATAATCTATTACTCCTTTAGAATCGGGGCCTTTATTTACATAGTCACCCACAAAAAAAAGTTTGTCGCTTTTTACCGGACAAACTTTTTCTTCGATCAAACATTGCAATGTTTTGACACAGCCATGCACGTCACCGATGGCTATGTTTCTGCTCAAATCTTATTGTAAGAGGTTAATATTCCTTTAATCAGGGATGAACTGAATCCCTGGTGTTCCATTTCATTCAGCCCCGCAATGGTGCATCCCTGCGGAGTGGTAACTTTATCAATTTCCCTTTCCGGGTGCTGTTTGCCCTCGATCAATAACCCAGCCGCTCCCTTAACTGTCTGGGCAGCGATCTGCATGGCAGTTTGTGCATCAAAGCCTATTTCAATTCCCCCCTGGGATGCGGCTCGGATAAAACGCAGGGCATAGGCTATGCCACATGCTGCGAGCACGGTGGCAGCGTCCATCAGGTCTTCGCTAATAATGATGCTCTGACCAAGCTGATCAAATAATTCCTTGATCTCTTCTTTGTGTTCATCACCTCCGTTATTGGTAGCGATGCAGGTCATTGACTCGCAAATGGAAATGGCGGTATTTGGCATAGCCCGGAAAACGGGGATTCTTTCACCCACAATTTCCTGCATTTGCTTAATCGTAATTCCGGTCGCCACGGAGACCACTATCTGACCCGAATGCAGGCCCGGTTTAATTTCGGTCAATATTTTCTCGACATTATAAGGTTTAACAGCCACAATGATGATATCCGCATCTTTTACCGCCAGCAAATTGTCTGAATGAACCTGTAAGCCGGCATCCGCAAGATGCTTGAGCAACTCGGTCTTTCTGCGGGTGACCGTAATGTCCTTTGAATCATACAGATGGGATTTGTTCAAACCCTCTGCGATAGAGGCCCCTAAATTTCCTCCACCAATAATGGCTATTTTCCTTTTGCTCATTTTTAAAAAAGTAGTTTATTGGTGCAAAAATACATTTTATATCCGTCTATAATAAAATTAATTGATCAACTGAAAAATCATCTTTATAATGACGAAGAGGTAGAATGTGTCGTTAGTAGCTAAAATCCACCGCAACGCATTGAGAAAATTTTATCGCTATGTATTGGTAATTTTTACGCTGGTTTGCTATCTGAGTGTTTTTATTCCTCCAAACATTCTGTGGCTTTCCGGTTTTTTGTCCCTCCTCATTCCAGTATTGATCATTTTTCATTTTATATTTTTGATCCTGGTACGCAAAAAAGTCAACACAAATTTCCTCATACACCTGATCGCGTTCCTGGTAGCCATTCCCTTTTTGAAAATGACATTCCAGTGGAGCAATTGGGGAGATGAACAAGCAGACAGCTTCGAAGTATTAAGCTACAATGCGCGGGTGTTTAATAACTATGCTCATTTAAATGATGACTATGTTTCCTCTAAGGAAATGATCAAATGGGCGGTAGGCTACCCGGCAGCTATCAAATGCTTTCAGGAGTACTACAATAAAGACAATTCAGAGGTTTTCAATGTCAGCCAGCAGCTCGTCCAGTCAGGCTTAAAACACTTTTATTTTAAAAAGAGGTTTGTTGATAAAAGTAACGGACAATTTGGCCAGGCCGTCTTTAGCAAGTATCCTATCGTTGGTTCCGGGGAAATTACGGGTGAAAATGGCGAATTTATGAACGCTATATATGCCGATATTTTAATCAAAAAAGATACCATCAGGGTGTATTGCATTCACCTGGAATCAATGGCCATTAATGAGGAAGACATCGTTGACACCGACAGGTTAAAAAACAGTTATATTGATACGGGATATCGATTGAAAAATGGATTTATTAGCAGATCCCGGCAAATAAACCACCTTATTAAAAGCATTGATACCTCGCCCCATCCCGTTATCATCAATGGAGATTTTAACGAAATACCTTATAGCTATTCCTACAATGTCGTTCGCCGAAGATTAAAAAATGCGTTTGAATCAAAGGGCAAAGGTTTTGGGTTCACATATAATGGCAAACTCTTCTTCCTGCGAATTGACCAGCAGTTTTACAGCGAATCATTAGACCTTCTTCGATTCAGCACACATCGCGATGCGGACGAGTCGGACCACTTTCCGGTTAGCGGAATATATTCCGTCAAATAATTCCGTTTAAAAGGCTAATTTTGCAGTATGACAGGAGTGAATGACAAGAAGGATATCCGCCTGCTTAATCCAGAAGAATTAAGCCAATATTTTGCTGAGATAGGGGAAAAGCCGTTTCGCGCCAAACAGGTTTACGAGTGGCTTTGGAATAAATCCGCCGTTTCCTTTGACGAGATGACTAACCTTTCGCTTAAGACCCGGGAGCTTCTTGAGTCGCATTTTATCATCCACAATGTCATTACCGACCACCAGCAAATCAGTTCTGATCAAACGATCAAATCTGCCTTCAAACTTCACGATGGAAATTTGGTGGAAGGTGTGTTGATTCCGGCTGAAAAAAGAATGACGGCCTGTATTTCATCCCAGGTGGGCTGTTCCCTGACATGCAAGTTTTGCGCTACCGGCTACCTAGACAGGAAACGCAACCTGGATGCCCCAGAGATTTATGACCAGGTAGTCGCCATAAAAAACCAAGCTGAAAAACATTATCAATCTCCCCTGACAAATATTGTGTACATGGGAATGGGCGAACCGCTGCTAAACTATCAGAATGTATTAAAATCTGTGGAGCTAATCACCTCTGAAAAAGGTCTCGGGATGTCACCAAAAAGGATCACGGTGTCGACAGCTGGTATTGCCAAAATGATAAAAAAGCTAGGAGACGACGGAGTGAAATTTAACCTGGCACTTTCCCTGCATGCCGCCAATGATCAGAAACGAAACCATATCATGCCCATTAATGAGAGCAATTCCCTCGAAGCACTCGTGGAAGCGCTCAATTATTTTTATAGCAGCACGGGCAATAAGATTACATTGGAATACATCACCTTTAGAGATTTCAATGAAAGCATCGAGGATGCTGATGAGCTATTCTACTTTGCGAAAAGAGTTCCCTGCAAAATCAATATCATTGAGTATAACCCAATCGATAATGCCAGCTTCTTAAAATCTGATCCGGAAAAGGTTTATGCTTTCAAAGATTATCTGGAAAATAAGGGACTGGTGGTCAATATCAGAAGAAGCCGCGGAAAAGACATCGATGCAGCCTGCGGGCAGCTCGCCAACAAAGGTTAAAAAAAGGCCGCTTCAGGATAACCAGGCTAATGGTTTATAAGAAACGGCCAACCTAATCTATTCACTACGAATTTTTCCTATGCCTGACGAATCAATGGAAACGTCCCCCGGATTGCCATAATACTTAATGCTTCCTACACCAGAAGCATGGCCGATAAATTTTTCCGAAGCATATACTTCCACGGTTCCAACACCACCTGAATCGACAATGGTATTTTTACATATTAAATTTTTTGCATCGTAACTGCCCACACCGGCAAAGTCAACTTTGTGATAATCAGCTTTCCCCTGCATCCAAAAGCTCCCAACACCTTCAATTTCTGAGATAACCCTGTCTGCTTCCAGCTCTAGCGACACCTGGCCCGCACCTTCAAATTCTATTTTGAAATCCTTCACATGAAGCATATTTTCTGTTTCCAGGTTAACCGCTCCTGTTATGATGAGCTTTTCAAGTTCCGTTACAGTAAGGTAAACTTTGATTGATTTGCTTTTCGCAAAAAACTTATCGTCCAGATCAATGATGAGCCTGCCATTTGTCACCCGCACTTCGAGTTCATCGTGTACTTTTTCTGATGCCCTGATTTCAAGCTTTGGGCTGTTTCCTTGTAACAATTCAACATTAAACGGCCCTCTTAAATCAATTTCATGGAAGGAAGCCACATTGTAATTTCTGGTTTTTTGTTCATCGGTATTATCGATTCCGGTAAACCGGTAGACAATAAATGCCAGTCCAAGAATGATTGCCAGATTGAGTAATGTTTTCATTTTTCAGTGATTTACCGGGGATAGGCCAATACTCATGCCATAATGTGAAAGCCAGAAAATTAGGGATTAAACACACATTAGCTATTGCAAAAAAATATTTCGTGTTCAAAATTGAACAATAGATCGATCAAAAAATAACACATCGCCCGGTACTTTTCTCCTGTCCTCTCAGGCACATGAATCAGTATTTTCAAACAGAGGTGTGGTACGGAAAATATAATTCTTATTTTTGTGGTAAATTAAGTAAGAAAAAATGTTTGACAATTTAAGTTTTAAGCTTGAGCAGGCCTTCAAAACATTAAAGGGGCAGGGTAGTATCACCGAAATTAATGTTGCGAAAACCGTAAAGGAAATTCGCAAAGCACTCATCGATGCAGACGTTAACTACAAAGTTGCCAAAGAAGTCACCGATCAAATTAAAACAGAAGCGCTGGGAAGGGATGTGCTGATTTCAGTTTCACCAGGACAATTATTGGTAAAAATAACCTCTGAGGAACTCACAAAACTGATGGGAGGCACCAAGTCAGACATTAGTTTAAAAGGGAGCCCCGCTGTCATATTGCTTTCCGGTCTGCAAGGTTCTGGTAAAACGACTTTTGCCGGAAAGCTGGCTAGTTACTTAAAAAAACAGGGAAATCAGGTTCTTCTATCAGCCTGTGATATTTATCGTCCTGCGGCGATCAACCAGTTAAAAGTGGTGGGAGAGCAAATTGGCGTGGAGGTTTACGCTGAAGAGGAAAACAAAAATGCAATCCAGATTGCCAATAACGCCATCAAGGCAGCAAAGGAAAAAGGGAAGAATATTGTCATCGTCGATACCGCAGGCCGGTTGGCCATTGACGAGCAAATGATGGAAGAAATTGCCTCGCTTAAAAAAGCACTTAATCCATCAGAAACACTGTTTGTGGTAGATTCGATGACCGGTCAGGATGCTGTAAATACAGCAAAAGAGTTTAATGAACGCCTGAATTTTGACGGTGTAATCTTGACCAAACTTGATGGAGATGCCCGGGGTGGGGCCGCCCTTTCCATACGTACGGTAGTTGATAAACCTATTAAGTTTATCAGCACAGGCGAAAAAATGGAGGCGATCGACGTGTTCCACCCGGATCGTATGGCGCAGCGAATCCTTGGCATGGGAGACGTGATCTCATTAGTCGAAAAAGCTCAGCAAACTTTTGATGCGGACGAGGCCAGGCGCTTAAATAAGAAGATTCGTAAAAACCAGTTTGACTTCGAAGACTTTTTGAAACAGCTCGAGCAAATCAGAAAAATGGGAAACGTAAAAGACCTGCTTGGCATGATACCCGGCATGGGAAAGATGGTGAAAAACCTGGACATCGACGATGACTCATTTAAACCTATCGAGGCTATTATCAAATCAATGACACTGGAAGAGCGACGTAATCCGGATATTATTAATGGAAGTCGCCGCAAAAGAATTTCGCAGGGTAGCGGTACCACCATACAGCAGGTAAACAGCCTGATGAAACAATTTGACGACATGCGCAAGATGATGAAAACCATGAATAAACTTGGTGGTGGAAAAAGAGGTCTTGCAGCACTTAGTCAATTAGGACGTTGATAAATCTACCTTCCTGAATATTTCTTTTTTTTAAATCTTTTCAAATTTTGTTTATTTTTTTGATAATAAAATAATATAATTTAAATTAAAGGTATATTTTACTTTTATTATGAGTTTACATTATCTTAGCCAACCAAAATTCTATCAAGCCATTGACTGTGTGATATTTGGATTTGATTTGGAACGTCTGAAACTCCTTCTCATTCACCGGGATTTTGAACCGCAAAAAGGTAAGTATTCATTAATGGGAGGTTTTTTAAAGGAAGATGAAGATATGGATACCGGTGCTTCAAGAATACTGGAAAAGTTAACCGGGCTTGATGACGTGTACCTCGAACAGTTCAATACCTATAGCCAGGTAAATCGTGACCCGGCGGCCCGGGTGATCTCTACGGCTTACTATGCATTGATAAAAATTGAGGAATCAGATGAAGAAAAAACACGTAGCCACGGCGCGGAGTGGTTTGACCTCAACGAAATCCCGGAGCTGATTTTCGACCACAATTCCATGGTGGAGCAGGCATTCGACATAATTCGACATAAAAGTAAATTTCATCCAATCGGGTTTGAATTGCTACCCGAAAAATTCACCATTCCACAATTACAAAAACTTTACGAAGCCATTAACCAGGTAAAACTGGATAATGCCAATTTCAGAAAGAAAATCATTTCTATGAATTTACTTCATAAACTGGACG
Organism: Cyclobacteriaceae bacterium; assembly: GCA_050305935.1. GTDB lineage: Bacteria > Bacteroidota > Bacteroidia > Cytophagales > Cyclobacteriaceae > CAJXNP01. The sequence continues at coordinate 56,355 of JBNLGG010000009.1, read as the reverse complement.
AAAAAGAACGCGAAGGTTCAAAAAAAGGGGCGTTTCTGTACCAGTTTGATAAAGAAAAATATGACAGGCTGGTCAATAGTGGATTTTTATTTGAAGTTTAAAACAAACAACTCATGCTGGAAGGATTAAAAAAAGATGTGTGCGAAGCCAACCTTGATTTGGTTAAACATGGACTGGTGTTATTTACCTGGGGAAATGTAAGCGCGATAGACAGAAAAGAAAACCTGGTGGTGATCAAGCCAAGTGGAGTTGCCTATGATAACATGCAACCCGAACACATGGTGGTGGTAGACCTGAATGGTAATGTGGTGGAAGGAAAGTTAAAGCCTAGTTCCGATACCCCTACCCATCTGGAGTTGTACAAGGCGTTTTCAGAGATAGGCGGGATTGTTCATACCCACAGCACCTGGGCCACCATCTGGTCGCAAGCTGGTAAAGGTATTCCTTCTCTTGGAACCACTCACGCGGACTATTTTTACGGAGACATCCCCTGCACACGCAAAATGACTAAAGATGAAGTCGAAGGAAATTATGAAAAAGATACCGGAACAGTAATCATAGAACGGTTTTCAAATATTTCTCCTACGGAAGTTCCCGGAGTACTGGTAAATGGACATGCACCTTTTTCGTGGGGCAAGGACTCTCATGATGCGGTCCACAATGCGGTGGTTTTGGAACAGGTAGCTAAAATGGCTTATCATTCTTTACAAATCAATCCTGAAAACAAACTTGACCAGTGGGTTTTGGATAAACATTACTTCAGAAAACATGGCAAAAATGCCTACTACGGTCAATAATTAATAATTTTTAAACTTCAAGATCAGTGGAAAATAAATATACAATTGGACTGGACTATGGATCTGATTCGGTCAGGTCGCTCATTGTGAATGCAAAAACAGGTGAAGAAATTTCGAGTGTTGTTTTCAATTATCCCCGCTGGAAACAAGGAAAATACTGTGATCCTGCCATCAATCAATTCAGACAACACCCTTTAGATTATGTCGAAGGATTGGAATTCACTATTAAGGAAGCTTTAAAATTAGCTTCTGAGGAGGTGGCAAAAAATGTGGTGGCTATTTCAATCGACACGACCGGATCTACACCCGTTGCAGTTGACAAAGAGGGAACTCCCCTGGCATTGAAAGAAGAGTTTAAGGAAAACCCAAATGCTATGTTTGTGCTTTGGAAAGACCATACCGCTACAAAGGAAGCAGAAGAAATCAACCAACTTGCCCGCAGCTGGGGGGGAGAAGACTTTACAAAATATGAAGGGGGAATTTATTCTTCTGAATGGTTTTGGGCAAAATTACTTCATGTGATCCGCGAGGATGACAAGGTTGCAAATGCAGCTTTTTCATGGGTTGAACATTGCGACTGGATACCTCACCTTTTAACAGGCAATACTGATCCAATCGCTATGAAAAGGAGCCGGTGCGCGGCAGGTCATAAAGCCATGTGGCATACTGACTGGGCGGGACTCCCTGAAGAAGACTTTCTAATAAAGTTAGACCCCAAACTTATGGGCTTGAGGGAAAGGCTTTTTAAGGAAACCTACACTTGCGAAGTTAGCGTAGGAAATCTTTCCAAAGAATGGGCTGAAAAACTTGGGCTAAGTGAAACAGTGAAAATCGGGGTAGGTGCATTTGACGCCCACCTTGGCGCAGTAGGAGGAGAAATCCTCCCCTATCACCTAAGTAAAGTAATGGGAACCTCCACCTGCGATATGCTGATCGCCCCGGCAGATGAAATTGGCGACAACCTGGTAAAAGGTATTTGTGGCCAGGTAGATGGATCAATTACCCCAGGTATGATAGGTCTTGAGGCGGGCCAGTCGGCCTTCGGCGATATCTACGCCTGGTTTAAAAATCTTCTAATGTGGCCAGTAGACAGTATCCTTGCCGAATCCAGCTTCATTGACGAGCCAACAAAACAAAAACTCACCGGGGAAATCTCTGATAACATCATCAAAAAACTTTCAGAAGAAGGCGCAAAACTACCCATTGAAGAAACCGGCATATTGGCCCTGGATTGGATGAACGGAAGAAGAACCCCGGATGCCAATCAATTGCTCAAGGGCGCAATTATTGGGCTAAATTTGGGGTCAAACGCCCCAAAAATATTTAAAGCATTGGTAGAGGCAACTGCATTCGGCGCGAAGAAAATTGTCGACCGGTTTATTGATGAAGGAATTCGGGTAGATGGCGTCATAGCACTTGGAGGGGTCGCTAAAAAATCACCCTTCGTCATGCAGATAGTAGCTGATGTACTTAACATGCCCATCAAAGTAGCCAAATCAGAGCAAACCTGTGCTCTCGGTTCAGCTATGGCTGCTGCTGTCGTTGGTGGTTTATACCCAACGTTAGAAGATGCACAAAAGGCAATGGGTTCTGGTTTTGAAAAAGAATATACTCCAAATGAAAAAAATGCTGTAGCTTATAAAAAGGTATATGAAAGATACAGTAAGCTTGGCGCTTTTATCGAAAATGAATTGACCTAGTCACGTAATAAGAAAGCAAAAAATAACGGTAGTGGATACTTAGTGGGAACGTTCAAGAATTCCAAATTCTTATACTAACATTTGCACTTTTTTAAACCCCTTTTTGTTGTAGTAAAAAGGGGTTTTTTCGTTTTCCCTTATATGTACATCCAAAATTTGCTTTCATGAAAACTTCAACAAAACAAGTTTACTTTTTTTCAGCCAATCAAGCTGAAGGAAATGCCTCCATGAGGAATTTGCTTGGAGGTAAAGGCGCTAACCTGGCAGAAATGTGTCACATAGGAATTCCAGTTCCGCCGGGATTTACTATCAGCACAGAAGTGTGTAAAACCTTTTATAAGAACAACGGAAGGTTTCCAAAAGGGCTGAAAGAGGAAGTAGTAGAGGCTATTAATAAGGTGGAAAAAGTACTGGAAAAGAAATTTGGTGATTCTAATAAGCCACTATTGTTTTCTGTAAGGTCAGGAGCAAGGGTCTCCATGCCGGGTATGATGGATACTGTCCTTAACCTGGGAATGAATGATAAAATTGTCGATGGATTAGCTACACTCACCGGCAATGCCCGTTTTGCATGGGATAGCTACAGAAGGTTCATTCAAATGTATGGTGATGTAGTAATCGGGCTGAAACCCATAAATAAAGATGATGTAGATCCTTTCGAAGAAATACTTGAAAGGAAAAAAGCTGCAAAAGGTATTGAATTAGATACTGATCTAAACACACATGACCTGAAAGAGCTTGTCAATGAATTCAAGCAAGCCATCACACGGAGGACTGGCCTGATATTTCCTGAAGATCCAATGGAACAACTGTGGGGAGCAATTTCCGCCGTTTTCGAAAGTTGGAACAACGAGCGAGCTAATAAATACCGTCAGTTAAATGGAATACCTGATGATTGGGGAACAGGTGTGAACGTCCAGGCAATGGTCTATGGAAATATGGGAAATGACTCCGCTACAGGTGTCGCATTTACGAGGGATCCCTCCACGGGAGAAAACCAATTTTACGGTGAGTATTTAGTGAATGCACAAGGTGAAGATGTGGTGGCCGGAATAAGGACTCCACAACCGCTCAACAAAGCAGGTCGCAAAAATTCAGATGATGTCACGCTGGAGTCACTGATGCCCGACATTTATGGCAAACTCAAGACGATTAGAGAGGACCTCGAAAATCACTATCGCGAGATGCAGGATATCGAGTTTACCATCGAAAAAAGTAAACTTTGGATGTTGCAAACGCGGAGTGGTAAGCGAACAGCCGCTGCTGCGTTGCGCACAGCCGTTGACATGGTGGAAGAAGGAAAAATAACCAAAGAAGAGGCACTCCTCAGAATTAAGCCCTCTCAGCTCGATCAACTGTTACACCCTACATTTGATCCAAATGCTGACATCAACGTATTGGCCCATGGTCTTCCTGCCAGTCCCGGAGCTGCAACTGGACGGGTAGTATTTAACGCTGAAGACGCGGAAGAATGGCGGGAGAAAGGTGAAAAGGCAATACTGGTACGAATCGAAACTTCCCCTGAAGACATTGGTGGTATGAACGCCGCGGAAGGGATCCTGACTTCCAGAGGAGGTATGACTTCCCACGCAGCAGTTGTCGCAAGGGGGATGGGGAAATGTTGTGTGGCTGGCTGTAAAGATATAGTAGTTATTTACAGTGCCAGGCAATTTAGGGTCAAGGATCAAGTGATTAAAGAAGGTGATTGGATTTCTTTAAATGGAAGTACCGGAGAAGTAATACTGGGAAAAGTACCTACCGTCATGCCTGAGCTTTCCGGAAACTTTGGTAAGCTGATGAGCTGGGCCGACGAGGTTAAACAGCTTGGTATCAGAACCAATGCTGATACTCCGCATGATGCTAAAATGGCAAGGGAATTTGGAGCTATTGGTATCGGCCTTTGCCGAACAGAACATATGTTCTTTGAACATGACCGAATCGAGGCTGTCAGGGAAATGATTATGGCCGAGGATACAAAAGGACGCGCCGCTGCATTGGAAAAACTACTTCCGATGCAGATTGAAGACTTTATTGGAATCTTTGAGGCAATGGATGGTATGCCAGTTACGATTCGAACCCTTGACCCTCCCCTTCATGAATTTCTTCCTAACGAACTCGATTTAAAAGATAAGCTGCTTGATCTAAAATTGGGATTAAAAGAATCAAAATCGTTGGATGAGATTAATGCTCTTCTTAAGCAAATCAAGATCAATGAAGCATTGCTTGACAAAGTGGAAGTTTTAAAAGAATTCAATCCAATGCTGGGCTTAAGGGGGTGTCGTCTTGGTATATTATATCCGGAATTAACTGAAATGCAAGCCAAGGCAATTTTTGAGGCTGCGTGTGCGTGTAAACGAAAAGGTATCAATGCCATCCCAGAAATAATGGTTCCATTGGTCACCACTGTTGAGGAACTGAAATCTCAAAAAGACATTATTCTCAGGACAGCCAAAGAAGTGATGGATAAGCATGTGATCGAAATAGATTTTCTCGTCGGGACAATGATTGAATTGCCAAGGGCCGCCCTCAATGCAAGATCAATTGCAGAAGAGGCTGACTTCTTTAGCTTTGGCACCAACGATCTCACCCAAACTACGCTGGGTTTATCCAGGGACGATTCGGGTAGATTCCTGCCAATGTATGTGGAGAAAGGAATCTATGGCAATGATCCTTTCCAAAGCATTGATGTGGAGGGGGTTGGTAAATTAGTAGAAATAGCCGTTAAAGAAGGAAGAAAATCAAAGCCTAACATCAAACTAGGTATCTGCGGAGAGCATGGTGGTGACCCGGACTCGGTAGAATTCTTCCATAAAATCGGGCTAGACTATGTTAGCTGTTCACCATACCGGGTACCCTTGGCCAGGTTGGCTGCCGCTCAGGCACATCTAAAAGAAACTGGTAAGAACTAATAAGAAGCCGTTTTCTCCGAAAAACTCCTTCCTGATACAACAAAATGGAGGGAGTTTTTTTTTAGCCTTTAATTCACGTTTCCATCCGTTTATAATATTTTATTTGTTAATTACTATCATTGCACCTTTCTTTCTGCTTTCTAAGGGCAAATGACAAGAAAGAGTTTTTATTGGTTACTCCAGATTTTAGGGTGGTCTGCCTATGCTACGATATTCATATTTTTTCTATTCCTTGCTGACAGCCCAAATATTTTAAAAAGTGCTGTATTTATTTTAACTGCATTATGGTTTTTGATAAGTACTCACTTTTTCAGAGGGTATATTAAGAAAAACAACTGGCTTAAAATTTCTCTTACCGGCCTACTGCCAAGAATCCTGTTGGCTACCTTTTTGCTTGGCGTATCAAACTTCCTGTTTAATGTGATATGCCTGATTATCCTGAATATTATTAACTACAGTAACGATTTTTCCCCTTTTTCCATATTTACAAGTATATTTTCCTATATGGTATTCTATTTTTTATGGACATTGGTATACCTCATTTATCACTATGTGGACAATTATAATAAATCACTTAAATACGAAGCTGCAATAAATGAAATCGAGCTCAATAAACTGAAGTCGCAGTTGAATCCACATTTTATCTTTAATGCGCTAAATAGCATACGTGCATTGGTGGACGAAAATCCGATCAAATCTAAGAAGGCAATTACCCAGCTTTCAAGTATCCTTAGGACGTCCCTCATTATGAACAAGAACAAGCTGACCGATTTTAAAGAAGAACTTGAAACGGTCAAAGATTACCTGGAACTTGAAGGAATACGTTTTGAAGAAAGATTAAAAACAAAATTTGACATTGAAGAAGGCTCGGAAAACTACAAAATACCTCCCCTAATGCTACAGACTTTGGTGGAAAATGGTATAAAGCATGGGATTTCCCATTTGAAGGAAGGCGGAGAAATTAGCGTCAGCACTGCAATTGTTGACTCTAAATTGCATATTAAAATCAGGAATAGTGGCAAATTTATCAATGGTAAACAGAAATCAAAAAAAGGGTTTGGCATTGACAACACAATCCAACGTCTTAACCTCATTTATGGTGAGCATGCCGCATTCAAAATTAAAAATGACTCGAACAATACAGTTTTAACTGAATTAATTATACCTCAAACAATATGACTATGAAGGCTCTGATTGTAGACGATGAACGGCTTGCGAGAAAAGAATTAACCTCGCTTTTAAGCGAATATAAAAATATCGATATCATAGGAGAGGCTGCAAATGCTGATGAGGCAATCGACATGATTGAAGAAAAAAAACCTGATATACTTTTCCTTGATATTCAAATGCCCGGTAAAACCGGCTTCGAATTATTGGAGGAACTTGACAAGGCGCCCAGGGTAATTTTTACAACAGCCTATGATGAATTTGCCTTAAAGGCATTTGAATTCAATGCTTTAGATTATTTACTAAAACCAATTCACAATGATCGCCTCAAAGAATGTATCACTAAACTCTCTACCGAGTTTAAAGAAAAAAGCGATCTTCCGGGCGAAATTAAACTAGGGTTAGACGACCGGGTTTTTGTAAAAGATGGGGAACGATGCTGGTTTGTAAAACTTTCAGACGTAAGGCTTTTTGAGTCGGATGGCAACTACATAAAAGTATACTTTGAAAATAACCGGCCTATGATCCATAAATCCTTAAATGCCTTAGATAAAAAGCTTGACGAAAGATCCTTTTTTAGAGCAAGCAGAAAACACATAATCAATTTGAGCTGGGTGGAGGGGATCGAATCCTGGTTTAATGGTGGTCTGTTAGTCCGGCTAAAAGGTGGAGATAAAATTGAGGTGAGCAGGAGACAAGCTTCAAAATTTAAAGACAAAATGAGCTTATAGATTACTTCTTCACCAACTCAATTAGCTCGTCTTCTACTTCCCAGTCCTTGGCTAATTTAAGCATAGCTGTTGCTTCCATTTCGGTAATGTAGCCCTTCTTATTATTTGCCTTCCATACCAGATCAAGATAGCTCAATCTTTTCTCCTTTTCCAATCGTCCAATGACCTTATTCAAATATTCCCTTGCTCGTTCAAATGCAGAAATATAATCAGTAGCGATAAACTCATTCGCCCATTTTAATTCTTCGTTTGCACCGTACTTTAGGGCTGTCTCTTCTAATATCTTTTGTTCATCTTCATCCAACCCATGGTAATGAAAAATAACCGATTTTAGTAAAAGAAATGCCTTTTTCTCTTCGCTTGTCATCAATTCACAATTGAATTTTACAAATATATAAGAATTTGAGTTTGATGAATGACTTTAAAAAAAGTTCTTATTTTTATCACATTTAATGATGTCTTAATACAATAAATAAACAAAAAAAAAGACCGAATAAATCGGTCTTTTCCCACATTTTGTATCAAATCTTTTTTAGTATTCCCAAAGGTTGTGTTCGTACTCAATCAGTTGATATTCTACCTGTTGTGACCTTAATAAAGCGGCCTTAGGATCTAGATAAATATCGGCAATCTGATCGTTCCTTGGGTTGGATACCTTGTAAATTCTTGCGTGAAATAATCTGAGCAAAAATGCATCTGCCAGGTTTCTGTGCTGTGCTGTATTCTGACGATTATACCATATCGCTCTCTCAGGCATACTTCGGAACAATCGCTCAACGTCTTTATAAGCAAAAACGCCCACAGACTGTTCAATCCCTGTGGCAACAGCCTCGGCCGGGATCACTATTTCAAGTGAAATCACATCGTAATATAGCCTGGATCTGACTTTGTCAAAAATCATGTCCTCCTGAATATTCATCAAGGTTAACTCTGATGCATCATAATATTGAGCTGCAGTGGATGCTTGTTGATCCTCAGTAGTAGGCTCACCCCAGCCAGAATCATCCCAACCGCTATCCCCAAATCCATCTGAAGAACCAAAGCCTCCGTCGTCTTCATCTTCAGGTAATTTCAGATTTTCGAGGAATTTTTCTTTAGACATCTTTTTATTTAAGGAGTCATCCTCATAGACATCCAGGATACCATCCCTTACTGCATCTATCAGTATTCTGGTAATCTCATTACTAGTCGAAAAAAACGGAGCATTTTGTTTTTCTTTCAAGTCCATCCTTCGCCACACAGTCTGCTTATACATCTGATTAGCGTATGGTATTGGATAAACTGAACGCTCGTTCTGTACTAAAGGCTCTTCCTGACCGAACACCACACCTGTGCTCATTAAAACCAAAGAAAGAACCATTAATAAATTCAAATTTCTCATAACAACCTGTTTAAATAATCTCTAATTGATTGGTATCTGCTTTACTCGTTGTCCTGCACCAATCACAATATTTTCTGTTTGGTCTCTGAAATTCCTTCGTTGTACACCCTTGATTTCAATTACAATCCTATCACCTGGCCTCATTTGCCTCCAACCAGCTGGCAGTTGGAATGATGGCCCGTTAATCGTTTGACGATCAACAGCCCTGGAGCCCCTGGCCCAGATAACCTCCCATTGTGAAACACGGTATCGTGCATCTTTCGGTAGAGCCGCCCTAAAATCTTCATCCGGAACTGCCTGTAGTGAGAGTTCTCTGGGAGGAGAAGCCACACCTTTCATTTCATCCACATCAGATCCGTCACCTTTAAGTACAATATCCGGTTTTGGAATTCGCCTAACATTGAATGTCACATCATCAATTAGTGAACCATCATTGATTACACTAAGTGTGTATTTACTACCTGTAGGAATACATGTAACTTTATTTTTTTCACTTCCCTTTATCGCGTCCCCACCTTTACCTCTGAAGGTAGGATTATATTCCTGACCCAAGGCTGGAACATTTACAAACAACTCATTTCCACAGTTTAGATACAAGGCTTGAACCGCAGCTGATTGTATTTGAACGGTTGGTTTTATCACAAAGTATTCAAAGGCTTGTTCATATTCCTGACCACTGATATTGATTTTGGTATTCACTTGAACAGCTTTTCTTCCATCTTTGTCATAATTGCCACCAACAGCCTTTATGTCAATTGTACCAATTCCGTTTTCATTAACCGGAATGGGACTGCCACCCCAAGACATTGTAGGTGTCACATTTGATGCAGAAGCAGCCGCATACATTTCAGCTTTAAACCTGGCCCCAGCAGCGACATATCTTGATTCTGGAACTACCAACGGGACAATGTTGTCAAAGCTCACGTCTGTTGCACCTACTTGATTGGCAAGGTAATCAAGGGCTTCAGTTTCATAGTCCATCACCTTACTTTGTAGCTGACTAAACGAAGCTAATGCACCCGCAGCAGGTGTACTTTCAAAATACAACTGACTGAAGTTTTTGTCACGCTGATTTGGAATCTGGCTATAGTATTGATTTTCGCGACCATCTAAAGCTATTGGTTTATATATCGCTGTATCCTTGTCATTTGCGATCTTTGCTAAGTAAGCCGCATACTCATTCAACATTGTTTTTAAGGTGTCGCCTCTTTTCTGGCGTATCATCATGGTGGCAATGTGATCCATATCTTTTGCTCCAGCTATGGTACCAGCGATCGAATCGTCATACCCACCTGTTTTAGAGATAAGTTCTTCCTTTAAATGTTCAATATAGCTATTTATCTCAGCGGTTCGCTTTCTAACATCCTGGGCAGCTTCATATATTTTCACCTCCTCAGGTTTGTTTCCTCTTTCGCTGACCATGTTTTTGATTGAGCCAATGGTCTTGAAGTTTTCACCTTCAAATTTACTGTTTTGCTCTTCCAAAGCCTGGTTAATCTGAATAAACCTATCCAGGACGGCAGAATCGACGTTTAGGGCGAGCATGGCGGTTAGTACAAGGTACATAAGCCCTATCATCTTCTGCCTGGGAGTTTCATTTCCTCCAGCCATAGTTCCTTTTTATTTAATTGTTAAATAATTAACCTTTCATTGCATTGATCATTCCACCATAGATGGAATTCAATCTCGACAAGTTGGCTGTCAACTTGTTTATCTCAGACTTAAATTGTTCTGCATCCTGAGAAGCCTGTGTCATGCTATCCATTGATTGGGTAAGGCTATTATAAAATTTATTCATTGCCTTAATATGCTGGTTAGCGTCCTGAAGTTCCATTTCATAAACGGCATTCAGAGCACCTAAATTTTTTGTTACGCTCTGTACTTGTGTATGATACTCCTTAGCATCTTTTGACGCATTAGCCATTTCAGCGGTCGCACTCTTTGAAACAGACGCCATCTCAACGATGGAGCTTACAGTATCTGCGTAAGAGCTATTCATTTTCTTAATGTTATCTGACGCCGCTTTTACCGAAGCTGCATATTCCTGGGTAGACAAAGCCGCATCACCCATTTTACCTAATCTGTTTGTTGTATCAGCCAGATTCCTCATCCCCTTTCCTAAACTGTCAACCAACTCAGGGCCAATTTTATTGCTTTCCAATAATGTATCTAATTTTTTGCTGACTGAATCTCCCGTTTTTGCAACGGCTTTTCTTTGTGACAATGGCCCCTCAAAATCTTCAGCCAACTCCGGGTAAACTTTTGTCCAGTCAAATTCCCTGTGCTTTGGCTCAAAAGCACTTAAGAAAAATATAATTGCTTCTGTTGTCAAACCTACTCCCAACATAAATCCCGCTCCCTCAAGGTGAAGAAGTTTAAACATCGCTCCCAGGATTACTACAGCAGCTCCAATACCGTATACCTTAGGCATTATCGTGCCATACAATAATTCAACAAAACCGCCTTTTTTTGTGCTCATTGTTTTAAATTTTTTATGGTTAGATTATATTTTTAAAATTAAAATTCACTTCCAGCGGATCTGCCCAAATATATCATGGCACATCTAAATCCTATGAAAGCTCTTGTTGTGTCCTTATTCTCAAATGCTCTTGTTCCAGTCTCAAGGTAGTATGCAATATCCTTCCAGGATCCACCTCGTATCACTTTGTCGGTAATCTCATTATCGTAATAGGTGGGGTTTAAGTCCCAAACCAGGGGAACCGAAGCGGCATAATAGGCATCTTCACACCATTCAGAAACATTTCCAGCCATATCGTATAAACCAAAGTCATTCGAGAAAAATGAGTATGCCGGTGAGGTATATGCGTAGCCATCATCGTAGTAATTACCGCGACCCGGCTTGAAGTTAGCAAGCATACATCCTTTTGAGTTCCTTATATAAGGACTACCCCAGGGATACTTTGCCATGTCCCTTCCTCCTCGTGCTGCGTATTCCCACTCAGCCTCTGAAGGGAGCCTGAAGTTTGGCATGGCCCATTCCCCTACACTTGCCCTGAAATCGTTTAAGTAATTTGTCCTCCAGGCACAGAAAAATTTGGCCGCTTCCCAGTCTACACCTACTACCGGATATTCATCAAAGGCCGGATGTATGTAATAGTAAACCAGAAAAGGATCCCCCATATGGTGGGCAAAGTCTTTTACCCACACGGTAGTGTCTGGATAAAGTTCTTTCATGATAAAATCCTCTCCCAAGACCTGGAGCGAATCTTCCATGATATTATCCATAAACTGACGGTACTCATTGTTGGAGATTTCTGAGTCATCCATGTAAAATGACCCAATTGTAATCTGTTTGTTGAAGTTAATCTGGGAGTGGGCAATATCTTCATCCGCCTGTCCCATGTGAAATGTACCAGCTGGTATGGGAACCATTCCATAAGGAATCACCATCCCTGTCCATTCCCTACCGGGTACTCCTACCAGCTCCCCGTTGTCACCGCGGCCTCCGCCCCCAAACAATCCACACGATTGCAAGGCAAAAGCCAGTACAACAAAAAGCGAAGCATTTCTGCAAATAACACCTGTTTTATTCATAACACCTTGATTATAGAAAGATATTAAATTTTTGCTTAAAATATAAAACCCTAAGCCAAAGGTTAAAACTAACAAAGCGTGAATATAGTATATTTATCCAATAATTAATATTTCATATAAAATAAATACAATTACTGATGTAATTTTTTTAATACTATTTCACAGTAATAAGCGGCTGGCTAATGCCTGAACCGCGGTGTCCTTTGTATAGGCTTTCCGCCACCTGTTACTACGGGAAGCTTATAACTTAACTGGATTTCGCTTGAGGTTGCCTGTTTTGCCTGTTGGGCAATTAAAACATAATCAAACGAATACCCAAGGCTTAAGGCATTGTCTTTCAAGAAACTATATCCTAAAAGAGCGGAAACAGCTTCTGATTGTCTATAAGATAATCCACCCCAAAACTTCTCTTTATATGTTCCCAAGACCGATATGTCGAAGGTCAATGAATTAAAATCCGTGATAAAAAGAAAAGAGGGTGTAAGAACAATATCATAATTTAATGGATAGTTATACCCCCCGGTCACCACTAAGTGATTCACCAATGGGTTTCTCAATTCGTCAGAACCAAAATCAAATTCCGATTTGACCACATGGTTTAAGGAAACACCACCGTAGTATTTTTCAGCCTGGTAAAAGACTCCGACACCCACATCGGGCCTGAACTGGGACTCCTTTCCATTAACAATCTTCGGGTCATTGGGATGAATAGCCCGATACAAATCACCGTCAATGGTTTGAGAATATATTCCGGCTTTAATGCCAAAGCTTAACTTCGCCGGCCCAATTACCAAATGGTAGGCATAACTCGTCATGATGTTTAAATTGTTTTGAGGACCAAGCCTATCATCCATCACATAGAACCCAGCACCACTTCGAAACCGTAGAATTGGAGCATTAAAAGAAAATAATGTTGATTGTGGCGCGCCACCTTCATCAAAGCTTCCGGTGTATCCGGTCCATTGTGACCTATAAAATAAGGCCATTTTTGAAACCCCTTCTACACCAGAGTATGCGGGATTATTGTACACATTGTTAAACATGTACTGTGAAAACACCGGATCTTGCTGGGCAAAAGTGACCCCATCAACGGCTGCAATTAAAAAAATAACTAACGCAAGTCTCCCAATTAATTTCATAGCTACAACAATAGAAATAATATAGCACGATTTTACATTTTTTTTGCCTAACAAATATTAAATGTAATATTTAAAAATTTGTTTTACCAAAAATCGCAGCATTTGTTGGGAAACTGTCACTTACAAACCATTGGCCTTTTTTATGTAAACCTCTAAGGCTCCGGTCATTGAGGGTGCGTTTGGCATAGGTGCCTCAATATCAAGCTTTAAGCCAGCATCTCTTACAGCTTTAGATGTAGTAGGCCCGAAGGCCGCAATGCGTGTATTGTTTTGCTTAAATTCCGGAAAATTTACAAATAATGAGTTAATTCCTGATGGGCTAAAGAACGCAATTATATCATAATTGACATCTGCCAGATCGGAAAGGTCGCTCGCTACTGTTTTATAAATCACTGCTTCACTAAAAACATATCCATTGTCCTCAAGGAATTTGGGAATATCTTCCTTCCTAATATTCGAACAGGGGAAAATATACTTTTCGTTTTTATGCTTCTTTAGTATTTCAATGAGATCGGTAGCAGTTTTAGACCCTGTAAAAATTTTTCTTTTCCTGATAACGATGTATTTCTGAAGATAATTGGCCGTCTGCTCTGAAATGCAAAAATACTTCATATCAGGAGGCATTTCGACTTTGCTTTCCTTACACAATCTAAAGAAATGATCAACAGCATTTCTGCTTGTGAATATTACAGCAGTATATGATAAAATGTCAATTTTCTGTTTTCTAAACTCTTTTATATCGATGGGTTCAATATGAATAAATGGTCGAAAGTCTATTCTGATGTTGTACTTTTCTGCCAACGTGCTGTATGGGCTGTTTTCATCGTTCGGTTTAGGCTGTGATACAAGAATGCTATTTACTTTCCGCAATCTGCTCTTGTCAAAGGTACTCATGCTTTAATTCGTTCTATCTATTATGCGAAATTGTTAAAAAATCAAATATTTTATCCCTATGATAATGGGTATTGATTCAGTGGTGCAAAGGTAAGAAAATAAATGAAATTTTTTAAAGGAGGCCATACTTCCAATCCTGTTAAACAAAATAATAAACCGAAATACGAGGAAAATAATGATGGCATAAATACATACATTTATTAGTCCATCAGCCAGCGAAGGGAATGAGATTATGCATAGTGAAATTAGTATAAATATCAAGAGGAAAAAGAACATGGAGATTCTCATGAATTCATAAAAGTAGTAGTTGGCGGCCTGCCCCAAATCAAAGAGGATTCCCAGGTATCTGACAAACAGATATTTTGCAATGAAAAACCCAAGTATCAAAAATGAATTAAGGAACCAGCTAAAAAACTTCGAATTAAGTAAGAGCAAATCACGGTCGATTATCCCATTTGAAAAATGTATCAAAACCAATAACAAAAATGAAAGCAGTGCCGAATGAAAAAGATAAATAAGCAGGTTTTCCTGGGAGAACAATTTTGATTTAAAAATGCTTTCATCTTTTATTCTCCCAACCAATAAAAGATCAATGGAATAAAAATCAGCAAATGCTTTTTGGTTTGTGTTGATGAGGATTGACAGGAATACAGTGAGTAACAACACAATAACCAAAAACACATTTCTCTCAATTCCATTTTTCTTTTCGATGCTGTAGAAATCATTCGCTTTAATTCCCACTATCCTGTCCTTTACAATCGAGACCCTGAGGTTATCATAACTTTTTTGCGAAGAAAAAATAGTGATCAGCACCCTTCCCTTATGCAGGCTCTGAGACAAGCTGTCAATTTTCCAACGTACATCAGTTTTGTCCTTTGTGAACTCTTTTAGTTCGCCTTCTATGAAAAGGGCAAAAGGAAATGAATGTTTTATCTCTAAATAGTTCCCCTGATATCTTTTCAGGTCCAGATAAAAATGAATGGCATCGGGATTGATTCCATTGTTTTTTATATAAGGCAAGGACTTCCCCTCTTTGTTGAAATAACAGTCTGCGGTTAAATCAGCTACCTCAATAAAATCAGCGGAATGGGCAAATCCCGCCAAAAGAGTAAAGTAAATTCCAAGAAGTACTCCTTTTATGTTCATGAACAATTAAAACCTTCCTAAATACCCAAAATGGATTTTGGCCGAATTTAAAGAAAATATTTGTGACCTTGATTTTCCAACTCCAATTACCAGGTTAAATAGCCCGGACCTGGTGCCTAAGTTTAACCCAAATCCAGTTCCGACCGGATAGTCGATCCCTAAGCCATCCAGTTTGTTATTTACAAGACCCTGATCATAAAAGGCAAAAAAATAGGTGGCAGGACTTTGCGCAATCCTAAGTTCCAGATTAGAATATGCAAAGTCAGACACATAAAAGAAGTTTTCGTTAAACCCTCTGATGGTTCGTAAACCGCCGATCCTAAACAAATCATTCGTGAAAATATGGTCGCCTAAAATATTTCCCGACCGGATCTTGAATTTTACGACATAATTGCCGGATACCTTAAAGTAATGCTCAAACATGCCTCCAAGTTTAAACTGGGTTGATTTTACCTCCTCCTCCGAAGTAGCATTTTCATCAGAAATCGAAAATTTTTTTGACCCGGTAAATGCATCAAACCGGATCAATGAACCAGATGTAGGAAGCAAACCATCGTTTAATGCATTTATCCTATATACTAAGCCGTAATAATTGATTTTATAGTCATTAAAAGTCGTTAAGCTTTCGGCGGTGGTGGTATATCGACCTAGAATCGATGAGTTTTCAAATACCGTGGAGAAAAATATCTTTTGCCGTGGCTTGAGGTTAAAATCGATATTAAGGTGAGCGTTCCGGTTAAGGTAAATCGTATCCTCCTTCAGGAGATTAAATTCAAATGAAAATCCCAAGGGCATCTTAAGGACAAGTGGATAGTAGATTGAGGTGTTCAGCGTCTGGGAATTTACATTGACTTTCTGCCAGTCAATATGAAGCTGTTTTGCTGTCGAAAACAAATTAAACAAGTGGAGGTTAAAGCTTCCGGTCAAAAGCAACTTTGAATTCCCGCGCTGATTCGGCAAAAAGCCAATGACCCCATCAATATTGTTTACCTTTTTTTCTGATAATGATAATTCAATCGTTGCACTGGTAGACGTAAATTTTACCTCTGATTCTTTGTTTAATTGTAAAAATGATAATTCTCTTAATTTATCAGGGATGCTTTTTACCTGTTTTTCGGAGTATAGCTCACCAGGTGTCACACCCAGGTAATGCTCAAGCCACTGCAATTTTAATTTGTCAAAGCCAGCAATTTTTATCTCATTGTAAACAATCTTCGGCCCCCGGAAAAGATCTAAGCTCGCTGAAATTTGATGACCATCTATTTCGATGGAATCAAGCTTCACTATTGCAAAAGGATAGCCGTGGTTTTCCGAGTAGTCCAATACCTGCTTAAAAATATCCTCCAGATCTGTCAACCTAACTAGTTTTGAGTCAAAATCTATCCCGAGGCTTTCCAAAAACAATGGCTCAATATTGCCTGGGGATAGTTTAGAAAGCTGAAACAATTCCCCGGTCATGATGTGGCATCGCAAATGGGAGGAATTGCTTTCAAACGCATGGACACTGGCAGATAAATAACCTTCGTAGTATAGCTGGTTCAACATAGTGGATATGGCTTTCTCGAGGTAAATGCTATCCGTTTCCTCACCATCTTCTACTCTGATTTTGCCACCAGCGCTTTCGATGTAAAATTCCAATTCAAATGACTTTTGCGCAATGAGGCAATGGCTGATTTGAAAAAATAATAAGGAAGTAAAAATTATTTTTAGGAGTTTTGCCATCGGTTTAAAATTACTCAATTTGGCTGGAATTTATGTACATATTCCCTTTTGCCGACAGGCTTGCCACTATTGTGATTTTCATTTTAGTACTTCTTCCAAGCATTTCGATGATTTTATTGGAGTGCTGGTCAAGGAAATCCATCTTCAACAAAACTATTTAAAAGGCGAGACCATCCACACCCTTTATTTCGGAGGCGGTACGCCCAGCATACTCCCCACAGAATCGTTGGAACAAATCATATCGGAAATTGGTTCTACCTTCGGCCTTGCAGGACTTGAAGAGATTACACTTGAAGCCAACCCAGATGATTTGTCTGATAAGAAGCTAAAAGAGCTAAAATCAATTGGCATCAACCGGCTGAGTATTGGCATCCAATCTTTCCAACCCCAAATCCTGAAATTTTTAAACCGGGTGCATGATGCAGACGAAGCGATTCGTTCAATAGAAAATGCCAGAATCGTCGGGTTTGAAAATATAAATATTGACTTGATTTTTAGTATTGTCGAGGACAATCACCAATCTCTAAAAAAGGACCTGTCGCATCTTTCAACTCTTTTACCTAATCACATTTCGGCCTACAACCTGACCATAGAACCCAAAACGGTTTTTGGCAATTGGTTTACACACGGAAAACTTAAGGAAGTTGATGAACATTATGCAGCCGAGCAGTTTGCCATGGTGAGCGAAGAGCTTGGTAAACTCGAATATGAACAATATGAGGTATCTAATTTTGCCCGGGACGGATGGTATTCAAAACACAATACCAGTTACTGGCAAGGCATTCCTTATTTGGGTTTGGGTCCTTCAGCACATTCATTCGACCGGCAGACACGGCAGTCTAATGTGCCGAACAATGCGAAATACATCCAGGCGTTGCAGGAGAACATCGTCCCTTTTGAACGAGAGGTGCTTGATCGTAAAACCCAGGCAAACGAACTCATCATGACAGGGCTTCGTACCAAATGGGGCTGCGATCTAGATACCCTAAAATCCACCTATCATTATGATGTGGTCAATGAAAATCGCCATAAAATACAGTTCTACCAAGAAAGTGAACTGATGGTGGTTTCCCCTAATAAAATAATCCTAACAAAAAAAGGTCTCCTACTGGCTGACGAAATTATTGCTGACCTGTTTCTTGATTAGATTCTTTTTTCTTACCTCCAAAGAAATACAGGTAACTAATATTTATACCATAGACACGGTTTTGAGAAATCTCCACTGCCTGGCTTCGGTCGAGAAAAATATTGCCATAGCCAAAACTATAAAACGCCTTTGCCTCTACCGCCCCCAGTGGAAAAGAGAACTGAAAGCCTGCACTTCCGATCAGGCCGTAATCCCATCGGTTGTCAACTCCGTCCTGAAATGAGTAGTCACCATTGGTCGTTTCACCCGTGGCACTCTCGGTGTTATATTTTGAAGATAAAGCATAAGCCCCATAAAAGCCTCCCTCCAGCAATATCCTGATCTTCTTGCTCCCAATAATAAAATGTGTCATGACGGGTATTTCCAAATAGTCAATGGTTCTTTGGTAAAGCGTATCGACATTTTCGTTTAGGGAAACATGCTTCCAGCCTTTTTGCGTGTACAACACCTCAACCTGCATGCCTGCATGTTTTTCACTTACATACCTGAAGACGGCACCATACTGAAAACCCGGGATTTGCTTTACGTCCAGTGTTAAATAGTCCGGCCTTTTGTAAATATCCATGGTGGAGAAATTAGAACCACCCTTTAGGCCAATCGCCACTTGTGCGGAGGAAGTGCCCACCACTGCCAATCCAAACGTCACTACCAGTAAAATTATGCGCGTAATCATCTCCATGGTTAATAACCTCAAAAGTAATATTTTAATTTTATTCGATTCATTATTTCGATATCAAATTAAAAAGTTTAACTTTGCCGCTCGTTTGAAAAATCAAAGATAATGGGAGCTACAAGTCTAAAAAGAAAAGCCAGAAGAAACCGGGTAGTCGCAAAGAAAAGAATCCAGTCGATAAAACTTGCCACCACCAAGCCAGTGATTAAAAAAGTAGACGTGGAAGAAATCAAAGCAGAGTTTGAAAACACTAAAAAAGCTCCTGCTAAAAAAGAAGAAAAACCGGTGGCCAAAGTAGAAGTGGTAGCTGAGCCTGTAGAAGAAAAGAAAGCTGAGGAAGCGGCGCCGAAAGAAGCAGAGCCAAAGGCTGAGAAAAAAGCAGCTCCCGCTAAAAAGGCACCTGCAAAAAAGAAAAAAGAGGAAGAATAAGCTTCAAAAAAATTAACCATATGAAAGCTCTTTCCTAGCTGGGAAGGGCTTTTTTTATAACCTTCCCCTTAACCCCAATTCAATAGCATTGAGAGAGACAATTCTCCCGCCCTTCAACTCCATTGTCACCATCGTCCTGATTTTGTGAAAACCATGATGGCCTGTTGCCCCTGGATTTACATGAAGAAGGTTTGGAAAATTTTCGTCACGCATTACTTTCAGGAAATGCGAATGCCCACTGATGAAAAGGAGAGGGGATACCTCCTGGATTCTTTTTCTCACCCTGGGAACATATTTGGGCGGATAGCCACCTATATGGGTCATCCAAACTTTACAACCCTCCACTTCAAAAATCAGATCCTCTGGGTATTCGATCCTGATTTCCTTTCCATCGATGTTTCCAAATACCCCTCTAAGCGGCTTGATTTTCTTTAATTCGTCAATTATCTCCAATGACCCAAAGTCGCCTGCATGCCATATCTCGTCCACACCTCTCAGGTGTCCTAAAATTTTATCGTCTAAATACCCATGTGTATCCGAAATTAAGCCTATTTTCATGGTTAAAAGATAAGTAAAGTCTTAATGGAAGTAATTAACCTTTTATTAAAAATCCTTTTTGTCGTCTT
The DNA here is from genome assembly GCA_050305935.1 of Cyclobacteriaceae bacterium. Lineage (GTDB taxonomy): Bacteria > Bacteroidota > Bacteroidia > Cytophagales > Cyclobacteriaceae > CAJXNP01. The sequence continues at coordinate 36,339 of JBNLGG010000009.1, read as the reverse complement.
CCTTGGGGCAACCATTGCAGGACTGATAAAGCCTTGGTGGGTCTTGTGGTTTTTAGATTTTAAAAACCGGTTAACGGTATTGAGATATTATGGTTTGATCACATTGTTTCTTCTAATTACCCTTCTGATATTGCCTTATTTAAAATAGAAAAGGCCACTAAAGTGGCCCTACATTATTTTTTTGCTTTTTCCCTACTTATTAACTTCTTCCTTCAATACAGGCACAAGGTGGTGTTTTACCAGATACTCTGCTATCTGTACTGCATTCGTCGCAGCTCCTTTTCTCAGGTTATCAGCCACCACCCACATATTCAAGGTTTTTGGTTGCGATTCATCCCTTCTTATCCTGCCTACAAATACTTCGTCTTTTCGATGAGCATTTAATGGCATTGGGTACACATTGTTTTTCACATCATCCTGAACGATCACGCCCTCGGCATTTTCCAGTAGCTGCCGAACTTCACTTAGGTCAAATTCGTTTTCGAACTCCACGTTGACGGATTCTGAATGTCCGCCCATAACAGGCAGCCTGACTGTAGTAGCGGTAACCTTGATGCTGTCATCCGAAAAGATTTTTTTCGTCTCATTCACCATCTTCATTTCCTCCTTGGTATATCCATTGTCCTGGAATACATCTATGTGAGGAAGAACATTCATATCAATGGTATGAGGATATACTTTTGGGCCTTCCACACCATTCCTTTCATTCATCAATTGGTCAACGGCAGCTTTGCCTGTACCGGTCACTGATTGATAGGTCGAAACAACTATCCTTTTTATTTTGTATTTCTTATGCAATGGTGCTAATGCAACCACCATTTGGATGGTAGAGCAATTTGGGTTTGCAATGATCCTATGGTCAATGCGTAACTCATGGGCATTGATCTCTGGTACGATCAGTTTTTTTGTAGGATCCATCCTCCACGCAGAAGAATTGTCGACCACGATGGAACCCGCCTCTTCAAATTTTGGCGCCCATTCAAGAGAGGTGCCTCCACCCGCTGAAAAAATGGCAATATCCGGCTTTTTCTCGACGGCCTCAGCTAGTCCGATTACTGTATACTCCTTGCCCTTAAAAGTCATCTTTTTGCCCGCTGATCTTTCAGAAGCAACAAGGAATAATTCATCAAATTCAAAACCACGCTCCTCGACGACTTTCATCATCTCACCGCCTACCAGGCCAGTCGCGCCTACAATTGCCAGTTTCATAATTATTTAATTTTTAGTCTTTTAAGGTATTTATTATCGGGGTGCAAAATTAATACATATATTTATGTAAACATTATTTTTTAATCAATTTCAACCACATTGCGACTAAGTTTTTTGCTAATACTCAGCCTGTTGACTTTACAATACGGGTTTTGTCAATGGGAAGACGACTTTTCCGGGCCCGAGCTCAAGAATTGGCGTGGTGACACAGCCTCTTTTACCATAAATGGAGCACATAAACTTCAACTTGCCGCTGAACCTGTCAGCAGTTCAAAGGCCATTTTCAGAGAATCCAGTATCATCAACAATGCCACCTGGGAAATCGACCTGGAACTCTTGTTCAATCCATCCTCCAGTAATTATGTAGATCTGTATTTGGTGGCAGACAGTCTTAGCCAAAGTAATGTAAGCGGATATTTTGTTCGAATTGGGAATACCCAGGATGAAGCGAGCCTTTACAAGAGCACTAATGGATCGATTGAAAAAATAATCGATGGTGCCGATGATCGTGTCGACTTGTCGTCTGTTGAAATGACAATGAAAGTCACCAGAAGCGACGCGGGCCTATGGGAATTGTTTTCAGACATTGGTAAAACAGGCACCTTCGTTAAAGAAGGAGAAGTTGTTGACAATGACTTTGTCACCAGTGATTTTTTTATCATCAGATGCAAATATACATCCACGCGGGCTGAGAAGTTTCTCTTTGACAATATTCAGGTAACCGGAGAATCTAATACAGATTTGATTGTCCCCAAGGTGCTTGGTTTTGAAGTAGCAGATGAAAGGACACTTGCTATTAATTTTTCAGAACGAGTAAATTATTCACTTTCAAATTTTCTGGAAAACTGTAATTATCAAATACCTGCGAATGCTGAAAACGTGAACGACTCCAGCATATCCATCACATTTGAAAACAAATTCCCTGAAAACAGGGAATGCCATTTGATGCTGTCTGGGGTAAAAGACGCGGCGCAAAATTCCCTGGATACTACGCTATCCTTTACCTACTACCCTCCCCCACAACCTCAATTAAATGAGCTTATTTTTACAGAAATTATGGCAGATCCAAGTCCAACCCTAGAGCTGCCAGATGCGGAATACCTGGAGCTTCTTAATCCAACTTCTGATACATTCGAACTGACGGACTTGAAGCTTGTGGTTCGAAACGATTCGTTAGAAATACCACCGTTTTCCATTTCACCAGGCGAATTCGTCATTTTAACTAGTAACTCCAAAAAAGAAAGTCTAGCCGATTTCGGACGGGTGGTAGGCATATCCAATTGGAAGGCATTGCTCAATGGCGGGGATACGGTCCACTTGGTCAATAAATATCACGATCTGGTTTTTGAATTGATTTATTCGGAAAACTGGTATGATGATCCGGAGAAGGGCGAGGGTGGATATTCTCTTGAAATGATAGACCCTTCTAACCCCTGCGGAGGAAAAGAAAACTGGAAAGCTTCCATTGACATCAAAGGTGGCACTCCGGGAAATCCTAATTCGGTTAAATCAACAAACCCTGATATCACAAATCCAATTATCGTTAGCGCTTTCCCAACAGAACAATATAGCGTTGAGCTAAAAATGAGCGAACGGATAGTAAGCAAAAGCATCGATGCTGCAAAGCTTTCTCTGGACCCATACCTTCAAATCGCTAGTCTTCATTTCCAAAACCATCTCGCAAAATCAGTCGTAGTCGAACTATCAGATTCTCTAAACCCGAATAGCAAATACCTTCTTAAATACTCAGGCTTGAAAGATTGCGCAGGTAATGTTTCGGGAAAGCATGAGAAATCGTTTGTTCTACCCCAGGCAGCCGATTCCCTTGACATTGTATTTAATGAAATTATGTACGACCCCGTTCCGGGAGGAGTGGAATACATTGAGATATTTAACCGGTCGGAAAAACATATTGATCTTTTTGATTGGCAATTAGTCAGGGTGGAAAATGATGAGGACGAAACTTCGGCGCTAATTTCTGACGAACACGTATTGATCCCTCCAAAAGGAATATTCGTGATAACTGAAAATAAGAATGTGCTGATTGGTCAGTTTCCCGGATCAGAAGAGGATAGAATCCTTGAGACCAACTTATTCCCCCTGCCAAATGATGGAGGAGAAATTCGATTAAAGAACAATCTCGGACAGACCATTGATTGGACGGTCTACCAAGACCAACTACACCATCCTTTCATCAAAGAGTCATCGGGCATTTCCTTAGAAAGGATTGAATATTCTTTTGGAAGTAGCTCACATGATAGCTGGCAATCTGCTTCTTCTGTCACAAATGGCGGAACCCCAACCCTGGGGAATTCTCATAGTATTCATGCCAAATCGTTTGACCAAATGCTAATTGAGCCAAAGGTGTTTGTGCCAGATAATGACGGTTATCGTGATTTTACCACCATACGATATCAAATGGATCGGCCAGGAGCCCTGGCATCCATATATGTTTTTGATCTTTCGGGACGACTTGTCAAAACGTTGATGAACCAACAAAATATTCCTGACGAGGGCTTTGTGATTTGGGAGGGCGACAATGAAAATGGTGTTAAAACTTCCTTTGGTAACTATATTGTTTTTATGGAGCTTACTTTTCCTGACGGCGTGCAAAAGATTTTCAAAGAAACAGTGGCAATTGCCTCTAAATTTTAATTGTCATTTATTATTCATCCTTTATTTACGATTTTAACAAATTATGGCTATTCAATTGAAACAATATTACGACTATTTCAATATACTCTAATATTACTTTTATTTTAGCTCCTAAATACAAAAAGGGTTCTTACGTGTTTTTACTTTTGAATTCTTCTGGTATTTTTGGGGCTTATTTTTAAAACAGTTGGTTTTTAACTTAACTTTTGAAAATTATGGCAGAGGAAAAATTATCATATTCTTCAAGTGAACTAAAGGAATTTGAAGATTTAATAATGGCAAAACTTGATAAAGCAAAGAGTGAATTAAGCTTTATCAAAGAGACCCTTTCAAGAAATAGTGAAACCGGGACGGATGATTCCTATAATTCCAGCAAATTACTGGAAGACGGTGCAGATACGATGGAGAAAGAAAGTTTAAGCCAGCTAGCAGCACGTCAGCAAAAGTTTATTAATAACCTGGAAAATGCCTTGGTTAGAATAAAAAATGGCACCTATGGTGTATGCGTAGATACAGGAAAACTGATCCCGAAAGAGCGGCTGCGCGCAGTGCCCCACACCATGCATTCCATTGAAGCGAAATTGAATAAAAAATAAGATTGGACTTTCTTCAAAATCACATAGAAGCACTGATTTTCTGCTCTCCGCAACCTATAAAAATTGCCGAATTACAAGGTTGTCTCGCAGAGATGTTTGATGCCAATGTGCCCGAAAAAGATGTACAGGAAGCTGTCGACGGCCTTATCGAGAAATATAAAGCCGATGAGTTTTCATTTGAAATCTCCAATAGCAACAAAGGTTATCAGTTTTTAACAAAACCAGCTTACCAGTCAAGTATCGGTATTCTATTGAAGCAACAGTCTAAAAAGCGCCTCTCAACGTCTGCCCTAGAGACACTTTCGATTATTGCGTATAAACAACCCATCACTAAAAGTGAAATTGAGCAGATACGTGGGGTAAACTGCGATTACTCGATTCAGCGACTCCTGGAAAAAGAACTTATTGACATTAAAGGAAAATCCGATGCTGTGGGCCGCCCACTGATTTACGGCACATCCGAAAAATTCATGGAATACTTCGGAATAAACGATCTGAAAGACCTCCCAACACCTAAAGATTTCGTGTCAGAAGAAAATAAAATTGGCGACGAGGAAAACGATAATTGATCCCCGATTTATAGCTACCTTTGCCGGATGAAAAAAGGCAAGCCTCAACGATTTAATAAAAAGCCCTCTTTTAAAAGTACACCAGACTACGATCTGAAAAAAGTCAATAGACCATCCTCTTCCGCCAAGAAGGGTGATGAGCAGCTTGTGCGTTTAAACAAAGCCATTGCTGTGTCTGGTATATGTTCCCGTAGAGAGGCTGATCAGTTGATCACCGATGGTCAGATAAAAGTCAATGGCAAAATTGTTACAGAGCTTGGCTTTAAGGTGAAGTCCTCGGATCGCATTGCATATCAAGGGAAGGTATTAAAAAGGGAACGATTGGTGTATGTATTGCTGAACAAACCAAAAGATTTTATCACCACCACGAAGGACGAAATGGATCGAAAGACCGTCATGAACCTGGTGTCCAACGCCTGTGAGGAACGAATCTACCCCGTGGGAAGACTGGACCGGAATACAACAGGCTTGCTGCTCCTGACAAACGATGGCGCACTGGCCAAGAAACTTACCCACCCATCCCATCAGGTGAAAAAAATCTATCAGGTGGACCTTGACAAGCCTTTTACAGAAGATGATTTAAATAAAATTCAAGGAGGCATTGAACTGGAAGACGGGCTCACACAGGTAGACGATGTTCAGGTGCTTTCTCAAGACCGACGAATTTTGGGAGTAGAAATCCACTCCGGTAAAAACAGAATTGTGCGGAGGATATTTGAACATTTAGGCTATGAGGTCATCCGCCTGGACAGAGTGATGTTTGCCGGGTTAACCAAAAAAGACTTGCCCCGTGGAAAATGGAAATATCTAACTGAAAAGGAGTTGATCCAACTAAAAATGATCAAGTAGCTTTCATAAATCTACGTACGACTAATTCCCCAAAAAGCCATCCCAGCATCGAAGCCGCCAAACCCAATACAATCGATGGAAAATCAAGCGGGTCTATATATTCAAAGAAAACCCAGGCGACCATCCCGAAACAAATACTCAACAGCGCCGCTGTTTTATTTTTTGACTGCAAAAACAGCCCCATCACCAGCGGAATAAAAAGGGAAACCAAACTTAAAACCGACGAAGAGGCGACCAGATCGTAAATATTCCCCTCTACGAAAGTCATGGCGAGCGAAATCAATGTAATGACGACAATCATGTAACGTACGAGCTTCAGACGTCTTTTATCTGATAAATTCTTATCAAAAACCCCGTTTAAATATTTTCTTCCAAAATAGTAGCTGGCGCAAGAATAGCCCCGCTTGACGTGCTGAGTATGGCTGAAATTAGTGCCCCGGAAAAAATCACCTGGATAAAGGTGTTTCCATGGAAAAACACCAGGTCGGGAATTATGTTTTGTCCGCCATCGCCATGTAAATTCCCTGCCTTTGCAACAAGAACAATATAAATAGGAATCAATCCGATGCTGAGGCACATCACTCCCGCAAATATCGAGCTTTTTACAGCTATCTTTTCATTTTTTGAAGCCATCACTCTCTGAAAAACATCTTGCTGGGGAATGGACCCAAGACCAATGGTAATCCATGCCGCGAAATATGTAAACCCTTCCTTCCAGGAAGTAGGGTAAAATCGAAAATAATCGCCAGGCATCCTGTTCATTTTTGTGACAAATCCGGTACTTCCAGTGTGATAAGAATGGCTATGACAAGTAAACCGAGGATGATGACAACGGTTTGAATAGTATCGATAATGGCTACCGCCCACAAGCCACCAAACCAGGTATAAAAACAAACTATAAGCCCACCGATTATCATTCCCACTTCTCTGGAAAGCCCCATAACGGACTCAAACAGCACCCCCAGGGCTACAAGCTGCGCCGCGATCCACCCAAAATATGAGATGACAATACAAATGCTCGCGAAAAACTCCACACGTTTTCCATATCTCATCAAATAAAAGTCCCCAAACGACCTGATGTTTAAGTTATAAAGGGGTCTGGCGAAAAACAGACCCACCAACACCAGACACAACGCCGCACCGAATGGATCCTCTACCACCCCCATTAAACCATGTTCAAAAAATTCGGAAGACGATCCAAGAATTGTCTCCGAGCCAAACCAGGTGGCAAACAAGGCGCTGGATGCCATAAAAAAAGGCAACTTTCGACCTGCCAAAATAAAATCCGATGAGTTTTTGATAAACCTCGAAGAATAGAGCCCAATCACAACCGTGACCATCAAGTACAAAGCAACAAATACGGAAAGCATGTGACGTTAATGAAGCCGAAATTATAGCCTTGCAAAAATACCAAAACTTCCCGCAGATCAGGCAAAATAAAATAGTATGCATGCATACTATTTTTCGAAAAAAATTCTTTACTTAGTGAGAATTGCAGCTGGGATAAAAAGAAAAAGCTATTCCGAAACAAATCGAAATAGCTTTTAAAACTGTGGTGCTGAGTGGATTCGAACCACCGACTCACGGATTTTCAGTCCGATGCTCTACCAACTGAGCTACAGCACCAGCCGATAAAGAGGTGCAAAAGTATAGAATAAATCGAATGCTGCAAAAAATTATTTGAAAATTTAAACAATGACATTATGATCACTTTTCAACAAGTTTTGTTTTTGGTCGTCATTGGGCTCACAGCATACCTTTTATATAAAAGGATCCGCCGTATAAGGTCAAATATTTTAATTGGAAAAAAAGAAAAAATATCCGGCCAAAAGGGTAAGAGATGGAAGAATGTGCTGCTCATTGCTTTTGGGCAAAAGAAGATGTTTAAAAAGCCGATTCCTGCCTTACTGCATTTAATGATCTACGTCGGTTTTTTGGTAATCAATATTGAAGGTATTGAGTTTTTCCTGGATGGCCTCACAGGCAGGCATAGAACCATCGCCCAATTTCTTAACCACACCGATGCGATCACTTTTTACACGGTCACGCTTAATATCTTTGAGTTTCTTGCTGTCCTTGTCATATTATCCTGTGTTTTCTTTCTAATAAGGAGAAACATTCTGAAGGTTAAAAGATTTCAAAGTCCTGAGATGACCTCATGGCCCAAGCTGGACGGGAACCTGATTCTAATTTTTGAAATGATCCTTATGTTCGCGATCATGACCATGAATGCATCCGATCAGATTCTCCAACGAAGAGGTGTGACCGGCTATCCTCAAACTGGCCTTATGGTTTTTAGCGAGGTGTTTGCCAGTCCATTCTATGACCACCTGTCCACACCTGCGCTGGTGATTGTGGAACGGGTCGCCTGGTGGATACATATTGTGGGCATTTTTGCATTCGCTATTTACGTCACATACTCAAAACACCTTCACACTTTCCTGGCATTTATAAACACATACTTCGCTAAGCTAACTCCGCCAGGTAAAATGAAGAACATGCCGGAGGTGACAAACGAGGTGAACTTAATGTTAGGACTATCGGTGGAAAATCCGGAAAATCCTCCCGCCGAAATTGCCCGTCTTGGTGCCAGGGATATCCACGACCTGTCCTGGAAAAATATCATGGATGCGTACACTTGCACGGAATGTGGCAGATGTACCACAGAATGCCCCGCCAATCAAACCGGAAAAAAACTGTCGCCTCGCAAGATTATGATGGATGTTCGGGATCGGGCAGAAGAATTGGGGAAACATCTGTCGAAAAGTGGTGACGGTTCGGAATATGGAAAATCATTATTAGGGGATTACATTTCAAAAGAAGAAATCCTGGCCTGTACTTCGTGCAATGCCTGTGTCGAAGCTTGCCCTGTCATGATAGATCCCCTTTCCATTATCCTGCAAATGAGAAGGTACATGGCCATGGAGGAATCAAGTTCACCACCATCATGGAACAGCATGTTTTCAAACATTGAAACCAGTTTTGCTCCATGGAAATTCTCACCCTCTGATCGCTTTAATTGGTCAAAAGAACTATAGCTATGTCTGATAATTCAATTCGAGTAAAAACAATGGCGGAATTTGCCCAAAGTGGGGAAACACCTGAAATTTTGTTTTGGGTAGGCTGTGCCGGCTCATTCGACGACCGGTATAAAAAGGTCACCAAAGCTTTTGTAAAAATTTTAAATCACCTCGAAATATCATTCGCCGTATTGGGCACAGAAGAATCCTGTTCAGGCGATCCTGCGCGAAGGGCCGGAAATGAGTTTCTTTTTCAAATGCAGGCGATGAATAATATCCAGGTACTGAATGGATACAATGTCAAAAAGATCGTAACGGCTTGCCCACATTGTTTTAATACCATCAAAAACGAATATCCTGATCTAGGGGGTAATTATGAGGTCGTCCATCACTCAGAATACCTCCAGCAATTAATTGACTCAGGAAAGCTAAGAATAAATGATAGTAGCAAGTTTAAAGGGGAAACAATTACCTACCATGATTCTTGTTATCTGGGCCGGGCCAATAATATTTATAATGCCCCCAGGCAATTACTTGAAAATTTAGATGTAAACCTGGCAGAAATGAAAAGCTGCAAATCAAGAGGACTTTGCTGCGGTGCTGGTGGAGCGCAAATGTTTAAAGAACCTGAACCGGGCAAAAAAGATATAAACATTGTCCGTACCGAAGAGGCCCTTGAGACGAAGGCTACGATTATCGCTACAGCTTGTCCATTTTGCATGACGATGATGACCGATGGCATTAAACACAAAGAAAAGGAAGACGACATTAAGGTGCTTGACCTGGCCGAAATTATTGCCAAGTCTGAAAACTTATGACCGGATAGTCGTATATTTCAACAAAATTAGGATTGAAATGTTAGTACCATTTGATGAATTAGCTTCCGATGCGAGGATTTGGATTTACCAGTCAGACAGAAAAATTACCCATGAAGAAAAAGATGAATTAGAAGTTCATTTAAAAAATTTCATATCCGCCTGGACCGCCCACGGAAACAATCTTCAGGGAAGCTATAAAATTGAATACGACCAGTTTATTATCATTGGAGTGGACGAAAGCTTCAATCAGGCGTCGGGTTGTTCCATCGATTCCCTATTTCATTTTATACAATCCATTGAAAACCAAACCCGACTCATTTTAAATGACAGAAGCAAAGTTGCTTTTCTGGTAGATGACCATGTTTTGTTGGAAGATTTTAGGAATACCCGGAAGTTAGTAGAAAACAATACCATTGCTGCCAATACACCCACCTTCAACAATCATATCACCACTAAAAAAGCGCTCGACGAAAATTGGTTGAGTGCAGTGGAAGATAGCTGGCTTAAAAAATATTTATAGATTCAAACATATTCTTTTAAATTGTGTCCATCATAAATATCAGTGGTTCCACTTTAACGTTAAATTAAGGCAGATCAATAGCCAATGAAAACTACACTATTTAAAATCACCATCTACATTTTTTTATCTAGCCTGACTTTTTCATGCAGCCTTAATAAAATGGCGATGAAAAAGGCAAACAAGCAGTTTAAAAGGGCTGAATACCAGGAATCGCTGAAAACCTATGAAAACCTATTGAATAAGGGATACAATGTGGCTGAAGTGAATTTCAAAATCGGGGAGTCATACAGGCTTTCAAACAGAATCAAAGAAGCAGAGCCATTTTACGCTGCGGCGATTGCCAATAAATACCCCGGAGAAGAAGTTTATTTCTATTATGCCCTCGCACAAAAAAATAATGAACAATACAGTAAAGCGAAGCAAACGCTCAATCAATACCTGGACAGAGGAGCTGATGATGAATTGGTAGCGCTCGCTAACCGGGAAATAGAGAACCTTAACCTGATTGAAAAGCTGAAAGAAAAGGAAAGCTACTTCAGGATCAAAAACCTGGAGGAAATCAATACACCCTCAGCCGAATATAGTCCTGTTTACCAGGACGGATACTTGTATTTTACTTCCAATCGCTTTGGAGGTAAAATCTTTAAAACCACCGGTACATCGATGACGAATTTGTATCGTGTCAAGACTCAGGGAGCAGTAGTAGAACTGTCCACTATTGCGCCGCTAGAGGGGGAAATTAACTCTGACCTGTCAAATGAGGGTACTATTACTTTTTCGCCCGATGGTCAGACCATGGTGTTTGCAAAAGGTAATACCGGAAGAAAAAAAGGAACACAAGATGTAAACCTGTACATCTCCAGCTACAGGCGGGGCGGATGGACAGAACCCAGGTTAATGAGGATCAATGATCCAACCGCCTGGAATTCATGTCCATCATTTTCTATGGACGGAAACTCCATTGTATTTGCTTCCAATAGAAAAGGCGGAGAAGGAGGGCTTGATCTTTATATTGCCACGCGCAATAAAAGGGGCAGCTTTAGAAATGTCAGAAACCTGGGTAATATAATAAATACTCCCGGCGACGAATTATTCCCGCATTTTGCCACCACCGGAGAATTATACTTCGCCTCTGATGGACATCCGGGATTTGGTGGATTGGATATTTTTGTGGCTAAAAGGACAGACGGAAAACAGGTCGTTGAGAACCTTGGACCACCGGTAAATTCCAGCAGTGATGACTTCGGTATCTTCCTGTATTCACCTACCAAAGGGTTTTTCACATCAAACAGACCAGAGGGAAAGGGGGATGATGATATTTACACTTTTATCAATAATGACCCCGATCTCAAAATTGTCAATTATTATTTGACCGGGATTGTGTACACACTGGACGATGATAACAAGGAAGTCCCTTTGAGTAATTCATTTGTTAAAATATTCAGTGCCGAAAATAATGAACTGCTTAATGAAGTAGTCACCGGTAGGGAAGGTAAGTTTATTTTCAGGGTTTTCCCGGAAGAAGATTATTCGCTCACCGCCGAAAAGGAAAATTACCTGACCAACAGAAGCTCATTTTCTACAAAAGGAAAATCGATACCAAAAGAAGAGCTGACCAAATTAATTACCAATAAAACATTTGAAACAAAAATCCAGCTCGATCAAATTGTCCTCAATAAAGCAATTGTCCTGGAAAACATTTACTATGATCTGGATAAGGATTACATCAGGGAGGATGCGGCCGTGGAATTGGATAAGCTGGTTACCATTCTTGAGGACAATCCGGAGATCAAGATTGAATTAAGCTCGCATACTGACAGCCGACAAACCGCTGACTATAATATAGACCTCTCGCGAAGAAGAGCGCAATCGGCTGTAGCATACATAATTTCCAAAGGAATCAATGCAAAAAGGCTGAGCGCAAAAGGATACGGAGAGTCCACTCCTTATGTTTTACCTGAAGATCGTTTAGGTATAAAAGCAGGAACCGAACTGACCGAATCTTTCATAAATTCATTGCCAAATGAGGAGTTGCAAGAAAAGGCGCATCAGTTTAACCGGCGAACAGAATTCAAAGTATTGGAATATACTCCTGTGGAGGACCCCGAGGATGTGCCGGGAGACCAAGAAGGGCCAGCCGCAGAACAAGGAACTGTCAACAACAATACACTGATCATCCAGGAAACCATTGACTCAGATGAAGACCTGGAAAACAGAATTGATTGGGATAATTAATTATTAAAAACATAATACCTAAATTTGGCCCCGAAACATCGGGGCTTTTTTATTTTCAAATGGACGAGAGATACAACAAAAGAGGAGTTTCTGCATCAAAGGAAGATGTACATCTTGCAATAAAAAATGTTGACAAAGGACTCTTCCCCAAAGCATTCTGCAAAATAGTGGAAGACTACCTGGGCGGTGATCCGAATTATTGTAATATTATGCATGCCGATGGCGCCGGAACAAAATCTTCCCTGGCCTATATTTATTGGAAGGAAACAGGCGATTTATCGGTGTGGAAGGGAATTGCACAGGATGCCATTATTATGAATGTTGACGACGTTGCATGCGTTGGGGTGCTGGACAATATCCTTTACAGCTCTACTATTGGTCGAAATAAAAACCTGATCCCGGGAGAAGTTCTTTCCGCAATCATTAATGGCGCTGAGGAAGTGTTACAAATGCTGAGAGACAACGGGATACAGATAAAAAGCACCGGGGGTGAAACGGCAGACCTGGGTGACCTCGTAAAAACGATAGTCGTGGACAGTACGATTACTGCCCGCGCCAGAAGGGAAGAAATCATTGACAATGCAAATATCCAGGCAGGAGATGTAATTGTAGGTTTAGCATCATCAGGCCAGGCCAGCTATGAAGATGAGTACAATGGCGGAATGGGAAGCAATGGTTTGACGTCTGCCCGGCATGACGTTCTTTCAAATGTTTATGTGGAAAAGTATCCTGAAACGTATGATCAGAATATTGATAGTGACCTGATTTATTCGGGTAACTACCTGGTGACTGATCAAGAGGAGGGACTTCCTGTTGATATCGGTAAACTCGTTCTCTCTCCTACACGAACCTATGCTCCGGTCCTTAAGAAGTTATTTGGAGAGATAAAGCCCCACATCAACGGACTAGTACATTGCAGTGGTGGAGCACAGACGAAAGTTCTTCATTTTGTCGAAAACAAGCATATCATAAAAGACAATCTATTTGAAATACCGAGACTGTTTCAAATCATCCACGAGCAGAGTGGCACTGACTGGAAGGAAATGTACAAGGTATTTAACATGGGGCACCGACTGGAAGTTTATCTGCCGGAAAAATATGCACAGACCGTTATTGAGGTTTCCAAATCTTTTAATATTCCTGCTCAAATCATAGGTAGGGTGGAAGGGAGTGCAGGCAACAAGCTGACAATTCGAAGCGAGCACGGGGAGTTTGAATACTAGTAGTTTATCAAATTACTTTATTTTTTCGCTCCATTTCTCCTTGAAAAGGAACGCAGTTTTTTTCATATTCAGAAAAAATTAAAAATACCCCATGAAAGGCTTTATCAAAGAAGACGATCCGTTTATAGTGCCCACTGATGACATGAAACTCATCGAAGAACATTTTGGGAATGCCAGCAATAAATATGAAAACTGTAGTATCGCGCGAATGGAAGTACCGCCCCGGTGGAAGGAACCATATCAGCAACCCGACTTTGACGAGTTCACCCTGATGGTGAAAGGCACAAAATTAGTGGAAGTAGATGGGGAAAAGATAGAAGTAAGCGCCGGCCAGTCCATCCTGATCAGAAAAGGCACAAGGGTCAGGTATTCTAATCCATATGACTACCCCGCTGTTTACTGGAGTATTTGCCTGCCTCCTTTTTCTTTGGATACCGTACACCGGGAAAAATAAAAAAGCCGAAGTATTTTTTCCGGCTTTCATTTATTTGGTAACCCAAAACTTTCAATTCACCGGAAAATAAGCCCTGAAATCTGGGATACAAGGCTTGCTTAAAATTGGAGCCTGTGAATAATACACAAGGATAATTTCCGCTGTCACAAACTTTTCATGCCGATGCCGGTAAATGATTGACTCATTTTTCGATAATATCGCCAAAGCTCATAATACGGCATTTCTTTCAGGGAATTTTGCTGCCACAGCCCCGCCCAATGGACTAGAAATATCGATTTAAAATCGGGATGCTCCATTTGACCATCATTTACTTTTCCATTTGCCAATCCAGCCCACATTTCCAACATTATGTCTTCGTGCCCTTCCCACAGCAGCTTCAACAGACTGGAATAGGGTTGAGCCGCTGTTACTATGAGATAATTTAAAAACGGTTGCTCCTGGCAGGTTAAAACCATGTCTTCCTTTAGAGAAATTGCAATCTCCAGCTTTTCAAATACAGAACCCAGGGTGATAAAGTTTCTCCTGGAGGTAATAAAACCTGTGTTTGCGGAAAAGGATAGCTGTCTGAAGCTAAGAATCCTTTTTTCGATGATGCTCTTTTTCCAGACAAACTGTACGAGGTTGGGAAGATCAGAATGTGACGTCAGGCATCCGTAATTACCAAGAAAATTAAAGGCAAACTCTATATTTGCCAATACCACGGTATCGACATCCACATATATAAATTCATCGAAGGGGCCTTCCCAGATAGCCAATTTTCTGTATGCGCCATGAACATAATCGTGAAAATTAACACTGATTTCGTCACATTGGTATAATATGCTCTTATCGGAGTAAACTTGAAAATTGTACTCATCTGACAGCATCTCAATTTGATCGTAGTCTTCATCAAATGGTATAAGACACAAAGGAAGATCGCAATTGTATTTTCTGAAACTATTTAGAAAACTTATTGTCAAATCAAGCATTCTGTTGTTTGACAAAAAATAAACGCCTTGACTGCGATTTTTTTGGTTTCTCATATTACAGAGATTTATTTTATTTCAACTATTTTCAAGTTCTGAATTGCGCGATAAAAAATGTATCTGAAGACTAACTTTTTGACATCGGAAATATCCAAATGATAACAGATAACCTTTAGGCAGAAGTCAAGCTTTTCAAAGGTCGATACTTGTCCATAGTTTGTGAAAATCTCACTAACAGCATCTGAATAGTTTTTGTATGGGTGATCTTGCGGAAGCGAGAAAACAGAGCTCACATTTTTTTCCATAAATCCATTCAATTGCTTGAAATTTGCCTCCAGCATTTCCCCTTCTATGTTAAACTCGGTATTGTGATATTGGTAAAATTCAAACTGCTCCTTGAATACGCCGGTTATATCTACATTTAATTCTAAAAGTTGCTTTGCAATCAGGCTGGTCTGTAGCACAAAAAGAAAGAACTTAAGCTTTGGAGAAAAACCTTCTTTGGAAAGGTAGAATCGAGTGATCGAAGATAATGTAAGCGTAAAAGGCAAGAGTACAACGCTTTCATGTGGATAAAAATCCGGGAAAGCATAATGGAGTGAGTTATTAGGAATGTTAAAAAAGACATTTTTTCCTTTAGCAAAGGGGCTATCCTGAGAAGGATGTTTTTGGAAGAAAGATTTGAAATATTCCTCAATAAAATCGAAGAAGTCTTTGGTAAAATTGTTTATTGGAATAAAAATTTTTAAGTGGTCTCCTCTTTTCGATGACAGGTACAGTATAGGATTTTGGATGTCAAATTTTACCAGAACGGGGTTTAATCCTTCTCCTACTAAAAGATTCCAGCCACTTTTATGGTAGAACAAGGAAAAAGAACCGAAAGCATTTGGTGTAGCAATGTCTTTTTTCATAAAACAATCTCATTTTCATAGTCAAAGTTTTTAAACACCCTATCATTCCCAAATCCACCTGGATTCAACTTTGCGTCTGACTTCAAGTTTCTGAGCATCTGATTTCTGTTTCTTATCTCGGGATGAAATTTCAAAAGTGTATTTACCACATAGGGATCCGTAATCTCGTAATAGCTATTTCCGGTTTCTTCTCGAAATTCGAGGTGTTCGCCGGTTGTACTCTGTAGCCTGAAAGAAACACTGTTTTGAAGATTCACTTCGCATAAGCCCCTATCATTCATGATCCAGTTGCCATTAATCCAATTGGCCTGATACAAATCAAAGGCATATTTTGGGATCGGTGAAAAAACGTTTTCCCTGGTTTGGGTAGACTCATTATAGTTGTCGACAATGGTTCCCCACTGGCAAGTACCTTCATTACCGAGAAAAAGGAGATCCGAGCGATAAAAAGTGTCATATTTTATTAAAACGTGCTTAAAACTCTTATACAAATCCTCGTCAGAAATTCGCTGTACATCATCGTGAGGGATGGTTTGCAAAAAATCGCTATTGTCAATAAATTTCTTTTTAACACCCGCTTTTTCAAGCCTTTTTATTAAATCCATATCTTCAAAGCCGTATCCTTCCATGAATTCATCAAAGCCTCTGATCCTCAAATAGTCATTTTTTCTGACACATATCCTCCCCATAGATCCTTTGAAATAATGCAACTCTTTGGAGGTGTAGTCGACTACCAAAAAGCAATTTTTATTGTTTTGGTAAGATTGGTTGATGTAGTTGGCAAACCCTCTTCCTATAAAATTATCGGCGTCAACATTACAGAGGATTTCAGCTTGGGCTAATCTGAAAACTACATTTCTGGAATGACTTCTATGGAAGGACTTTGGCCGAAAAGTTTTATAGTAAATCAGTCTTCCCGACGTAATAAATTCCTGGCAATGTTGCCTAAGCCAGGCTTCCAGATCATCTTCGGAATTGTAATCCAAAACAATAAATGAGCATAACGGATAATCAAGGTTATCCCTGATGTTTTTTATCAGGGTATCTTTTAAGTGGTGCGCCCTGTTTTTGACGACGGTGCAAAAAGCTATTGTACAGTCCATTATTTTATTCTGAAAAATATTCTGCATTATAGATGTCTCTAATCGTATCATTCTCGATCAGAAACGCCAGGGGAATTTCATTGGTGATTTTTCTCAGTTCTTCAGGAGATCTCCTATATGTAGTGAAGTTTGGCGAAAATTCTTTTTCATAGTTGCCTATCTCTTCCAAACTGAAGTTGTAGGAGGTAAAGGCAAGAATCGTATCAACCCGACCTTCTGTCCTCAACCGATTTACACCGGGTGTTGCGGTTTGGCAATGGGAACACTTGGGGCTATAGAGGAAAACCAAATAGGTCTTGTCAGCTGTGAATTTCACAGAATCTAAAATGGACAGTTGACTATAAGGCTGGCCCAAAAGCCTCGTCCCCATATGAAAGTTATTTCTAATCTGAAAACTTGAAAAAACTATCGCTGTCAGACCCAAGGTTCCGGCAATTGATAAAGATACTCCGGGGGTAAAAAAATGCCTGGTCTCCTTGGTCTTCCAAAGAAAATAGGAAAAAATAATCATGACGACATTGCGCGCAAAAGTCAAGAGGGGTGAAATCTTTATAAAAGACCCCATACAACCACAGTCTTCCAGTTCCAGGAAAAGCAATCCATAGAGGAATATGAATGATAAGACTAATAAGAAAAAGAAAGAGATTTTTCCTGTAAGGCGAAAAGAAATATTAAGGGTTAAAGTGATACCTAATGCTATTTCTGCTCCTATAACAACAGGGGCAATATATCGAAGATTTTCATGATACCTGGCAATTAGATTTGCGAAACTCAAAACATCATTTGCTTTGGACAACCCGGAAATTAGATAAATTACACCCAATAGAACCGATATAAAATAAATAATGTTTCTCTTGTGCATGGCTCTCTATTTTGATAGCATATTTCCAAATGAACCCTTTTCTTCAAATGCCCGGATAATCTCTTCTTCAAGAGGTGTGCGCAGTACTACGGGATTATTTTTCCAGAAATCCGGGTCGTAGTCCAGGTTTTTAATAGCATCTCTGTCATTTACTTTTGGATTTGTACTTTCATATTCGATAGCAGTTGGTATGATGGTGTTGTTGTAAAAATATGTCAGGGAAGACATGGTAACCGGGTGACTTTCTTTCTTTTTCTCCAGGTCAAAACTAAAATCTACCTTTATGTAATCTATAATCACCTTGTCCGTAGATTCCGAAAAATTAACCAGCCATTTAAAATTGTAATTATTGGGTTCATAGCTTACAAAAGGCGATTTTATTTCAAAGTTCATACTCCCCAAAATATTGATCATAAACTGTTTGATCGCATATGTCTCTGTATTAATATGAACTAATCCATTTACAGGGTCGGGACAATTATCAAGATGGCATTTGAAAGATACTTCCGCTATTTCGCCGTCGTTGCTTTGTATAAACCTCAACAGTTGGAAAGTGTATTTCTCTCTGGCCCTGGGATGAATGACTGTTATATTTTTGGAGTCATTTTCATCAGCCAATCCAAACATTTTAAAGTAGACCGAAAAGTTGGTGAAATTAATGATAGCATCTTTGTTGGCAGCATATCTACCCGTTTTCAGCTTAGTTCCGAGTACTCTCGAATTATTTGACTTGGCATGATAAATTATTTCCTGGATCTCTGTAGGCTTCTCGTCTATTTGCGTGATTTGTCTATAAAAAGCTTCGGAATAGGTAGCTTCATTAAATTCCCTGTGAAGTTTTTCATAGGCATTTTCCAATAGTGAAGTGATAAAACCACTTCCTTGGTGGACTATCTCTTCCAGCATGACTGAGGCTTTATCAAGATTAATTTCGACCAGCGCATCATCAAATACCGCAACGGTATCTCTGTAATAACTAAGGTGAGAAAAAATCAGTTTGACAGGAAAATCCGCCTCAGATATAATTAGCGAGAATTCTCCATTGGCATTGCTGACTGTCCCTCTGTGATCGCCTATTATACCAATGCTGACAAATGGGATAGGTTGATTGTCTTCCGAATCATAAATCCTCCCCTGTATGGACTTTGTCTGACCATACATCGAGTTGAAGACAGAAAAAAACAATATAGTGTTTAAAAAACATTTATACATAATACAATCAAATTAGATAATTGTTGTAAACAATTCGATTCTTATACTTTTTTTAAAAGAGAGATAAGGACGCCAGAATTGGCGCCCTCAATTTCCACCTTAAAATGTACAAGAAATTTTGCAGTAAGGGCCGCTGCTGTTATAACCAGCTTCTGCAGTCCACTTTGCAGCTTCAAGTCGTTCTTCCAACTCTTCTACTTCGAAGAGGTGAGCGATTTCATCTGCTGAATAGTCAATCAGACCATTTTGGTGGTTGGCAGTTCCTTTTTCTGCTAAAACATTTTTCATAGTGTTTGTTGTTTGAATAATTAAATTTAGGGCATATATAAAAATTCAGCTATCCCGCCCAACCTAGGAAGCCTGAATATCTTGAGTATCATTGTCGGTCTGCTGAAGTTGTAATCAGGTCAGTGGGAGAGTTGTTTCTCAATCGCTTCTTTAACATAGCCTTTATTTTTTTGTATAAAAATCTAATGAACAGGATGTAAAACAGGGTTACTATTAAAAACCTTCCATTGATGTTTTGAAAAGAAAAGTCCAGATAAGAAACATGGTTTAAGAATTCATACGCCAGACTTGGATAGTTTTGGATCTCATTTCTATAGTAGAATAAAGTGAACGCCATAAAGCCGATACCTACTGAAAAATTCATGATGCCGTACATCAATAACAGAATACTTCTTCTATCCATTTTTGGGATATTGTTTGCCAACATATTCGATAGGAACCTGGCGCTGAAAAAACCCTTTAACTCATCGCCTGCCTTTTTAAGGAGATTAGGAGTGTCTGTCAGATCAGATACTACCCAATACCCATCGAACCTCACGAAAGGGTTGAGCTGCCATAGCAACAGGGTTGAAATGAAAAGTGCCGAGACAAGGTAGGTTTGATCATTGGTATAAAAAAAGATACAGACGATCAAGCTTGCATATATAAGCTCATTGAATATTCCGGCCAAATTCGCTATGACTCTGTTTTCTTTGTCCGTATTCCATATGTTGGTGATGTCAGCGTACATCACAGGCATGATATAATAAAATCCAAAGCCTATTCCACCGTGTTTGAGTCCAAATCTTGCACATGCCCCTATGTGACCCAACTCGTGGATTAAAGTAGTAAAACCAACCAGAAAAATAGAAAGAGGGTAGTTTATTCCCTCACCAGTAGCTGGGATGGAGATTAAAACAGAAAGCAAAAAAGCTGACAGGGAAATAAATAAAAACCAAAATATTCCGGGAAAAAACAAATGCTGAAATGGAAAGGACAGAATCCCAGCTACTCTCGAAGGAATTAGCTGGATTTTTAGTTTCAGGTATTTATTTTTTACATCTTCCTTGGGTTCAAATTTATCATGTCTCAAAATATTGTAACCCCCTATTTTTTCTAAAATGACATTCTCGAATTGCCTGAATGGCACATTTAATTTAAAATGGGAATTAAATTGCTGATGAGCATCTTCCAAACGGCTGGTTGTTTGAAGTATATGAACTAAATCGGCTGTAAAAGAATTGACAAGGAGGTTCCTTCCTTCTTCCGTATTGATAACCCAAAAGCCCTTATTATTATATTTGGAGATACTTATACCTTCTTTTAGTAACATAAAACGCTTTCTACTTACATTTCAATTGAATATAACCTAACGCATTGACGATGGTGCTTGTGGAGAAAAGCCTGTTGTGATCGTCGACTATACAATTAACTCCAAAGGAGCTTTTTCTCCACCTGTCAACGTCAGCAGGTTCGTCTATTTGAGTTGAAGGGATCCTTAAAATCCTGTTTGAAATCCAACTTCCTTCGTCTGTTTGCTTTTTTAAAAGGTACTCAACCGCTTTCTGAATTTCACTTTCATAAACCCGGTAGTCGTAACTCGCAATAGCCTTTATCGCCAGTGCGGTATAAAAAGGACTTTCTTCACCGGTAAGCGTGTTTTTCCAGAAACCTGCGCTTTCCTGATTTTTCAATAGCCAGCTAACTGCCTTTTTACAAATGGCCCTGTATTTCCTGCTGGAGCATAAAGCAAGTATTGCAAAAGAAGTCGCATACACTGGGCTTGTCCACCAATACGAATGCCAACACCCTTCCTTTTTTATCTGCGACAGTAAATACCTGCAAGTCTTATCGTATTGTCTTTCAAAAGGCTCTTCTAAAAATGATAACACATAAGCGGCTGTTGCGGTCACGCAGGTTTGGGCATTCATCCATCCTTGTACACTTATATCCTGATTTAAATCAAGCTGTGCGCGAAGTTGTGCCTCGTCCCTGTAGGTGGTCCATCCTCCATCTTTATTTACAAATGCCAGCCATTTGCTTTTTGTCGCTGCCGGAATACTTTTTCCTGTTGCCTTTATAAAAGCAACTACAAAATTCATAGAATCACCATCCTGAAAAATGCTGTCATTATAACTGCCTTTGGCCGAATCGACTTTTTTCAACACTTTAGCTAAAAATTCATCGCAGCCCTGGTATTCCGCAAGTTGAAAGCCCACATAAGCAGTGGTCCATGTGCTTCCCTCTCCGGCGCTCGTATAAAAATCTCTCCAGAAACCTTCCCTACTTAAATTTTTTTTGAGAAACTCTGTTCCATTTTGGATGGCGCTTATAAGGGAGTTTTCAGACATAAAAACGCCACTTCTGCTTAATTTTTTAAATGTTTTTTCCTTGAGAAATTCAATTTCCTTATTAAAGTTCCCAAGATTTTTATTTTGTTCTTCCAGATAGATTTGCAAATCAGAAAGCCCCAGTGAAGTAGCAATGGCAATGGCTTTTGAATAATGAAACGAGGCTTTTGCTAAGGACTCCTGGGCTAAACCGGAAGTAAATAAATATCTTATTTGTAAGTCGGAAGAGTCAAAAGCAAGCTTTCTTTTCTGCAAATAATTTTGAAGTTGAAACCGAATAAATGTCCATTGTCCCTCATCAATGTCTTTCCTAAAATCGTCAATATCATCGACAGTTTGAAATGCCAGGTGAATATGCTCCAGGCACTCTATGATATCATCACGATGAACACAATTTCCACCGAGAGACTCCAGCGCCTGGACCGAAGCCAGGCATATGGCTGATTTTCCAACTGCTATCTGGTGAAACAAATCTTCGGTAAAGTTTGATTTTTGTTGAGAAATGGACTTTTCCAACTGAATAGTCGAGAAGTATTTTTTCTTCAAATTTCTGAAGACTTCCCAGAAATTCTGATCTTTTATCAGTGAACCCAACTCCCTTGTTGATTTTTCATACAATTCAAACCCAACAAACAGTGATTCAAAATTATTCCCCGAATTACTACCCTTTACATCCAAGAAATTGTCAAATATGAGAAGAAACCGAAAGTGTAAATAAGCAGCAAAAGTTAATTGATCGATTTTAAGAACAGCAGGATATAACGGATGAAGATACCGGAACAAATTAATATAAAATTTATGTGACTCTTTCAGGATCCTTTCGTCCAAAAAATTGACTCTAATTTCATCAGGAAGGCCTAATTTATCAATAAATATATAGTATTCTTCAACCACAACAATGTCTTTTTTTTACTGTTATATTTTGACAATGTTATTGATTTTTATTAAAACTAAAAATGTAAAATCATAATTTTAACACAACAACAATATTTTTTGATTTCTAATTTTGTTTTTTTTTCTCTAAATCCATGCAAACGATATTTCATCATGTAAAACCATTTATTTTATTATTCAAGCCTTACTAGAAATTTATTGATGAAAAAATCAACAAGTTGCTGTAATATATATTTAAATTTTTATCATCAAAAAACTAAAAAAATAGTTGTATGTTTATGATGATTGAAATTTTTTTTACCTTTTTTAATATGTTATTTAATGAATAACAAAGTCATTTTAGTAGATTATTTTGACAATGAATTGGGAGAAGAAGACAAGATTATAGCACATGTAAATGGAAATCTTCATCGAGCATTTTCGGTATTCGTAGTAAACAACCAGGATGAGTTGCTTTTACAGCAACGTGCCCTGCATAAATACCATTCTCCCGGTTTGTGGTCCAACACCTGTTGCAGCCATCCTGCATTGGGTATGTCTTTGATCACTGAGGCAAAAAATCGCCTTTCGGAAGAAATGGGATTTACCTGCCATCTTCAAAAACTTTTCGATTTCGTTTATAAAACCGAGTTTTCCAATGGTCTCACAGAGCACGAATTTGACCATGTATTTTTGGGATTTTATGAATCAGATCCACAACCAAATGAAGACGAAGTGAACGATTGGTCGTGGAGGAACATTCATGATTTAAAAGAAGAAATTACCGGGATGCCAGAACTCTACACTTTTTGGTTTAGGCACGTTTATGAAAGATTTTTCAGAGAATATAGTGAATTTACAAATTCCCTGAGGCAATAGAAAAGAATAGCACAGGAACGAGATTCCTGAACAGTGGCAAGCATTGGTTTTAATACTAAGACAAAAAACTGCCTTTCACCTTTACTTCTTTTACTTGAAAAGTGATCAATGAAAGGCTTTATCAAAGAAGACGATCCGTTTATAGTGCCCACTGATGACATGAAACTCTTCGAAGAACATTTTGGGAATGCCAGCAATAAATATGAAAACTGTAGTATCGCGCGAATGGAAGTACCGCCCCGGTGGAAGGAACCATATCAGCAACCCGACTTTGACGAGTTCACCCTGATGGTGAAAGGCACAAAATTAGTGGAAGTAGATGGGGAAAAGATAGAAGTAAGCGCCGGCCAGTCAATCCTGACTAGAAAAGGGCCTCGTGTCCGGCATTCTAATCCGTATGATTACCCAGCAGTTTACTGGAGTATTTGCCTGCCGCCTTTTTCACTGGATACTGTCCACCGGGAAAAATAAAAAAGCCGAAGAATTTTCTCCGGCCTTCATTTTTTTGGTAATCCAACATTTTTATTCTTCTATGCCTTCGGCCAGAAGAGTTATGTGATTATTTAACACTTCAACAACTCCACCTGTAACGACAAGTTCACGGGCCTCTTTTTTTGAATTTCTATACATCACCTTGCCTTTTGATAGCGAACTAACCAAGGCTGCATGATTATTCAAAACCTGAAAAGATCCTTTGCTTCCGGGAAAAGTAGCTGATTCAACCTCGCCCTCAAAAATTTTCTTGTCAGGAGTAATGATTTCTAAATACATCTGCTGTTCCTTTAATTTTAAGCTTCAGCTTCCGCCAGAAGTTTTTCGCCTTTAGCAATGGCTTCTTCGATCGTACCTACAAGGTTAAAAGCTGCTTCAGGCAAGTGATCCAATTCACCGTCCATGATCATGTTAAATCCTTTGATCGTATCTTTTATATCAACAAGAACACCCTTCAGTCCTGTAAATGCTTCTGCCACGTGGAAGGGCTGTGACAGGAACCTCTGTACCCTTCTTGCCCGGTGAACTACCTGCTTGTCTTCGTCAGAAAGTTCTTCCATTCCAAGAATGGCAATGATATCCTGAAGCTCAGCGTAGCGTTGAAGAATTTCCTGCACTCTACGTGCCGTGCCATAGTGCTCATCACCTACGATTTCCGGATCAAGAATCCTGGAAGTAGAGTCCAATGGATCCACCGCAGGGTAAATACCAAGCTCTGCGATCTTCCTTGAAAGTACGGTAGTAGCATCAAGGTGAGAGAATGTAGTTGCCGGAGCCGGGTCAGTCAAGTCATCCGCCGGTACATAAACGGCCTGCACTGAAGTAATTGATCCATTTTTGGTAGAAGTGATTCTTTCCTGCATGGCTCCCATTTCAGTAGCAAGGGTAGGCTGATATCCTACCGCAGAGGGCATCCTTCCAAGAAGTGCTGACACCTCAGATCCAGCCTGAGTAAACCTAAAAATGTTATCAACGAAGAATAGAATATCCCTTCCTTTTCCTGAACCATCACCGTCCCTGAAATATTCAGCAACCGTCAATCCAGATAAAGCTACCCTGGCACGTGCTCCCGGAGGCTCGTTCATCTGGCCAAAAACAAAGGTTGCTTTAGAATCTGAAAGCTCCTCTTTATTTACTTTATCAAGCGGCCAACCGCCTTCTTCCAATCCTTCTTTAAATTCTTTTCCATAGTTCACGATACCAGCTTCGATCATTTCACGAAGCAAGTCATTTCCTTCACGGGTCCTTTCTCCCACACCAGCAAATACTGATAGGCCTGAATAAGCCTTGGCGATATTATTGATCAGCTCCTGGATCAATACAGTTTTACCAACACCAGCTCCCCCGAACAAACCAATTTTACCTCCCTTTGAATATGGCTCCAGCAAGTCAATTACCTTGATTCCTGTGTAAAGAACTTCAGTCGAAGTAGATAGATCTTCAAATTTTGGAGCTTCACGGTGAATAGGCAGTCGTTGCTTTCCTTCAGGCTGCTCCATACCATCTATCGCTTCACCGATCACATTAAAAAGTCTTCCTTTAATATCTTCGCCAACTGGCATTGAAATGGCATTTCCCAGGTCGATCGCCTCCATCCCTCTTACGAGCCCTTCGGTACCATCCATTGCCACGGTTCGCACCCTGTCTTCACCAAGGTGTTGCTGAACTTCCAAAATGATCTTTTGACCATTTTGTTTTGTGACTTCTAATGCATCATAAATATTTGGGATGCTCGCGCTGCCTTCAAAACTTACGTCCACTACAGGGCCGATAACCTGCGCTACTTTTCCTTTATTTGCCATTTAAATCGTGAATTTTTTAAATAAAATAGTTGTTCCTGAAAAAGAAGCACAAAGCTAAGGCTTAATAATCTTTTTTTCCAAATTAAATTGCAATTTTACCCTCGAAAAGTTGCTCTTTTTTAAGCCTTTAGGAAGATCCTGAAAGTAGTCCCTTTGTCAATCTCAGAACTTAAAACAATGATCTTTCCTTCGTGGTAGTTTTCTATAATTCGCTTCACCAACGTAAGGCCTAAACCCCATCCCCTTTTCTTGGTGGTGTATCCGGGAGAAAATACCTCCCTCAGACGCGATTTGTGAATCCCCTTTCCGGTATCGGTTATGTCTACAATTACTTTATCATCAAGGGCTTTCTTTATATTGATGTCGATTTTGCCAATTCCCCCCATGGAGTCGACAGCATTCTTACAAAGGTTTTCAATCACCCAGTCAAAGAGGGGCTTATTAATCCTGGCTCTCAAATTGAAAGGTCGCGCATGGACATTAATATCCACTTTTTTGCTTAGCCGGTTTTTCAGATAATTAACAGTGCTATTTATGCAAGCTGGAATGTCCTCATGTGTTAATACAGGAACAGAGCCGATATTAGAAAAACGATTCGTAATCATATTTAATCGCTCAATATCTTTTTCCATTTCGCCCACAATTCCGCTTTCAATAAATTTTTCTTCAGACTTCATGTATTCTACCCATGCTATCAATGATGAAATAGGTGTGCCTAACTGGTGGGCTGTTTCTTTAGCCAGTCCCACCCAAACCCGATTTTGTTCCGAGGTTTTGGAATAGCTGAAAGCCACAAAGACGAATAACCCAAAGATAAAAATGATCGATAACTGGACATAGGGGTAGTATTCCAGCCGTTTTAGAAGATCAGAGTTTTTATAGTAGACATATTGATAATCGATGATCTCACCCTCCTCGTTTCTAAATGTGATGGTAATAGGCTCATTGTCGATTTTCATTTCCTCTATCTCCTCCAGCAAAAATTTATCCCTTTCCTGGTCATTCCACTCAGGATCAATGTCGATGTTTTTAAATCCCATTAATTTTCCCTCGTCATCCGTCCAGATCACCGGGATCAAATTATTTGGTAGTAGGATTTCTGTTACCCCAAACGAAAGCTCAGCAGAGTTGGGAGTGTTGGTAGTGTTTTCCAATGTCTTGGCAAAGAGGTTGATAAGCATTTCCTCTCGTTGACGTAACTCCTGTACTAACCCCCTTGTATAAAAAATAGATACCGAGCCAATTAAAATGGCTGCTACCACCACAATCCAGCTCATGGTAGTCTTTCGTTTATACAGGTCAAGCCCTCCTTTGGGCTGTTTTTTCTTTTTTGACAAAATATCAGATTAAAAAACTAAAGGTGAAAATATAAAAAAAGCCGCTATCAAGCGGCCTTCTTAATTATATAATCTAACTTAATTTCACCAACCCAGACCATAATATGCCTCACTTCCGTCCTGGTATTTTCCTCCTATCAATATTCCACCCTTTTTGCCTTGCAATATGGCGATCAGGTCTTCTGTATCCTTCACACCACGTTTGTCTACCGAGGTGATAATAAAACCTTCCTTCACTCCTGCATCCTTCCACTTTCCATTGCCCAGGTCAGTTAGTTTTACTCCACCGTCCAGTTTTAATTCCTCTTTTTCGTCTTTTGAAATATTGGCAAACGTGCTGCCCTCAATCACTAAAGTCCCTGTCCTCTCTACAATTTGTGTGTTGTTTGCCATATTTTTTAAGGTGGCGGTGGTAGTTTTAACTTTACCCTCTCTCTTATAAGTAACCTGAATTCTATCACCTGGCCGCTTCGTAGCAATTATTTCCTGCAACTGAGCTACATTATCGGTTTTCATGTTATTTATCTCAACAATGATATCTCCCTTTTCAATTCCCGCTTCCTTAGCTGCGCTGTTTTCATTGACACCCATAATGTATACTCCATTATTTTCTTCAATATCTTCTCCAATCTTATCATCCGAAACATTCGCAATGCTCACACCTAGAAGGGCCCTTTGTACAACGCCATAATTCACCAGATCATCCACTACCTTATGAACCAAAGACACCGGAACAGCAAAAGAATATCCCGCATAGGTTCCGGTTGGAGTGGCAATTGCGGTGTTGACACCTATTAGCTCGCCACTCAGATTCACAAGCGCGCCCCCTGAGTTTCCGGGATTTACTGCAGCATCCGTCTGGATAAAAGATTCAATTCCGTATTGTCTTTGAAGGATATTGATGTTCCTCCCCTTCGCGCTGACGATGCCGGCAGTAACTGTCGAGGTAAGATTAAAGGGATTACCTACGGCTAATACCCACTCACCAATTTTTACCCGGTCAGAATCTCCGTATTTCATATAATTCAAACCCTCTTCCTCAATCTTAATTACTGCGATGTCTGTATTTGGGTCTGTTCCTATTAATTCCGCCTCGAACTTTCGATTGTCATTCAGGGTCACTTCTATTTCAGAAGCATTTTCAATGACGTGGTTGTTCGTAACAATATATCCGTCCTGCGAAATAATCACACCCGATCCTGTAGCCGCACCTCGATTCTGGGGTCGCTGTGGGCTTTCACCAAAGAAATCTTTGAACATTTCCTCCCAGGGCCCCTGATTATAAGCCGATGTTCCTTCCACGATTGATTTTATGTGAACGACAGCAGGCGTGGCCACCTCTGCCGCATAGATAAAGTTCATTCCTTCCGGTACCGTGTACCCGGTAGTGTCCATGGTATAATTTGTCAATTTTACATTTGATGGTAAAGCCACTTGAACCGGTTGGTCACTGTTTTTATTGAATAGGCTATAACCCCCAATAGCGATTAGACCGCCCATCAACGATGCCAACATAATTCCCAAAAAAAACTGTCTTTTACTCATAATTCCTGCTGTTTATTAATCAATGATATAAAATTAGTGTATTTGTGGAGGAATTAACGAATCCATCACAGGTAATGATGCTGTGTTTAACTTTTTTTAACAATTCAATTCCAACGCCAAAAGAAAATAGCTACCTATCTAGCTTACTGCTATTTTCTTCTTATCTGCCTTTTTTATCTTTTTTAGAATGGAGACGATCAAAATTCCTTCCTTCATAGTTGCATTGACTTCCCCGAATTTTTCTTCTGGCAAATCAAATCGCTTTTCAAATCTTCCATGGTCAAATTCATAACTGTGAAAGGTGGCTTCGTCTTTATTTATTGTTTCCTTCTCTCCTTTCACAATGAGTTCTTCCTGATCTACCAGAATATCAATTTCTGACTTCGTCCATCCTGGCAATGCAAAATGTATTTCATACGAATCTCCCTTTTCGAGAATATTGATTTTCGGATCCAATGCCCGCACCCGCTTTTCAGCTACCTCTTCATCCTGATGAAGTACACTTTTTACTATGTCGTTTACAAAACGATCAAATGACTGGGGAACCTGGTCTTTCTTTTTAAGTATGAATGTCATGTTTCTAAATTTTTAGTTTCACAATGAATTTGCTGGAGGACGTATAAAAAATATACCAATCGATATTTGCCTAACTTTTCGACACCAATACTGTCATGATGGCGCTTTTGTTGGGTTTCGCTTTTTTATTGGTGTCAATATGTCCGGTTTTTAACGACAACCGTTTGATTGGAATTTTTTTAAAAATACATATTGCAAAATTCGAAGGCTACTCGTAATATTGCATTCCCATTTTGAAAGGGGTAACAAATTCCTCCTTAGCTCAGTTGGTTAGAGCGGCTGACTGTTAATCAGTAGGTCCTTGGTTCGAGCCCAAGAGGAGGAGCCTAAAAAGCCTGAAATCAGTGATTTCAGGCTTTTTTCGTTTTAACCATTTTTTATTCTCAAACGATAGTCGAAAAATTTTAATTTCTTTGCAGAGTTAAAAGAAAATCATTTTTCCGTTCGATGGGCCTAAAAAAAATATTCTCCTCTTTTCTTTCCCTCCGTCATAAGAACAACAAGTTCCTTTTTTACCTAAGAGGTTTTCTCCGTCTGGTATTTCTAAAAACAAATGCTACAAAATCGTTAGGAAAGAAGCTAGCCAAAATAAATTCCCTTGATGAGGCTTACATCGAAAACCGGGTAAACTATTATAATAAGTTGGACAAGCCAATACCGCTCTCTGAAAATGTGAAACCTTTAAAGGATTTTTCCTACACAGGCGAAATGAACACCTATTTCTTTGACACATGGAAATACACGCGCTATTTTAATGCAAAGAGTAAGTTTAATTATGTTTTTGGGGACATAAACTATGTGCCCAATGAACCTGCGATAGTAAAGAGTAGGCCAATCAATGAGGATAATCAAAACTCTGTTCTTCTTAACCTGAACAAAATACGCCATTTCATGTTTGTGAATGACAAAATACCGATCAAAAAAAAGAAAGACTTTCTGGTTTGGAGGGGATTTGTCTACAAAAATCATGACACCAGGGTCAGGTTTTTCGAAAAATTTCACAATCACCCGATCTGCAATATTGGACAAATAAATGATAGCGGCCTCGACCCCTCCTGGATCAAAGAAAAAATGTCGATCGACGAACATTTAACTTATAAATTCATTTTGAGCATTGAAGGAAATGACGTCGCTACCAATCTAAAGTGGATCATGTCTTCGAACTCGGTTGCCGTCATGCCCACACCGCGGCATGAAACATGGTTTATGGAGGGAACTTTAATCCCCGACTACCACTACCTGCACATCAAAGATGATTTTTCCGACCTAGAGGAAAAGTTAAATATTTATAGCAAACAACCTGAGAAGCTGGAAGAAATAAGCCGAAACGCAAATGAATATGTGCGGCAATTTTTTGACAAAGAACAGGAAGACCTGATCTCAATTCTTGTTTTGAAGAAGTATTTTGAAAAGACCAAATAACTTGATTCAGAGCTTAAGAATGTGTTGAAAATCCCTCATAACTACACAATTCACCATCAAACACAAATTTACCAACAAATTCAGCGAACAATCTACAACCTGATTGGTTAATGATCGTAGCAAATACAATATTGATAGTATTACTATTAATATATTAATCGACGATGATTACCAACAATAAACTGAAGCATGCCATAGGCTATCTTATTCACTCTTCCTATGTGTACATTCTAAACCCTTATCTAGTAAATTGAATCATGGAATCTACTTCAAACCAATTGACACCACTTGAGCGTTTTTGGCGCCTTCTTAAACCGGACAGCCGGGAAATCAGGAATATCTATGTCTATTCAATTTTCATAGGCTTGGTTAGTTTAACACTACCATTGGGGATCCAAGCCATTGTCAACCTGATCCAGGGTGGCCAAATCAATACAGCCTGGATTGTATTGGTAATAGTGGTGGTCGGAGGTGTGATGGCAATGGGTATCCTTCAAATCGCTCAAATGAGGATAACTGAAGACCTCCAGCAAAAAATATTTGCGCGTGCTTCACTGGAATTTGTCTATCGCATTCCCAGAATAAAAATGGAGGCTTTATACAGACACTATGCACCGGAATTGATGAACCGGTTTTTTGATGTGATGAATGTCCAAAAGGGACTTCCAAAATTACTGATAGATGTCACTATGGCCTTCCTCCAGGTAATTTTCGGTTTAATTTTACTTTCATTTTACCACCCGTTTTTTATTGCTCTTAGCGTATTGCTAGTGGCGCTTGGGTATATAATCTTCAGGTTAACAGCAAAAACCGGCCTGGAAACCAGCTTGAAGGAGTCGAAGTATAAGTATGAGGTTGCCCACTGGCTCGAAGAAGTTGCGAGGACCTTAAAAACGTTTAAGCTGGCTGGCAGCTCTGATCTGCACCTGCAAAAAGCTGATCAACGATCAGGCGAATACCTGAAAGCCAGGGAGAGTCATTTTAAAATACTTATTACGCAATTTTCGCTTCTGGTGATATTCAAGGTAGTGGTCGTCACTGGATTACTGGTCATCGGAGGAATTCTGGTAATGGAACAACAAATGAATATCGGACAATTCATCGCGGCGGAAATTATTATTCTTCTCGTCCTCAATTCAATTGAAAAATTGATTATCAGCCTGGAGACAGTTTATGACGTCCTTACCGCCCTGGAAAAAATCGGACAGGTCACCGATATGCCGCTGGAGTCGCCCGATGGAATAATACTTACCGAACATGAAGGATCGCCGAAAGGAATGGCGATTGAATTGGAGGCGGTCAGGTTCAGCTATCCTGAAACCATCAATATCGCACTCGATGAAATCACCCTTAGTGTTGGTAGTGGCGAAAAAATAGTCATTACCGGGCCTAATGGATCTGGAAAAAGTACAATGCTACATGTCTTGGCAGGACTCTACGATGTGCATCAAGGGAGTGTTTCCTTCGATGGCTTGCCAAAAGGAAATATCAATCCCACTTCCCTAAGGAGCCTCCTTGGTGATTGCTTTAAAGAGGATATGCTTTTCGAAGGTACATTAATTGAAAACATTTCAATGAACAGAACCTCGGTTACCTTTGAACATGTCAAGCAGGTAGTCGAAAAACTTAAGCTAGATGACTTCATAAAAAAGCTCCCGAAGGGGTATGATAGTAAAATCGATCCTCAGGGTTTTAAACTTCCAAAGAGTATTGTGCAGAAGATTCTGCTCGCAAGGGCAATCGTTCATAAACCAAAGCTCTTACTACTCGAAGATGTATTACAAGAGATCGATGGAAATGACCGTCTTGAGATCATAAAGTTCCTTATGAGCCGTGAAAACCTATGGACTTTGGTTGCTGTATCGTCTGACCCGGAAATGGCCAGGTTATCTGATCGCATCATCGTAATGGACAATGGCAAAATAGAACTAAACGGGTCGTTTGATGGATTGAAGAATTTGCCTGAATTAAAAATCAACCGCCATGCTTAATATCTCACACAACAGCATCAGCGACAGAATAGATCGTCAAAAATTTCGATCGCTCTATGCAGTGGAAAACAGGCGATCCGGGAAGGTATTGCTAAAAATTTTGGTGGCCATATTTTGTGTCGCGTTTATTCTGCTCTTCTTTCCCTGGACACAAAACATCAATGCTCCGGGGAATGTGATGACATTAAAACCCGAGCAAAGACCGCAAACTATTCATTCCATTATCGCAGGAAGGATAGAAAAGTGGTTTGTTAAGGAAGGGGATTTTGTCAAAAAAGGAGATACGATCCTGTTTATCTCTGAGGTTAAAGATGAATACTTCGACCCTAACCTTCTCTTACGAACCGAGGAACAGCTAAAATCGAAAGAAATGTCTGTCCAATCATATATGGAAAAAGTCCGGGCCCTGGATAGCCAGATCGATGCACTCTCTCAAACAAGGAAGCTGAAGATTGAGCAGGCGAAAAATAAATTGCAGCAAGCAGGGTTAAAAGTGATCAGTGATAGCATTGGCTATGAAGCTGCTAAGATCAACTATCAAATTACCCGGCAACAACACCAGCGAATAGAAGGGCTCCAGCAACAAGGCTTAAAGTCGCTTACCGATCTTGAAAACAGAAAACTTACCTTGCAGAAAGCCCAGGCGAGCATGATATCGGCTGAAAACAAATTGCTTACCAGCAAAAATGAGGTGATCAATGCCCAAATGGAGCTTAGCAGTATAGATGCTCAGTATAAGGAGGATATCGCAAAATCCGAATCGGAAAAATTTGCTGCCCTTTCCAGCATGTATGATGCTGAGGCAGTAGTGACAAAGCTGCAGAACCAGTACATGAATTACTCTGTGCGCACCGGTATGTATTATATCGTTGCTCCACAGGATGGTTTTGTTACCAAGGCCATTCAGTCCGGGATCGGTGAAACTATCAAGGAAGGAGCGTCTATTGTAAGCATCATGCCAGCTAATTATCAATTAGCAGTTGTGATGTACGTGAAGCCTATTGACCTTCCTCTCCTGGAAAAAGATCAGCCAGTACGAATCCAATTTGATGGCTGGCCAGCGATCGTTTTTTCCGGATGGCCCAATACCAGTTATGGAACTTATGGGGGAAAGGTGTTTGCCATCGATAATTTCATTAGTGAAAATGGAAAATACCGTGTCCTGGTGCAACCCGACCCAAACGACCACCTCTGGCCGGTTGCTTTACGCATTGGGGCCGGGACCAGAAATATGGTACTATTGAAAGATGTGCCGATCTGGTATGAACTATGGCGGAAAATAAATGGATTTCCTCCCGACTACTACAAAATCGATGCCCCAACTACCTCTAAAAAGCAATGAACACTCGATACCTAACGATTACATTTTTCCTTCATCTGTCGTTTTGTACGATGGCGCAAAATGATAGCAGTATCGTACTGACCCAGGATCGCTTTTTGGAGATTGTCAAAAAACACCATCCGGTTGCCCTGCAAGCCGACATACAGGTATCAAAAGGGAATGCACTGCTGCAATCCTCGCGAGGTGGTTTTGACCCAAAATTGTTTGCTGACTATAATCAAAAATATTATGCAGATAAAAGCTACTATGGCCTGCTTAATGGCGGATTAAAAATCCCTACCTGGTTTGGCTTAGAAGTGAAAACGGGTATTGAACGAAACGACGGCCAGTATCTCAATCCCGAGCACACTGTTCCGGAGAGCGGCTTGTGGTATGCCGGGGTTTCGTTGCCTGTGGGCCAGGGATTGTTCATAGACAAAAGACGGGCAGAACTTCGCAAAGCGGAAATATATCAAAAGAGCAGTTTGATCGACCGGCAGCTTATACTCAATGAGTTATTGTACTATGCAGGAAAAACCTATTGGGACTGGTTCATCGCGCATGAAAACCTGCTGGTATATGAAAATGCATTAAATGTGGCGCAGGAGAGATTTGACGCCGTAAAACAGAGTGCTCTTCTCGGGGACAACCCACCGATTGACACTCTTGAAGCAGGTATCCAGGTCCAAACCCGAAGGTTGGGTTTCCAGCAGGCAAGTTTGGAATATCAAAATGCAACTGCGCTACTTGAAGTGTATTTATGGTTAGACGGTACAGTGCCCCTGGAGCTTGACAATATTACTGTCCCCACCTCCATGTCAGATGTGGTGGCAACCCAGATCGACGGTGAATTGCTCTTAACATTGGATACCTTCATAACAGGCCATCCAAAACTTAAACATTACCAGCTTGATATTGATCAACTTTCCATTGAAAAGAGGTTGAAAAAAGAAATGCTCAAGCCCGAATTTGATTTAAACTATTTTGCACTTTCTGAGCCCATCGGAAATGATCCGTTGTATAATCTTTCGACGAATAATTACAAATGGGGATTGGAGTTTAGTATGCCTTTACTATTACGAAAGGAGCGGGGTGACTTAAAACTAGCAGATCTGAAAATCGAAGAGAAGACCCTTGATCTTAGTAACGAGCAAGCCCTCATTTCATTTAACATCAATGCCTCCTTAAACCATTGGAACACTTCGTATGACCAAGTGCAGCTTTATCTGCAAACTGTACGCGATTATTTAGGACTGTTAGAAGGTGAACGCCGATTGTTTGAATCGGGCGAAAGCTCCCTTTTTATGATCAATAGCCGTGAAATGGGCTATATCCAGGCACAACTCAAACTCATTGAACTGCTCGGGAAAAACAAAAAAGCAGGGCTTCAAACGTTTTATTATTTGGGCAATCTTGGTCAGGAATAATTACAGCCATCAGAACAAGCGGACTGAATCCCAGTTGAATAGGACATATTTAGTCGAACTACTGATATTCTTGTCTCAAGTATAATTCCAGCGTCTGAGCTGCCGACGGCATAACAGTCGCAGCGCCAGTACCGGAGATAAGATTAAGGCGAGGATAATGATGTAGGTTTGCCCCATTTCAAAGGCGTGATAAATACTCGCGATACGCAAAATCAGAGAAGGACAAGAACTGCACATCAAAAGTATTCCCCCCTAAAATACCACTTACTGTTAAGGTCAATGATCCCCGGCAATGCTTACGATTAATTCTGGCGTCGACGATAATAAAAGAGCGGGATATCGTTGTTGCCTTGTAGTGAAGCTCCAGCGTCATTATCCAGAAATTTATACAGGAAGGCTTTGGACTGACAGCTACTGAGGCAATGTGGAAACAAATTCCTATCATTGTTTCCA
Source organism: Cyclobacteriaceae bacterium (assembly GCA_050305935.1). Lineage (GTDB taxonomy): Bacteria > Bacteroidota > Bacteroidia > Cytophagales > Cyclobacteriaceae > CAJXNP01. The sequence goes on along the minus strand of JBNLGG010000009.1, from coordinate 402 downwards.
GTGCTGCCGGTCTCAGGTTTCAGGTAGAGCATGAAAAAAACGGGCTGATCATTGGCGATGCGACCAACCTGCATGAATTAACCAGAGCAATGGACCGGATGCTGATAAACCCAAAAACCAGGGAAAAGTGGGAATTCAAAGGACAAATCCGTCAAATTGAGCGGTTCACCATTTTTAGTCAGTTGGATAGCTGGCTTAAGTTAATGAATGATTTACGAGAGGATTGATTTTCTGATCTTACCATCACCTAAAAGGTTTCACCTGATACGATATCGCTTCCGATTTGTGCCCGGTATCGGGTACAAAAAGTGATCAAATTGTTGACGGATTCGGTGTTTTTCATCGGATCATCGTCCGAAGCACGCTCCCATTATTGACATAATTAAATTTTTTATTAAAATA
>JBNLGG010000008.1:0-108823 GCA_050305935.1 Cyclobacteriaceae bacterium | reverse complement strand
TTCCATATCCTTATCGTTCACAGAATGACTTGTCAGGGGACAAGTAATTTAACTATAAAGAGCTTGCCGTTTCCCACCATTTATTATTTGGAATTCCATCCCCACCCACAACAACCGGCTCCCCAATTTTAGGCGTGGCAATTTGATATTCAAATTCCTTGGCAGCTTCGGTCACCCGCTCCACTGGATCCGTCCATGAGTGCAATGCCAACGTAAAAGCCCCCCAGTGAATGGGCATGATTGTTTTTGCATTGATCTCCGACCCCGCCTGTGCGGTTTGCTCGGGTAGCATGTGGATGGCTTCCCATCGCAGATCGTATTGGCCACATTCCATCATCGCAAAATCAAATGGGCCATATTTATTACCTATTTCCTTAAAGTGAGGTCCATAACCACTGTCTCCGCTGAAATAGATCGAATGGTTTTCATTTTTAATCACCCAGGAAGCCCAAAGTGTTGTATTTCGATCTGTGAATGCCCTGCCTGAAAAATGCCTCGCCGGTGTGCATACCAGAAGCAAGCTATCAAATTGAGTTTCCGCCCACCAATCCAACTCCTGTATTTTTTCTTTCGGCACTCCCCATTTCACCAGGTGATTTCCTACACCAAGAGGCGTAAAATATTGGTCGGTTTTGTCTCTCAATTGCAGAATTGATTTGTAGTCAAGGTGATCATAGTGATCGTGTGAAATGATGATGGCATCGATCAGGGGAAGCTGTTGGATTTCAATGGGCAATTCTTTAGCATACCTTTTACTGCCCAGCCAGGGATGTGGCGATGGCGCATCCGATAGCATCGGGTCAATCAAAATATTCTTCTCACCGATCTCCAGCAAAATGGCGCTGTGACCAAACCAGGTAATTTTCGGTTTTTCCGCTATATGATTGGCGATCTCTAATGAATCAATTTTTTTAACAGGCAACACAAAATCCGGTTTGCTATTGGGTATCCCCTTCATGTATTGCTTCAATAAACCCACCACCGTTTTAAAATCCATGTCCATATTGGTTTCAATCTGGTTGACGAATTTTCCATCACTATAATGGCCAGTCTCCGCATAAGCCAACTTTTGCTTGGCGGTTGGCCGAGCCCCAAAATCTGGGCGGAATTTTATGAACAAATATCCACCGACTACTAAAAACACGATCAAGCTTCCTATGATTATTAATATCATTTTTAGTATTCGTTTTAAGATGCTCATGCCTGGGCTAATTCATTGATTTCTTTGTTGTGAAGGTAAATTGGCTCATAGCCGGTCCTTACCACATTGATCATCGCTTTTCCTACCTTGACCGTAGTAGTGATGCTTTTAGGGAAAAGCGCTTTCATGATGGGCATCAAAGGATAGAAAACCACATAGATAGCATTGTATAATTTTGTTCTTGATTTAATTCCTTTTAAAGGTTGAATAAATCCGGGACGAAACAGGTACACTTTTTTAAAAGGCATGGCCAATAACTTGTTTTCTGTTTTCCCTTTTACATTCGCCCAATTCGTCCTGCTTTCTTCCCTGGTGTCTGTTCCCTCTCCGGAGACATAACAAAAGGTCATATCGGGATTTATTTTTACCAATGTTTCAGCAAAGTTCACCGTGAGTTCATAAGTGAGGTGGAAATATTCTTCTTTGGAAAGACCCAGTGCAGAGACCCCCAGGCAAAAATAGCATGTGTTGTAACCTTCCAGCTTGTCCTCTATAGGTGAAAGGTTAAAAAAATCTTTGTGGATGATTTCTTTCAACTTAGGATGCCGGATGTCAATCGATTGTCGATTTATAACCAATACTGATTCAACGTTTTCGTCTTCCAGGCATTCCAGTAAAACTCCCTTCCCTACCATTCCGGTAGCTCCGGTAATGATTGCTTTTATTTTCATATTAATAGTGAGTAATCACTTACTTTACGTTGATATTTTTTATAGGTTATATTTTTTCAATAAAAATTTCATGAAGCGCTCCTTTTCCTTCAGGGTTCCTTTAAGAAGTGACGAGGCCATTCCATCGATTGCCAATAAGACCAATGTCATTTCCATTTCCGGATCCGCATACCCTAATTTTCTAAATGCTTCTGTTAAAGAAAGTTTAAGCGGTTCCATGCGCTGGTCGCTATATTCTTTTAATTCCCACTTTAATTTGTATTGGAGTCTCCAGAACTCGTATTCGCTTTCTATCACTGAAAAAGGCATGGTCAAGGCGTTTCGGATGATTTCCCTGGGATCATCCTGAAAAATTATTTCTGAAAAAATCGATTTGATTTTTTCTTCCCCTATCGCTATAACCGCTTTCAGCAGACCTTCTTTGTTCTCAAAATGCCGGAATATCAATCCTTCGGATACACCGGCGGCTTTTGCCACTTTGCTGGTAGAAGTGGAAGCATAGCCTTCCTGAGCAAAAAGTTGTAACGCTGCGCGTAAGATCTTTTCTTTTTTTTCGGTCATATTGTAAGTACTTACTCACAATTATACGGTAAATATTTTTTTGTGAAATGATTGGATTAAAAAGATTTACTCTATTAACCCTCTGCGGCTCTCCGAATGGAAACAATATCCGGATGAATGATGTGTTCCTCCACGTCTGCAAAACGCTTTTCAATGTCGTCGGTAGTCAAAATCGAAGCGTACCGGTCTTTCAGGCTATTGATGGTGCCCTGATGTAATTTGGGTGTTACCGTAGTACACGCGTCTTTTACCATCGTCACCAGGTAGCCAAGGTCGCAGGCATCCCTGATGGTCGTTTCAACGCATTCGTTAGTATACACGCCTGCAACAACCAGTTCATTAATATTAAGATTTTGCAAGACGTAGTTCAAATTTGTCGATGAAAAAACGCCACTCGCTGTTTTGTTGATAATAATTTCGTCGTCCAACGGCTTTACCTCTTCCAAAAATTCTGCTTCTTTCGAGCCCGGCGCTGCAAGTAATCCCAAACGTTTATGTCCGTTGCTTCTGTCTCTTCCGTCTGAGGTCAACGATTGAATTCTCGTGTGAATGATCTCCATCTTTTTCTTTCGAAAAATCTTCAGCAATCGTTGAACATTGGGCAACACATATCTATTAAGGGTATTGAAATAATATTCCTGTTGCTTGACCGGGATCCCTGATGAAGTTATGTCTTTAAAAACACCGTATCCTCTGGCGGCATCCAGGTATTGAAGATCTATGATCAACAAAGCCACTTCATGATGGCTTAGTATCTCATGCCGTTCTTCAGAATCTTCATCAACAATATTGTGATAGTACTCTTTTAATGGATCCAAAAGAGGCTCCTCCGGCCTCAATTCTCGTTCTTTCTCGCTCATCTGTTTTTTGCTAAATCAATAATCGTATGAAGCATTAAATTAGCACCACTTTCTATATGATGCCAGTCTGTCCATTCATTTGGTGAGTGGCTCACACCGCCCTTACTTGGTACGAAGATCATTCCGATGGGCGAAATCCTGGAAATCATCTGTGCATCGTGGGCTGCCCCACTTGGCATGATCTTATAGCTCAAGTCCAGCTTTTTGGCTTGCGTCTCAATGCTTTTTTTGATACGGGCATCACATTCCACCGGATCGATCCAACTTACCTCTTCGAAATCAAACAGCAAATCCCTCCTCCTGGCAATGGCCGACAGCGCTTTTCTACATGCATCCTGCAATTCCTTCATCACATCGGTATTCACATCCCTGGCATCAATGCTAAATTCCACCATTCCGGGGATTGTATTGGCGGAACCGGGATATAAGGTCACGTTGCCAATGGTGATTCTTGAACCATCGCTTCCGTTTTCCGCAATGATCCTTGGAATTTCATGGGCGAAATCCGCCAGTCCCATAAAGGCATCCCGCCGCATTTCCATGGGTGTGGTGCCTGCATGATTAGATGCTCCCGTCAAATGCACCTGCCACTTAAAAAGGCCCGTAATATCTGTCACAATGCCTACTGACAAGTTCTCTGCGTCAAGCACCGGCCCCTGCTCGATGTGTAATTCCAGGTAGTACCAGATGGAACTTCTTTTTCGCGAAGCTTCCAGCGCCAGGTAGGGATCATGATCCAGGGATTTCAATGCCTCGAATAGTGAATTTCCGTACAGGTCGTGGGCCTGCTCAATAATGCCTGGATTGATTTGGCCTGAGAATGCCCTTGATCCGAACATACCTCCAAACCTACCCTCTTCGTCACTAAAAGCTACTAACTCAATGGGAAACTCGGTATCGATGTTTTCTTCTTTCAACCGCGTCAGGCACTCCATTCCAATCAACACTCCCAGGGCTCCATCCAGGGCACCGGCATTGGGTACAGTATCAATATGCGATCCCACGACGATGGAAGGTTTATCATTATTCGCGTCGCTGGACAGTCTTCCTATCGTATTTAAGGCACCGTCTATTTCAACGGTAAACCCTTCTTTCTTTAATTTGTTGACAAGCCATTTCCTCGCTTCATCCTCCTCCGGGGTAAATGCCATCCGGTAGATTCCGCCATCCTCGTACTTGCCAATTTGAGCCAGCTCATTTATGTTTTTTTTTAGACGTTCGAAGTTAACTCGGAATCCCATACTTCTTGTTTCAGAAATTGATCATAAATAATATGTAATCCTAACAAATGGTTTAGCAATGCATCCTTCCTTACTAACGATACGGAATCAGTATCATTTCTATATGCATCCAGAAATTCCATCAACCGATTCACATCAAAAAGCCCCACCTCTTTAATTTTTTCTTCATTCATATAGGTGTCAATAAGCTGCTCAATGGCTATTTTTTTCTTCTCTTCCGTGTGTCCCGGAGGAGCCATAAAAGCAAATTTTTCCCTTTTGTAGAGTGTTTCCGGCAGGATGTTTTTCATAGCCTCGCGCAGTACCCATTTTTCCGTATTTCCCTTTATCCGGTAATGGGGAGGAATTTCCCTCGCCATCTCCGCTACGTGATGGTCTAAAAATGCTGGCCGGGATTCCATGGAATTAGCCATGTCCACGCGGTCCCCCCCCCAATTCAATATCTGGCATTCCAGCATGGTCTTGATCCAGGTGTATTGCACCTTGTCCAATGCATGCCGACCTTCGATCTGTTCTTTGTCCAGGCTTTTCGCAATGGCTGACACCGGATCGTAATCCTTTATCTCTTCCAACACCTCATCCTTCAACAAAGGTCTGGCAATCGCTAGCGTTTGCATCCATGGCTGTATCCAGGATGGTGTAAAGCCACATACCTTATCAAAATCTTCGTGGTTCACCTGATCTTCAGAAAGAATGGCCCCTCTAAAAAGCTCATTCGATTCTTCCATCATTCGCTTGTAATTCTCTACCTCCCCGGGATTGTCATCATGAACTCCATGTAAAAACATATCCCTCTTGAAAAAAGGATATCCGCCAAACAGCTCATCCGATCCCTCACCGGTGACTACCACGCGGTAGCCGCTTTCATTCACCCGCTTACTCATGCACCATTTTGCTACTCCCAGGGTATTGTAAAACGTTCGTTCCGAATGCCAGATGGTTTTTACATAATTTTCCCCGTACAATTCGGCAGCAGATAATTTGATCTGGTCCTGGTCTGCATTGACCTTATCCGCCATTTCCTTCGCAATGTGAGCCTCGTCATAGGCCTTATTGTCAAAACTGATGGTGTAGGCTTTAACAGGAGACTGCTGCATGGAAGACGCCAACCCAAGCATTGAACAACTATCGATGCCTCCCGAAAGGTAGCATCCTACTGGCACGTCAGCCTCTAACCTGAGCGCTACAGCTTCTGTCAGCTTTTCCTGGACTTGCCTGATATAATATTCTTCCGGTTTTGAATTATCCCGCTCGCTTTCCAATGGGAAATCAATATCCCAATACTTTTCATCCTGGATTTCCAATTGATCGCCCTTTCGCTGAATGATCAGCATGTGGCCGGGCCGCAATGCATGGATATCTTTAAAGGTGCTAGTGCCGGGCACCATGGTGTGCATCAACTGGTGAAGGACGGCCTTATGATCAAATGCTCTTGGAACATCCGGGTGAGCAAATAATGACTTTATTTCCGAGCCCCAGTATACATTTCCATCTTTGACATGATAGAACAAGGGCTTTATCCCAAAACGGTCGCGTAACAGGATCAAACGGTTTTTGCTTCCATCATACAGGGCAAATGCAAATTCACCCCTTAAATGCTGCACAAAGTCCAATCCGTATTTTTCATACAGGGGAAGCGCGATTTCGCTGTCACTTTTAGTGTGAAACTCCCATCCCTCCAGGCGGAGGTCTGTCCTGATTTTCTTGTAGTCATAAAATTCACCATTTACCGTCAGGACATTCTTTTTGTCCTCGTTAAAAAGGGGCTGCCTGCCGGTCTCCAGGTCAATGATGGACAGCCGGGCATGCCCCATTGCCAATCCATTGGCCTGATCCATGTGAAAGCCATAACCATCAGGACCACGATGGTAGAGGGTTTTAGCCATTTTTTTAATGTATGTATTCGCTTCGGGCTCTAAGCCTCGCTGCTTCCAATATCCAGTAATTCCGCACATTATTTTATTACAATTTTTTCCTTTGGTAATTTTTCAAATCGGTTTAAAATGGAGATAAAAAGCGCCTGTCTGATGTAAACAGCCCCATGGGCCTGCGTGAAATAGAGGTTGTGGTGCGTTCCGTCCAATATCGGGTCAAGCTCATCCAGCCTGGCCAGTGGATGCAATACCACCGCTCCTTTCTTGAGCTTGGAGGTGTCATCCAGCTTAAACCGGGAATCCAGGGTCTTGTAGCTGTCACCCAGAAAAGCGATGGAATTCATGTAGATGACATCAAGCTTTCCTATTACTTGTTCGATGTCATTCATTATTTCCACCTCAATACCTGATTCCTCCACCATTGCCGTCAGCTCATCACCCAATGGATCGGCCATTTCAGAAATGATCGATATCTTTTTTATATTCTCTTTAAACAATAAGGACATTCTCAAAAAGCTATTGACCGCCCGCATGCTTCCGGGAGTTCCCTGTATCCCTAAATGAATTCTTTCCTCCTCGCTGACTTTTCCCATCATTTTTGGCTTCCATTTTAAAATGGCAAACCAGTCAGCCAGCGACTGAGTAGGATGTTCCCCGGTACCATTTCCAGCATTGATCAATGGAATTCGAAGGTTTTGCATAATTTCATCGATGGCGCTGGTCTCCGTATGACGCATGACCACGCAATCCCCGTAGGCATTAAACATTTCACCGATATCAGAAATTGACTCCCCCTTTGCCTGGCCAGTGGACCCCCCCTCCGGGATGCTAATGATTTTACCATCAAGCCGTAGCACCGCGCTTTCAAAAGAAAGACGCGTTCGCGTGCTTGCCTCAAAGAAGGCCGTGATGATAATTTTGCCATCAAGCGGATGGCAGGCAGCGATTTCCGTGCTTTGCAGCAGCGCTGCAAACTTGCACACCTCCAGCACCAGCTCTTTATCAAACTGATTGACCGAAAGCACGCTTTGACCTGTCAGTCTCTTAAGGATGTCCAGGTCAATGGAGTCTTCCTTAATTAACAGTTCCGGGTCCGGATTCAATCCACCTGACTCCAGCGGATCAATGTCCAGTTTTTCTTTGCTGTGTGTGAATTTTTCATTTACCATAACTCTTTGGATTTAATATCCTTGATGACCATTACAATAAGCGCTACCGCCGACGCGGAAATTGCCACGAGCGAAAAGCTAATCATGATGTTCAGGAAAAGTTCTGAGAAATACATGTTGGTTTATTTAGTGTTTTTCATCCAATGTCTTCCAGTCAAAATTCTCTGGAAAAGCATAAGTGCAGACGATGACTGTAATCATGGAAACGGATGCCCCGATAAGTGAAGCCGTATACCAACCGAGGTAGAAGTAAGCTCCAAGGCCGATCACGCTCCCCAATAGCATCCCTAAAAAGGCTCCTTTGGCATTGGCCTTTTCCCAAAACAATCCGGTGGCTATCGGCCAGATGGTACTTCCCACCATTGGGCCTGCAAAAAACAGGACGGTGGCGAGTGTTCCGATACGTGGCATGCAAAATGCCCAGGCTAGCACACCCAACCCAATGATAATCCCCGCCGAAACCTTTCGCAACAGCTTTTCACCGGCATTGGGATTAACCATTTTTCTGTAAATATCTTCTGTAATTAAATCCGAAGTGGCTGCCAACAAACTATCAATGCTGGAAGCAAGCGAGCAAAAGAATACCGCAAATACGACGATGGCGCCTGTTTTACCTAAAACGTTCGCCGCTACCAGGGGACCTACCATATCAGGGCTGGTAATGTTCAATCCCAGTGAACCGCTGGTTAACGCTATAAATCCAGCCGCAATAGGTACGGGAAGCCAGAAAAATCCAGCTAATGTATACGCCTTCTGGCCAACTTTAGAACGCATCGCAAATGCCCGGCTCCACCAGACGTTGCTATGGAATACTTCGCCAAGCCCAAATAATAAATTGTTGAAAATCGCCATGATCGCCGCCGGCATCAAAGCGTTGATCAACATAGGGCGATCCCGCAATACATCGGTATGGATGGTTTCAAAATCCACCATAGAAATCACACCCACCCCCACGATGACGATTCCGACTAAAATGATCAACGATTGAATAAAATCTGTTCCAATCACCGCATACAGCCCACCAAATAATGTATAGGTCACACACACGGCCAAAATGACTGTCATCCCAATTTGGTAGGGAATCCCGGAAATGGCATACATGAGAATTCCTCCTGCCATTCCCATGCTAACCAGCCAGGTGAAGCCATAAAATATACTGATTGCTAAAAATAAATACCAGGTGCCTCTTCCGTATCTCAGTCTAATAAAATCGCCACTGGTATACCCTGCTGGCATTAACTGTTTGATTCTTTTGGCTAATGGTGCAAATAAAAACAATCCGAATGAAGCCGTAGAATATGCTATCATCCCCCATATACCCAGTTCCAGGGCAAACTGTGGGGCCAGCATGGTGGTATTGGACGTGACCCAGGTAGCCATGGCAGTAGCAGCGCCGAAGGCCAGGCCAACATTACGTCCGGCCAGCATGAAACCATCCAGGTTTTTTGCCTTTCTACCCCAATAAATACCCAATATTATCCAAAGACCGCTCAAAACGGCCAATAGTATCCAACCTATCTGGGGTGATATAATAAATGTTTGATGATCCATTAGGAAGAAGATTCGGTTTTATATTTTTGGGAGCCTCTGATGATGACCAGGGTGGTAAAAATAAATACGACAGCACCTACCGTAAAAAGGGAAAATGCCAGGGACAGCGATTGGTATTCAACCACGGCTTTTACCTGGTCAGACCAGTCACCGCCATCAGATTTAATGCGGAAATAGTAGACGCCATTTTTTAAACCTGAAATAAAACTGGCTTTGTCGGGGCCTTCATAAATGACCCTCGCATCTTGAAAATTTCCACTCGTAGCCTGTTCCAGGGTAAAGCGCTCTCCTTCCTCAGATACCCAATCCAGTCGCACATGGCCACTGGTCAGGGTGATCTCCTCCTCCTGAATAAATTTCACGTCATTGGGAAATGACAGGATCGGGCAACACAATATGATTAATAGAGTAATAACGGTCTGCATTAATTTTGGCGAGAAACCCCAGGGGCATGGTTTCCAATCAGGATTTATCTTCTGAATTGTTTTTTTCTTCATTTTCCTCTGGTGGTTCAGAGACGATGTTTCCAAATTCGTCCACATAGGCTATCATGTCCTGGAAGGAGGTATTTGTATCCTGTTCTTTCCTTTCCTCCATTTTTTGACGCTTTTCTTCTTTCTTTTTTCGTTTCTTTTCTTCTTTTAATTTTTTGATGTAAGTGTTGTAATTTTTTCGTCCCATTAACGATTGTTAAATGTTCTTTTCTTGCAGGATTCTCCCGCAAATGACTTATTAATGATGATGCTCAGTCGATTTTCGTACTACCGCTGAAGGGATCAAACTCTATTCTCACTAGAGTAGATAGTACCAAGCAGATCATATAAAATAAACCACGTACCAAATGTTTAATTCACTTGTTGGTAATTTTTATATCTGTAAAGGTAATTAAAATGTTCTATAGAACATATTTTTCCGGCCGACAATCTGGAAAGTATTTTAATCGACCATCTCATCGCTGGTCAATACCGGCGCCGCATCCAGCTTTCTGATTTCCATCGCAGAGGTGATAATTTCAAGGGCTTTTTTAACCATTTGCCGATCATCTTGTGACAGGGTATTGAGTTTTTCTGCCAGCCGTTCATGCAGTACGTTTGGGGTTACATTTACCAATTTAGCTCCTGAAGCTGTCAATATGAGATTTGTAACACGACGATCCCCTTCTGATCTTATCCTGGCAACGTATCCTCGCTTTTCCAGGCGATTGACTATACCTGTCACCGTGCTGGAATTGAGGCACAAAAGGTCCATTAGATTTTTATGATTCGACTGTTGTCCGGGGGACTTTTCCAGGTGGTTCAAACATAGCAGTTGTGGAATGCTCAAGCCAAATTCTTTCTGGATGCTTTTTGATTCAAGGTTGAGCGAGCGCACGATCTTCCTGATGCTCACTAATATATCTAAGGAATCCATCTTACTCTAAAGCAAATAATTGGTGCCAATTTACCATTAATATTTTTATCACCTTCCTTCACATCCCCTGGTAAATCATTCCATATTCATTTTTGACCAAAGTTTGATCAGAATAAATACGGCGATCCCAAAAAGGGTCAACAGAAAAAAGCCGGTAAGCACATTTCCATAAATGAAATTCCCAATGGAAAACAGCGCACTGTAAATACCGACACATCCTAAAAACACACTTAATATTCCCTGAGGAACATCCCATTTCTTTTCGGCAATAGGCTCATTTCTTGCCTGCGCTTCGTTTCTGACTTTGCTCCATCCCGGGCCTCCCGGATGTGTGATTTTATAAAAGCGAATGAGTGTTTCGTAGTTTTCTGGTTTTGTTACTAATGTGGTTACAATCCATGAAACAGTCGTTATTGACACGGCGATCAATAATTTCAAGGTAAATGCATCCAGAATTCCCGACGTAAATGATTCGTTAGGTACTAATAAAACCAGCGCAAATGCAGTGACGGTAGCTACGATCATAGCCACAATTTCTGTCCAGGCATTGATCCTCCACCAAAACCATCTCAACAGATAGATAGCACCGGAACCAGCGCCTGAAAGCAATAAAATATCAAAGGCCTGGGTAGCATCCTCCAGAATCGTAAGCGACAAAACGCCCGCGAAAATCATCAGGACGACTGTAGTGATCCTACCCATTGTAACCAGCTCCTTTTCCGATGCTCCCGGCTTTACAAATCGTTTGTAAAAATCATTAACCACATAGGATGATCCCCAGTTGAGGTGGGTGCCAATGGTCGACATGTACGCCGCGATGATGGAAGCCGTCACAAGACCCAACCAGCCTGCCGAAAGCTTGGTAAGCATCACAGGGTACGCCACATCATGCCCTAAATATTGGTCGTCAATATTGGGATAATCTGCTTTGATGGAGGCCAAATCGGGATAAATAACAAGAGAAGCCAGCGCCACAATGATCCATGGCCAGGGACGAAGCGCATAGTGTGCGAAATTAAAAAGCAGTGTAGCTCCCACCGCATTTTTTTCATCCTTGGCAGAAAGCATTCGCTGGGCAATATAACCTCCTCCTCCCGGCTCCGCTCCGGGATACCACACCGACCACCATTGTACGGCAATCGGAATAATAAACAATGGTACGAGTACCGACGGATTACCGATGTCCGGAAGGATATTCAATTTTTCTGTCACGTTGGGATGCGTTAATAAATTTTTCAATCCACCAACTTCAGGTTGATCCAGGGCGACAATAGCTGCCAGCACCGCACCAAACATCGCAATGCCATATTGAAAAAAATCGGCCCAAATGACTCCTTTTATACCACCCAGTGAAGCATAGATCACTACACCTATGGATGCCCCCACTACGATCATCAAAGGAGGCAATCCCAACATCACTGATCCTATTTTTATAGCTGCCAGCGTCACACTTCCCATTATCAAACAGTTAAAGAATACCCCGAGGTATAAAGCGCGAAATCCCCTTAAAAATGAAGCTGCTTTTCCTCCGTATCTAAGTTCATAAAACTCCAGGTCAGTCATAACTTTTGACCTCCGCCATAACTTTGCATAGATAAAAACGGTCACCATCCCTGTAATCAGGAAAGCCCACCAGGCCCAGTTTTTGGCCACGCCGTCTTCCCTTACCATTCCGGTAACCAGGTTCGGTGTGTCCGCTGAAAAAGTGCAGGCAACCATTGAGATACCCAATAACCACCATGGCATGGACCTGCCGCCTAAAAAGAATTCACTTGTATCCTTTCCGGCAGTTCTGGAGGCGACCCACCCAATGGAAAGTACAATCAGGAAAAAACCACCAATAATGATCCAGTCAATGGTATTAAGTATCATACAGCAAAAAGTTAATTAATAGTAAGTCAATTATCTGTTGAAATTTAATGCTTTGAAGTTTTACTTCTCTATGAACCTGATAAAAAGTTAATAGTGATATCTCACAAATGCTTCTATCGCTTCATACTCTGTCATCCCCAACTGGTCATAAATTTTAGCAGTGGCACGGTTTCTCTCCTCTGCCCGCTGCCAGAATTCACGTTTATCATTTCCGGGAAATACCGGAGTATCCTTTTGAGATTGGTGCATAAAGATGGCCTTTCGTTTCTTCAGCAAATCCGACGGACTAAGCGGGATAGCCATGTCGATCTCATCCACCGGAAACTCTTGCCACGCCCCACGATACAACCAAAAATAGCAATCGTTTATCCACGTCTCTTTTTTGGTTTTTAGTTCGCGAAGTGATTCAAAAATAATGTCCAAACAAAGTTTATGTGTCCCATGGGGATCGCGTAAATCTCCAGCAGCAAAGACCTGATGTGGCTGTACCTGAAGCAATAGGTCTTTTACAATTTTAATGTCTTCACTGCCAATATCTTTTTTTACTTCCGATCCTGTTTCATAAAATGGCAGGTTCAGGAAGTGAATGTTCGCCTCCTCCAATCCACAGAATCTTGCCCCCATAGCTGCCTCGCCCTTCCTGATCAAACCTTTAATTAACTTGACTAAGTCGGTATCTTTTTCCCCCTGTTTTTTGACCTCCAGGAATTTGACTACTTCATCATGGGCATTGGCAATTTTGTCGTTTTCGATTCCAATGGCACAAGTAAAATCCAACATGAAATCTGCAAACCTCCTGGCATCATTGTCAAATACCGCAATGTTTCCAGACGTCTGATAGGCAACATGCACATCATGGCCTTGCTCCACCAGTTTCAAAAAAGTACCTCCCATGGATATCACATCGTCATCGGGGTGCGGACTAAAAATGATCACCCTTTTGCGTTCAGGCAATGCCCGTTCTGGCCGGTGGGTATCATCTGCATTTGGTTTTCCACCCGGCCACCCGGTGATGGTGTGCTGTATGGAGTTAAAAATTTTCAGGTTCAGCTCCTGGGCATCTTCATAGTACATCAGAAGGTCTCCCAATTCATTCAGTTTATAATCGTCATCCGTCAGTTTCAATATCGGTTTCCCAAGATTTTGGCTCAGCCAGATGACTGCTCTCTTGGTCAGTTTTTCATCCCACTTGCACATGGATACTAACCAGGGCGTTTTAATTCGCGACAGCTCTAATGAAGCATGTTCATCGATCAGCACATCTACGTTGGGGTGCGACTGAAGAAAAGATGCAGGTATCTCCTCAGACACAGGGCCTTCTACCGCTTTGGCGACAACCGACGCTTTGCTTTCGCCCCAGGCCATTAAGAATACCTTTCTGGCTTTAAAAATACTTTTGATACCCATAGTGATCGCCCGTCGGGGAACAAGCTCCTCCCGGATAAATTCCCGCTTTGCATCTGAAATAGTAATAGGATCAAGCTTCACCATCCTCGTAATGGATTCACGATGGGAAGGAGGTTCATTAAAACCAATGTGACCCGTACGACCAATACCCAGTAGCTGGATGTCTATTCCGCCGACGGCATCAATTTTCTTTTCATAGTCCAGGCAAAATGTCGATACATCTTCGATTGGCAGGGTACCATCCGGGATATTGATATTTTCTTTTGGAATGTCAATATGATTAAATAAGTGCTCGTGCATGAAATAATAGTAACTCTGCAGCGACTCACTTGCGATTGGATAATATTCGTCCAGGTTAAATGTCACCACATTATAAAAGCTTAATCCCTCTTCCTGATGCATTCTCACTAATTCCTCGTACACCCCAATTGGTGTGGCCCCGGTAGCTAGTCCCAGCACGGCTACTTCATTTCTTTCCTGTTTTTTACGAATAAGATCAGCGATTTCACTGGCAACTTTCAATTGCGCCACCTTACTACTGGAGAAAATCTTTACAGGCATTTTTTCCAGGGTGGTTTCCAGCACTTCCAATGTACTCATAGGTAAATATTTTTTCTGTGTTCGAACACAAAAATAATCGAGTTATTACGATAATCCAAAAATGTTTTTTTTAATTTTGCCAAATTAAACTGCATTTGTTCGAACACAGTGTCAATATCAAGTGTGGTATAGTTAAATTAATACGCAGTAGTTTAATTGCTGTGTTTTTTAATTTCTTAGCTGAATGGATAAGAATATAACGATTAAGGACATTGCAAAAATGGCCAATGTCTCTGCCGGGACGGTGGACAGGGTAATTCATAAAAGAGGAAATGTATCCCGCGACAGCTATGAAAAAGTCAAGGAGGTTCTGGACAGGATCGACTACCAGCCAAACCTGATTGCCAAGACATTAAAAAATCAAAAGAATAATCGTATTGCCGCCCTTATTCCTGATTTTCACCTTGATATCTATTGGGAGCAAGCCACACGAGGAATTGAAAAGGCATTGGATGAATTGAAGGTATTCGGTATCACAGTTGATATTTTCGCTTACAATAACCTGGATAAGGAAAGTTTCATGACCAATGCCCAAAAAGTATTTGATTTCAATCCTGATGGCATCATCATCGCCCCGCTTTTTTTACAGGCTTCCATTGAGTGGATTAAAAAATACCGTGACAATGGAATACTCTGTGTTTCCTTCAACACCTTCATCGAAGAACTGAACCCCAAATGCTTTATTGGTCAGGACCTCCATAAGAGCGGTCGCCTGGCAGCCCATTTAATACACGGGGCGGAGAAGAAAAAAGGCAGGCTACTGGTGTTTCATGTCGATGAAGAAATCGAATATTCCCGTAATATGCAGGAAAAGGAAGAGGGGTTTAAACAATACTTTAGTGAGACGGAAAGCCGAACCATTGAAACGGTTCGGGTTAAGTTTGACCATCCACAAGAAGCCCAAGCCACACTGGAAAATACGCTAAAAGGTGGATCGGATATTTCAGGCGTATTCGTGACCACTTCCAAGGTATTTAAGATCGTTGATTACCTGAAGAAATTCAACATCAACGCGATTGTGATTGGCTATGACCTGATAGAAAACAACCTGTCATTTTTAAGAAATGGCGACATCAATTTTCTGTTAAATCAAAACCCGAATCAGCAGTCGTACCTGGGCATCTCCTACCTGACCGACCAGTTAGTGTTTGGAAAGGAAGTCCCCAGAAGGAAGCTACTCCCCATTGATATTGTTACAAGGGAAAATGTAGAATTTTACACCAATGCCTGATTTTTACCCGGATAATAAAAAACAAAGGCCATCAGGAAGTTCCCAATGGCCTTTTTTTATAAATAGGAAGCAATAATCACTTTTTACACAATTTGAAGGTTTTCAGATATCCGTCATCGCCGGATACATGGAGGTAGAATATTGACCCGGTGTAATTGCTAAGGTTGATCTCACAGTTTTCTTCTCCCCAGCCACCTTTTCTGTCGCGATGATGCACTTTTTTTCCATACATGTCGTACAAATCGATGCTGTAATCCTGATCATCTTTGTCAAAGCAAACATTTACCCAATCATGTGTCGGGTTTGGATAGGTGATGATATTTGTTTCTTCACCATTTCCTTCCGCACAAGTACTTGAAGTTTGCTCGTATTGGACACATTGACCGGCTTTATAGGCTATTTCTGGCGCGAAGCAGGCAAGTGCATCGATACATTGATCATCATATGATTTCAAAGTGAACGAAATCTCAAAGGATGTGAACAGATCATCTTTACCGAATGATGGGATATCATCTACTTTAATGCCACTCGCACCGGTCTTATTATCATGATATACCTGTTCCATTTTCCATCCCATGCTATTGGAATAATCCTCCAGCCAGGCGCATTCTGGCAGGTTAACGACTAAGTGAGATAGATCGAAATGACACTGATTGTTGTGATTAATGGTGATGTTGTAATCGAAGTATTGACCATTTCTGGTTATTTCTACTTCTTTGGCAAAGAAACAATCAGTACATTCATTGTCATCATTGGTGCCGTCGCTACCATCATCTGGATTGCCTCCACCGTCATCGGGATTGTCACCACCACCGTCAGGATTGTCACTACCATCATCAGGATTGCCACTACCGCCATCGGGATTATCACTACCATTGTCAGGATTGTCACTGCCGCCATCAGGGTTGTCACTTCCATCATCGGGATTGTCACTACCGCTATCCGGATTATCGCTACCATTGTCAGGATTGTCACTACCGCCATCAGGGTTGTCACTTCCATCATTGGGATTGTCACTACCACCATCCGGATTATCCGGATTGTCAGCTCCGGCACAGGTACTTACGTCAAGGGCGCATATGGCGGTACAACCTGTTTCCAATAATACTTCCAGAAAAAAGGTAGCCGTTGTTCCTTCATTGCCTGCTGTAAAAGTAATTTCAGATAGATCACTGGAGGAGGTGATTGTCCAGCTTCCGTCACTGGAACTCACATCCCAATCAAAAGAAACTGCACCGTCAATTGAAGTAAATAAGGTATTGCCCTCGGATCCACACATTATTTCTGCGGCAAGGCCATTGATCAAACAGGAAGGGCTGCCCGGCTCACCTTCCACAAGGACATCCGATGTCTGCGTACAGCCATTCCCATCTGTTACTTCTATTGAGTAAGTGCCCGGTGTGTCAAATGTAGTAGAAGAGGAAGTACTTCCATTTGACCAGAGGTATGAATAGTTACCGTCACCACCTGTCACAGACGTTGTAACATTATATTCGGGAGCTTCCGCGCAACCATTGACGGCTACATTATAATTAATAGAGATAGGATTTTGATCTTTTACCTCAATGGTTCGGGTGGCGCTACATCCTAAACCGTCGGTAACAGTTACAGAATATGTACCCGATGTTATGCCCGTAAGGTCCTCCGTTGTTGCCCCATTGGACCATTCAAAGGTCAAAGGTTCGGTTCCAAAAAACACAGTGACATCAATGGAGGCAGAAGGATCCCCCGGACAAACTGGGATGCTCGTCTGGCTGGCGTAGACGGACAATGCCATGCTGATAATATTGATATCATATGTTGCTGTACAACCACTCGCATCTGTAACCAGTACAGAGTATTTGCCAGCATTTAATCCGGAAATATTTTGTGAAGTTCCTCCATTGGACCACTTGTAGGTATATGGTTCTTCACCACCCGATACAGATAATTCAATTGCTCCAATAGCGTCGTCCAGGCAATTGGTATGCGTCACGTTTGGAATAATGTTAATCGGGCTTGTTAACTCAATATCATATGAAGCCGATAGTTCGCAGCCATTTTGATCAGAAACTGTGACGACGTATCTACCCTCTTCCAGCTCATACCTGTTTTGCTCGGTAGAGCTGTCATCCCATAAGAATGTGTATGGCGCCGTTCCTCCTGTTACCTCCAATTCAATGGTTCCAAACGGTTCTCCACCGCAAGAAGGTTGGGTGATATGAGGTGTGATGGCAATTGCCGCTTGGTTCTCCAGAATATATGATTTACTAGCTGAACATCCATTTTCATCTGTAACTTCTACTGAATAATATCCAGCCGGTTTGTCTATGATCGACGCAGTAGTCTCGCCGGTGCCCCATTGGAAGGTAAAATTCCCTGAACCTCCGGTGGCTGAGACATTGATACTGCCGGTGTTGGTGCCTGCGCAACCAGGTTGGATCAATTCTTCGCCGATCACAACTTCGTCCGGCGAACTTAGCGAAATGGTCTGTTCCAGGGTCGATCCTTGTGCGTCCGTGATGAGATACGAATAATCCCCGGCAACTAAATTGGAAAGAACAGAATCTGCTTGCCCTGTATTCCAGGAAATAGTATAGGGTTTTTCACCACCAGTTATGTGAAGCGCTATTGATCCATCAGAACTCCCGAAACAGGCGGGGTCGATTTTTTCAAATTCAACACTTAATTCCGCAGTCTCTTCCGAGCATTCGGCTTCGAAGTCTTCGAAATAAATACACTGCCCGGCTTTGTAGGCCACTTTTGGCTCCGCACAGGAAAGCTCCGTTTCGCAGCTTTCATCCGGGCAAACTTTGAGTTTGACATAAAAGGAGTCAAACCATGGGTTTTTTCCAAAACCGCTAATATCATCAACTTTTAATCCCGTCACCTGCGTTTTTGGATCGGTGACGTTAAACTCCATCTTCCAATTTCCAGAATTATAAGCTTCGACGATGGTGCCACATCCCGGATCAAACATAAAGTGGCTGAGATCGAAACGACAAATCTGAGTCGAGCTAGTGACTTTTATCTTATAAATAAGGCACTCGCCCTCTTCTTCGATGCTCACAATTTCAGACGAAAAAGGGTTTTCCCCGCAATCCTGCTTATTTTGCTCGTGGTTGTGCCGCGATTGTTTTTTACAGGAACGATGTTTCCCGCCGTCATTGGCGATGGATGTTGAAACAGAAAATACACTGACAATTAAAAAGGCCAGGAAGGTTGTGGTTATACGAAGTTTTGAATTGAAAAAGTTCATATTACCTCCTGAGTTTAGTTATTCAAATGTTCGATTTTTTGGAGGAAATATAAAATTTTAAAGAAATGCTTGTAAGATTTGGGTGTAAGTGTTGGTGAAGTTCAACTTCTAAAAATCAAATTTATCGACAAATTCGCTCTCTATCTGTACACAAAAATGATAAGTGCCGCCGGATCGTTTTATTCGCAAATCCCTAAAACGAGGTCGATAGGCAACTTCCAGATTTGCGAATAGAAGATCTTTTTGTACAGGGTTTAATTCCCGGGGAATAAAAAGGAATGCATGGGTCGGTAAAGTTTATGCAAACATTAAATGTCTAAATTTGGAGATTGATTTTTTTAATAATTAACTAATGGAATTCATTTTTTTTGCAGTCCTGGTTATCATCATTGGATTTCTGGTTACCAGAAAAAAAGACACTGCTCCTAAACCGGTAGTAACTCCGGATCGATGGAAAGAAATACTTTTACACAAGGTCCACTTTTACCGAAGCCTTGACGAACGCGGAAAGCTGCAGTTTGAGACGGATGTGCAACGTTTTTTAAAGACCATCCGAATTACGGGTGTGGAAACCAATGTTACGTTGGCAGACAGGTTATTGGTGGCAAGCAGTGCGGTAATCACGCTGTTTGGCTTTCCAGCGTGGAGTTTTCAATACCTGAATGAGGTGATATTATTTCCCAGTCATTTCGATAAGGACTTAAACATTGGCTCAAAAAATGAAATCATCACCGGAATGGTGGGAAATGGTCTAATGGAAGGAAAAATGATCCTGTCCAAACCAGCTCTTCACGCAGGATTTAATAATCCGGATGATAAAATGAACGTGGGGATTCATGAATTCATCCACATTTTCGATAAAGAGGACGGCATGCTCGATGGGGTTCCACCGATTTTAAACAACAAAAAATACACCCTTCCCTGGCTGGATTTTGTGAAGTTGAAGACCAACCAAATATTACTGGATCAATCAGATATTCATCCTTATGCCGCGTACAATCAGCGTGAATTTCTCGCGGTTACCGGCGAGTATTTTTTTGAGCGACCGGACTTACTGAAGAAGAAGCACCCCAAACTTTACGAAATCCTTTGCGAAGTTTTTCGCCAGGATCCATCGTCGATGTTGAAAAAGCCGTCTGACTTTCGACCCAGGGAAGCACGGAGAAATGACCTGTGTCCCTGTGGCAGTGGCAATAAATACAAGCAATGCTGCCAGGGACAGGATTTATTTTAGCTTGCCCAGCTTTCCCAGCAGGTCCCAAACCACCACACCGATGCTAACTGAAATATTCAGGGAATGCTTCGTGCCAAACTGCGGGATTTCTATGACGGTGTCAGCGGCAGAAACTATTTCCTGTTCCACACCAAACACCTCATTACCGAAAACGACGGCGTATTTCTGATCCGGTAAAGGTGCGAAATCGGGAAGCATTGTACTTTTTTCTGCCTGCTCAATGGCAATGATGTGATAGCCCTTGCTTTTCAACTCATCAATGGCATCCATCGTGTGGGATTTGTGTACCCACTCTACTGACTCGGTAGCCCCCAGGGCTGTTTTATTAATTTCGCGGTGCGGAGGTGTAGCTGTTATACCGCAAAGATAAATTTTCTCAATAAGGAACGCGTCGCTGGTACGAAAAGCAGACCCTACGTTATTCATACTCCGTACATTATCCAGCACAAGAATAATTTCATTCTTCGCCGTACTTTTAAACTCTTCCACCTCCAGCCTCCCAAGCTCTTCATTTTTGAGTTTTCTCATTTTTGTTTTTAATTCTGATGGATTAAAAAAGTAGCTTACTATTTTCGTGTAAAATTAGAATAAATATCTTCGCACTTCAGGCTTTTTCCTTCCCCGTTATTTATGACTAAAACAAAAGACGCGAAAGAAACTCCCCTCATGAAGCAGTACAATGCCATCAAGGTAAAGTACCCGGGGGCGCTTTTGCTATTTCGAGTGGGTGATTTCTATGAGACCTTTGGGGAGGACGCCGTCAAAGCGAGTAAAATTCTCGATATCGTTTTGACGAAAAGGGCCAATGGCTCCGCTTCACACATTGAGCTGGCCGGATTTCCTCATCATTCGCTGGATTCCTATCTGCCTAAGCTGGTAAGGGCAGGTCAGCGGGTAGCTATCTGCGACCAACTGGAAGATCCCAAGTCTGTCAAAGGCATTGTTAAAAGAGGGGTAACCGAGCTGGTGACTCCCGGGGTTTCCTACAACGATAATGTCCTGGAAAAAAAATACAATAATTATTTAGCCTCGATTCATTTCAATGGTGATCATTCCGGGATCGCGTTTCTGGACATCTCCACCGGTGAATTTTATACCGCATCCGGAAACCAGGAGTACATCGACAACCTGCTGCAAAGCTTTAGCCCGTCAGAGGTAATCTACTGCAAAAAGTTCCGGAAAGAATTCAGCGAAGGTTTTGGGGACGATTATAATACCTACTGCCTGGAAGAGTGGATTTATTCCTACGAATTTGGCTATGAGAAACTAACCAATCACTTTAAGACCAAATCTTTAAAAGGCTACGGTATCGAAAACCTGACTTCCGGGATTATCGCCGCAGGCGCGATTTTGTATTACCTCGAAGAAACTGAGCACAAGGAAATCGGACATATCACCGCTATTTCACGAATTCATGAGGAAAATTATGTGTGGCTGGACAAGTTCACCATTCGCAACCTGGAATTAATTTATCCGCAGCAGGACGGCGGAGTTCCATTGATCGAAGTGTTAGATAAGACCCTGACACCGATGGGCTCCCGGCTTCTGAAAAAATGGGTGATCATGCCGCTGAAGGATCGCGAAAAGATCGAGGAGCGGTTTGAAGCGGTAGATCAATTTTGTCAGGAAAATGATTTGCATGAGCGAGTCTCGGAACATCTAAAGCACATTCATGACCTTGAGCGCTTAGTGAGCAAGGTGGCTGTGGGCAGGATTAACCCGAGGGAAATGCTGCAATTAAAAAAGTCCCTCCAGCAAGTAGTTCCCTTAAAAGCCTTGATAAAAGACAGCGTCAACACGGTACTTCAGAAAATGGCGGATCAGATCAATCCCTGTGATTTGCTATTGGACAAAATTGAAAATGAACTGAAAGAAGATGCCCCAATGCTGGTCCATCAGGGTGGTATCATCCGGGAAGGGATAAGCGATGAGCTGGACGAACTAAGGAAAATTGCCTATTCGGGAAAAGATTTTCTCCTTCAGATCCAGCAAAGGGAAAGCAGCAGAACAGGCATACCTTCCCTGAAAGTAGCCTATAATAAAGTATTCGGATATTACCTGGAGGTGACAAATTCGCACAAGGATAAAGTCCCCCCCGAGTGGATCAGGAAGCAGACGCTGGTAAATGCCGAGCGTTATATCACGGAGGAATTAAAAATATACGAAGATAAAATCCTGAATGCGGAGGAAAAGATCCAGGAAATAGAACAGCGCCTTTACCTGTCTCTGATGAAATTTGCGGTGGATTATGTAACTCCCATTCAGCAAAATGCCCGCATCATCGCGCAATTGGATTGTCTCAGTTCGTTTGCTGAAACAGCATCGAAATATAATTATGTAAGGCCAAAGCTAGTCGATGAGAACATCATTGATATCAAAGAGGGGCGCCACGCAGTAATAGAGCGACAACTCCCTTTAGGTGAAGCCTACATACCTAATGATGTTTACCTGGATGATATCGGGCAGCAGATTATGATCATTACCGGTCCGAACATGGCGGGTAAATCTGCTTTGTTGCGACAAACGGCTGTGATTGTACTGATGGCGCAAATCGGATCTTTTGTTCCGGCTACCATTGCACATTTAGGTATCACCGACAAGATTTTTACCAGGGTGGGTGCCTCGGATAATTTGTCAAAAGGTGAGTCGACCTTCATGGTGGAAATGACGGAAACTGCCAGCATCCTGAATAATCTAAGTGAGAGTAGCCTGGTGTTAATGGATGAGATCGGCCGGGGAACGAGCACCTACGATGGTATTTCCATTGCCTGGTCTATCACTGAGTTTTTACACAATCATCCCAAGTATAAAGCGAAGACCTTATTTGCCACACATTATCATGAGCTAAACCAACTGGCAAATGATTTTCCACGCATAAAGAATTATAATGTGAGCGTGAAGGAGGCAGGTGATAAAATCATTTTCTTGCGAAAACTAGTGGAGGGTGGTAGTGAACATAGCTTTGGTATTCATGTGGCTCAAATGGCGGGAATGCCTAATAATGTAGTCATTCGTGCAAATGAGATCATGCACCACCTGGAAAAGGATAAGATTTCTGAAAAGACCAACAAAAAAATTGAGGAAATGCCAAAGGCAAACTATCAACTGAGTTTGTTTGAGTCTGATCCTAAGTTTGAAAGGGTATTGGAGCTTTTGAATCAGATAGATATCAATACCATCTCCCCGGTGGAATCATTATTAAAATTGAATGAAATACTAAAGACGCTGAGGGGCGATGAAAATTAATCCTGGATTTTAAATTCCACCCTCCTGTTCAACTCCCTGCCATCAATTTCATCATCGTTACTTACCACAGGCTTTGATTTCCCAAAACCCTCAGATGAAAGTCGATTGGAAGCAACACCCTGGGAGATCAGGTATTCCACAACAGAATTTGCCCGTTTCTCTGACAGTTGAAAATTGTACTCCTCCGTTCCAATGTTATCTGTATGCCCGGAGACCATAATACTGAGGTCACCATTGGTTTTCATAAAGTTGGCCACTCTGTTTAGCTCGGGGAAAGACTCTTCTTTAAGTTCATATTTATCAAAGTCAAAAAAGATGTTGTTCATTCTCACAACGGCACCTCGTTCGATGGGAACAAGGTAAAGATCACGGGTTACTTCGTCATATTCTTCCGTTTGTTTTAAATCGATGTTTGCATTGATCGCGATGTACCCGTCCGCTTCCGCCAGGTACCCATACATGTAGCCCGAAGGCAATATTATCTGGTACTCGCCCGTCTTGGGATCGGAGTTAATTTGTCCCACTTCTTTGCCTCCCGGCAATGTCTCATAGAAAATTCTCGCTTGAACCGGCTTCTGCGTCTTTCTGTCAAGCACCCTTCCCTTTATGGTTACAACAGGGTCTGGCTGATGCTCTTCCGGCACCTCAAAACGGAAAATGTCAGTGTTGTCTGTATCATCTCTTGTAAAATATCCATATTCTCCTGTGGGTGGGATATTAAAAAATTCATCATTGCTGTCGGTGTTAATTCCCCTACCCAGGTTTTCTGGCTCCGACCAGTTTTGCCAGGTATCGTCCAGTCTCCTGGTTACATATATATCCGAACCACCGTACCCGGCATATCCGTTGGAAGAGAAATACAATGTTCTGTCGTCAGGTGCTAAAAAGGGTGCCGACTCTTCTGCGGCCGTATTTACATCTTCACCAATATTCATCGGTTGCGTCCATCGTCCATCCTGCCGTAGGAAACTAACATAAAGGTCTCTGCTACCAAATGATGGATCAGATTCAATGGACATCACCAATACTTCCCTGTTGTTCGCAAGAAAATAATTAGCAAACTCATTTACATTGTAAAAATCGATGATATCAAAAGCAATGGGTTCTGTCCAACCTTCACTTGTTCGCGTTACCATAGAGACCCCCGATTTCATCTTATCTTTTTTTGCATAGACGTTTCCTAACGTCAGGATCACGGTATTTCCATCCGGTGTAATAGAGCTGATATAGTTTGGGCCTTTGTTGTTGAGCGGTCGTCCCATATTAACAGCTTCCATCCATTCGCCTTTTTCCTCGTCCCATTGTGAATACCAGATGTCTTCCGGGTCTTCAGAACCACCAATGTTTCCAGGGTGATTTTGTCGGCTAAACAGAAGTGTCTTGCCATCCGGCGTAACCATTGGCTTAAGTTCGTTGTACACGCTATTCACCTTTGCACTGAGACGCTCTGGCACCGCGTTGACTATAGCGCTTTCCGTAATATTTACTTCCTGGGTTATTTCACGTGTTGAGTTTGAAATTGCAATGGCATCAATCGCATAAAAGCCGGGCACTGCTTTACCATCGGTAACGATTTTTACTGCCTGTACATCAAAGTCTGTCAATTCAAAAAATATGTGGAGCATTCGTTCCTGTATGCCTAATGGCCTTGGGTCAAATTCATAAATCAAGAATTCGTTATCGTTTCGGTCATAGATATACACCTCCTGAATAGCAGATGGATTAAAGGTTTCGGCAATTGCAATCTGTCTGATCCTGAATGGATTATCAAATCGAACTTTTATATACTCTGTTTTGTTTTGGCGGCCTGGCATCCAGGCATTTGGATTGTCTCCGCCTCCCGGAGGGACATCGGGCTTCCCGAGGGCCCTTTCGGCAGAATACATGTAATCTCCCAATTCCGTGGTAGCTTCCAGGACTTCAGCCGCCCATTCGGTTTTTTCTACTTCCTGTGAAAAAGTTAGGCTACTGATGGATAAAAATAAAATAAATAAGGTCCAACGAATCATATTGTGTGCGGTTTAATTAATTAAACAACAGCCGAATTTGTTTCAAAAATAAAACATTTTCAAGCATTTAGGCCTATTTTTTTAAATTAAATCTTTAAATGAATAAAGCCTTATTAATAATTATTAGCACCCACCTTATTAATTTACATTGTACGTAGAACAAATGCAGTGATCATTTTGGTTGTGGTGATTGGCACAAATTTAAACATTGTTTTATGAAACTTGAAGCAGTTTTTTTCGATTGTGACGGCGTGATTGCTGAAACCGAAAAGGATGGCCATTTGGTGGCCTTTAATATGGCCTTTCAGCAGTCCGGTTTAGATGTGCATTGGGGTGAAGACCTGTACAGGCCGCTGTTAAAAATAGGAGGCGGAAAGGAGCGACTTTGTTACTTTTTTGAACATAACGGCTGGCCAGAAAATGCGCTCTCACATCAAGACTTGGTTAATGACCTGCATACATTAAAATCAAGCATATACCAGAATCTGATCAGTAAGGGGCATTTGAAGGTACGACCGGGCATTGTCAGCCTAATGTATGAATTAGCGTTAGCTCGTATTCCATTTGGGATATGCACGACGCGCAGGAAAGAATCGGTGGAATTTTTGATAAGGCATATTCTGCCGAAAGAAATTGTGGGATCATTGGCCATCCTCCTTGCCGGGGACATGGTAGAAAAGAAAAAACCTGCCCCTGATGTTTATCTGTTGGCAGCAGAAAGGCTCCATGTAAAGCCCGACAACTGCGTTGTTATTGAGGACAGCGCCATTGGTTTAACCGCAGCGTTAAAAGCTGGAATGCATGTAATTGTCTCTAAGTCTTATTTTACGACCTGGGAGGATTTTGAAGGAGCTATTTATGTTACTAACGATTTGAGTGAAATCGACCTGCAATTCATTAGACAATTGACAAATAAAAAGATTTAACACATTAATTTTCTGCAAGTTAACTGTTACTTCATCTATTGACCTTCTATTTAATTTCTTTTGGTCTGGTAATTGTTGCAAAAACAAAAGAACCAAAATTTATAACCATGAAAATATTAAAATCAGTACTAGGATTGCTGCTGTTAATGGTTTTGATCATGCCTACAGGCTCCTCTTTTGCAGCCAAAGATCCGGGAAAACAGGCAAGCAAGGAGATGAAAAGGAAGGCTTACAAACAAGCAAGAAAGGAAGCAAAGAAATACCGAAAAAAAGGATGGTACACCGCACCGGGAGCCATACCCATGGACAAGCAAATAGAAAGGGCCTGGGAATTGCAATACATGCTGGACGAAGATAATTATCCGCTGTACATCGTGGCAACTGGAAACTCAGTAGCGGAATCCCAATCCGCCGCAAAGCTCCAGGCGACGGAACTGGCAAAGCTGGAACTGGCAGGCCTGGTACAATCAAACATTGCCGCTCTCATAGAAAATAGTGTAGCAAATCAACAACTTAATGCCGAAGAAGCCGCTTCGGTCACGAAGACTGTTGCCGCCTCAAAGAATATAATCGCCCAGGAAATTGGGAGGGTGATCGTCATGTTTGAAATTTATCGAAAAATCGATAAAAACATTGAGTCGTCTGTGAGAGTAGGATATAACAGTGATCTGGCAATGGAAACTGCGAAGCAAGCTATCAGGAAAAAACTGGAAGAGCAGACTGACATTCTGCATGAAAAGCTTGATCGACTGATGGATTTCTAAAAAGGTGACAATGATCCGAATTGCTCTCTTCCTGATATTCACGATATGCATTGTTTCCCGACCTTCTGCCCAGGATATTATAAGATCCCATGGCAAGGCGCAGATGGTTTTGGAAGACGATATCAGCAAGGAAGAGCTAAAGGAAGAGCTGCGGATGCAAGCCAAAATCGATGCAATCGAAGGAAGTTTTGGGTCATTGATTGAGCAGGAATCCAGGGTTGAGATTAAGGAGGGGGGCGCCTCTTTTGACATCGTGGGTGACCGCTATTTAAAAGGAGAGTGGCTCAAAACCACCAATGAGAAATTTACGGAAGAGTACAGAAAGGTAAAAACCGGAGCCAAAGGTAAAATGGAGCTTTGGGTGAGCTGTGAAATTGAGGGGTTGATCAGGGAGATGTCAAAATCAAAAATCAATCTTGACTTTACCACTACAAATTGCCCCGACAAATTATGTAGGACGACCGATTTTCTTGACGGTGAATCGATGTATTTGTTTTTCAAGTCACCGGTCAATGGATTTCTGACAGTTTTTACCGTAGAAAAGGAGGGGGTTTTTCGCCTACTCCCCTACCAGCAAATGCCGCCAGACTTCGACCAATATTTACCCATAGTGGCCGACAAAGAGTATCTGTTTTTCAGTGCGGATGAAGATCATGACTTTTTTGAGGGATTTTCTCCCGGCTTTGCCGATGAGCTGGTGATGACCACTGAAGCGCAGGAAGAGTATCTCTACCTATACATCATATTTTCTATGAGTGAATTTGCCAAACCAAACCTGGAAGCTTCCTATACCAGCACCGGCAATGAACATATCGTTCCTCGTTCGCTGAGCGAGGAGGAATTTGAATCCTGGCTCTCTGAAAATCGAATCCGGAGCCAGGATTTTTACTTTAAGAAACTGAGATTAAAAATCAGTAAGTAGTAAATGACCAAACCAACTATTCAAATATGAAAAGGCTGTTTTTTCTAATGGCTGTGGCGATTTCCCTAAGCTTCGTACAGATGCGAAGCAAAGATGAAATGCTGCTTCCAGCTAAAGAGGGCTACCAATGGGGATTTGTGGATCAAACCGGCTCATGGGTCATCGCGCCCCAGTTTGATGAGGCCTATCACTTTACTGAGGGAAAGGCTGCTGTCAAAAAACACGGTAGCTGGGGATATATTGATCACGATGGAAATTGGGTGATAGAGCCTAAATTTGACAAAGCCAAACCATTTTCCGAGGGCTTGGCGTGCGCGGTAAAAGAAGGTAAATGGGGCTACATCAATCATAGAGGCGAATGGCATTTCACACCCAAATTTTATGTGGTAAGTTCCTTCTCTGACGACCGGGCGCTTATTAAAACCAGGGAAGGCTTTGTCTACATTGATAAAGCCGGAAATCTACTGATTAACCAATCCTTTGACGAAGCCTTGCCCTACTCCGAAGGGATGGCGAGCATATCCCTCAACGGGCAAAAAGGATACATTGATCACCACGGAAACTGGCTGATCATTCATGGTTTTGACGAAGCATATTCATTTTCTGAGGGGATTGCCCTTGTAAAAATCAATGAGCGGTATGGCTATATTGACACAAAAGGTAATGTAATTGTTCATCCGCAATTTGAGGACGCCAGTCATTTTAGGGAGGGAAAAGCAGCAGTAAAAAAAGACGGTGTGTGGGGCTACATAGATAAATATGGAGGATATGTCATACAACCAAAATTTGAGATGGCATATCCTTTTTCGAATGGCCATGCAGTTGTTCAATCTTCTGCCCGCTTTGGGTTAATCAACTCCGAGGGAAATTGGCAGATAGGTCCTGAGTTTAAGGGGTTAGGGAGGGATATGCTGGCGGTTTCGCTTGACACAGAAGTAGAGGAATATGTAAAGCAGGCCTTTGCAAGGTGGCAGGTGAAAGGGGAATATGAAAAAACAAACGACTATGCAGCCCGAATGAGCGAAACAAGCCGCCAGGAGAAAATCAATGAATTGACACATGCGGCTGTACTACACCTTGCTGATAAATATGTTGATCTGGGAAACGCAAAAATTGGACTGTATGACGCAGACTATGAAAAATTCAACATCTATATTCCCGGAGCGAAGCACATTCGACTGCCTGTTCCATTAAATCAGGCAAGGGATTTTAAAGAAAATTGGGCAATTGTAGTAGTGCAAAATGCGGACTACTACCTGAGTGGCGACGAGTTTATTGTGAAGACACTGGAAGCCAGGTACAGAGACAAAACATTTTACTACGATTTCGTGGAAGACACGCAAATTGATAATCCAAAAATCATTGATATCAGGAACAACCAGATGGAACTTTCCATTCCAATCGCTGAAAAAATTCTGGTGAACGAACCAACCTTTCATGAAGACATTGTCATCATTGGAGAATCTGATGTCGATCAGGGCATTCCGGTCTACAAATATTCCGTTCCCAAAACCTTTGCCCTAGTTATTGGCAACCAGGATTATAGTTCGTATCAAACTAATTTGAGCTCGGAAAGCAATGTGGATTATGCAGATGTAGATGCCAGGATTTTTACCGAATATCTAAAAAAGACTTTGGGAGTACCTGAAGCCAATATCATTCAATTGATCGACGCGACCTCCGGACAAATGAAACAGGCCCTGTCAAAAATGAGCGCTATCGCCAAAGCATTTGACGGGGAAGTGAACCTGATTTTTTATTACGCTGGTCACGGATTGCCACATCAGGTGACGGAGGAGCCTTACCTGATTCCGGTTGACGTTACGGCGGGTAACCTGGAGTATGCGCTTAAACTGGCAGATGTTTACGACAAGTTGAGTGAAAACTCCTCCACCAGGGTTACTGTTTTTCTTGATGCATGTTTTAGTGGCGGGGCGAGGAATGAAGAATTAATTGCCTCAAGGGGAGTTAGGATTCGTCCTAAAAATCCATTTGTGATGGGGAATTTGGTAGTCTTTTCGGCCAGCATCGGTGATCAGACAGCCCACGCCTACCATGAGAAATCGCATGGGATGTTCACCTACTTCCTGTTGAAAGGGTGGCAGGAAAGTAGCGGTAGAATGACTTATGGTGAATTGGCGAATTATATCAACCAAAATGTCAAAAGAAAGTCGGTGCTGATCAATGATCGGGAGCAGGAACCTACGGTGAAGGTTAGCCCGATATTTGAATATGATTGGCGTCATTTCACTTTTTATGATGAATTGACTGCTAAGAAGGAATGACTCAGTTTTTTGATTTAGTAATATGACAAGCGGTAAATTGGGGGTCGGGAGTGACCCCCAATTTTTTTTACTCCTTATTATATAAGCTTTTTCCTACAGCCTCATACTTGTCCCCTTCCACCCAGAAAGGAGCCTCCTCTGCATTGGCAATAGCTTCGGAAGCTTTAATAAATCCTTTGTAAACTTTGTTGATGTATTCAAAATCCATTGTTTCCACCTGGTCATTCACCTGGTGGTAATACTTCTGGATTTCTTCGTCAAATGCCGTTACACCTGGGCCAAATAGCACACAGGGAACGCCTTTTTTAGCAAAATTATAATGGTCTGATCGCTCAAAAATGTTTTGCTCAGGTATCGGGTCGTCAATTACTTCCAGCCCGAAAGCACCGCAGGATTCCCTGAACACGTTTTCCGCAGAATTCCGCGTCAATCCGAAAACGGTGGCTATTGTTTTATCATTGTATCCGGCGCAATCGATGTTGACATTAAAAATGCACTGATTTAAGGCAATCCAGGGGTGTTCTGCGTAATATTCACTTCCAAGTAGACCCTTTTCTTCGGCGGTAAAGCCCACGAAAAGGACAGATCGTTTGGGTGGGTTTTTACCGAAATATTTTGCGGCCATGAGAAGGCCGGTGGTACCTAGCGCATTATCACGTGCGCCGTTAAAAATCGAGTCTACCGGCTCACCACCTTTCATGGATGCCTTCGTATGCCCCACGTGGTCGTAGTGGGCGCTGAGTACCACGTACTCGTTTTTCATGTTTTTATCAGTTCCTTCTATGTAACCAATGATATTTTTGCCGGTGATCAATTCAGGGGTTAATCCACTGGCATCCAGTTTAATTTTCTTGATGCCTTTATTTTCAACCATAGTTAAGTAGGCATTGTCGGCATCGTTGACAAACATGTGGTAAGGGCTCTTGATCTTGCTGTCGGAATGATCATTTATCACCATGGAAGGTCGGTTTAAGTACATGGTGAGTAGCGACCAATTGATCTGGACCGAACTATATAATTCAATCAGTCCCAATCCACCCTTTGCAGCAACCATTTTTCGCTTATCCCGGGATACTTTAAACCCTTCCCTTACATTGGTCATTCCCGGAAAGCCGAACTTTGTAACGACAATTTTGTTTTCGATGTCAAGTGAATCCAAATCGCGCCCTGTTCCCCATCCTGCAAATATTGCATCCAGTATGGCGGTAGTATCTTTGCCCCGGAGCACGAGGATATTTTTCCCATGTGTCAAAGTGCTGTCAAGAAAAACTACCTCTCCTTTCATGGGCACATTGGTTTTCATCAGGCTTACCTCCTGATAAAAGCCGTCCTGCCCTGGCAATTGTTTCACGCCATATTTCTTAAAGGTATCGACAATGTATGCTGCCGCAATGTCTATTTCTGGTGATCCTGTATCCCTGCCCATCATATCGTCTGAAGCAAGATGGGTCAAATGATCTTGTCCTTCCTTCACTCCAATGAGTTTATCGATACTTTGTGCCATTGCCTGTAAGCACAGCGCTGATCCTAAAATTGTTACAATAAAAAATCTCTTCATATTCAATTCATTTAAGACGTTCAATATAGCCAAATAGCCCTCTATTTTACAACAAACCATCTGTGAATGGTAAAGTTCAGCATAGATTTCATCTCAGGAGGTATTTTGTATACCTTTGCAGGAATTTTTTAAAAACTGACATGGGATTAAAGGAAGAAATATCCAAGCGAAGGACTTTTGGGATTATCAGTCACCCCGATGCCGGGAAAACCACACTGACGGAAAAACTGCTGTTGTTTGGAGGTGCGATCCAGAGTGCGGGCGCTGTGAAGTCGAGTAAAATTACCCGCCACGCCACTTCCGACTTTATGGAAATTGAAAAGCAAAGGGGTATTTCGGTAGCTACTTCCGTAATGGGCTTTGAATACCAGGGTTTGAAGATCAACCTCTTAGATACTCCTGGTCACCAGGATTTTGCGGAAGACACCTACAGGACGCTGACGGCAGTTGACAGTGTGGTGATGGTGATCGACTGTGTGAAAGGTGTGGAAATTCAGACTGAGAAATTAATGGAAGTATGCCGCATGAGGGCTACGCCGGTGATTTCATTTATCAATAAACTGGACCGCGAGGGCAGGGATCCTTTTGACCTGTTAGACGAAATAGAAGAAAAACTGGATATACGTGTACGCCCTCTGAGCTGGCCTATCAGCATGGGAAAGACCTTTAAAGGTGTTTACAGCTTATTCACGAAAAAATTACTGCTGTTCAAGGGTAGCCAGACAAAGATCAATAAGGACGACATCATTCAAATCGAGGATATCAATGATCCTGTAGTCGACCAGCTGGTGGGCGAAAGCTATGCGAAACAGCTTAGGGAAGATGTTGAGTTAATTGAGGGAGTATACCCGGAGTTTGATGTCAATGAATATTTGAGGGGGGAAATCGCACCGGTATTTTTTGGTAGTGCAGTAAATAATTTTGGTGTGCAGGAGCTGCTCGACTGTTTTATTCACATTGCCCCACCACCGCGAAAAAGAAATAACGAAGCCAGGGAAGTATTGCCCGATGAAGATAAGTTTTCGGGATTCATCTTTAAGATACATGCCAATATTGACCCCCGGCACAGGAATCGGATTGCCTTTCTACGGGTCTGCTCGGGAAAATTTGAGCGGACAAAAAATTACCATCATGTAAGGATGGACAAGAGCCTGCGTTTTTCCAATGCTACCGCCTTTATGGCACAATCAAAGGAAACCATTGATGAGGCTTTTCCAGGCGACATCGTCGGCTTGTACGACACTGGTAACCTTAAAATTGGTGACACCTTGAGCGAAGGAGAAAAAGCGTTTTTTAAGGGAATACCTAGTTTTTCCCCGGAAATTTTCCGCGAAGTAATTAATAGGGATGCCATGAAAAGTAAACAATTGGAAAAAGGCCTTAACCAATTAATGGAAGAAGGTGTCGCCCAAATGTTTACCTACGAATTGGGTTCTAGAAAGGCAGTCGGGACGGTGGGGCAACTGCAATTCGAAGTAATCCAATACCGGCTCAAACATGAATATGGAGCTTCCTGCGATTTTGCCCCATTAAATCTGTACAAGGCTTGCTGGATTGACAGCAAAGACAAAAAACAGTTGGATGAATTTGTCAAATCAAAATACAGATACATTGCTAAGGACAAGGAAGGAAAGCTCGTTTTTATGGCCGAGAGTAAAGCCTGGTTGAGCATGGTACATGAGAATTTTCCCGATGTTCATTTTCATTTTACCTCCGAATTTTAACACTCTGCGATTTGTTTCGTATATTTAAACGACAAATGTCGTAATTATGGGGGAAATGAAATTCACATCTGAAGTAATTCTCGGAGTTACCAAGAAGGACAAAATCAAACTTGACAGCCCCCTGAGCTATATGCAGGTGTCGCAGGATGGTCTTACCCGACAAAACTTTGACAGATTGAAAGCATTCACAGGTTTAGACACCGAAACACTGGCTTCCATTTTAGCGATTACGTCCAGGACCATTCAGCGAAAGAAAACCACCGATACCTTCCGTCCGGACATCAGTGAAAAAATGTTGGAAATTGCGGACATCTATTCCTTTGGCATATCGGTTTTTGAAGATAAGGAGAAATTGCAGCAATGGATAAATACAGAGCTTTTGGCCTTGGCCAATAAGAAGCCGGTCGAGTTACTGTCGTCCAGCTATGGGAGGAGGTACATACGCCAGCTTCTTGGCAGAATAGAACACGGGGTGTTTAGTTGATGGAAGTGTTTCGAATCGTTCGGGAAAAATTTGCCAATGATATTTCGGGAGATGGGGCTAAGTTATATGGGGGACGATGGAATAGTATCGGGATTCCCTGCATCTACACCTCCACAAATATTTCCCTTTGCCTGTGCGAATATTTAGTCAATTTACCCATCTTTCTTTTGCCGAAGGACTTGCGATTAGTAAGCTATAAAATCCCCAACGAAACGATAAAGCATGTAGAAAATTCTGTGCTGCCAAAGGGCTGGAATACCATTCCCGTTTCCACGGCGAGCCAGTTTTTTGGGGATGAGCTGCTAAAGAACAATCAAATGCTCGCTTTCAGCTTGCCTTCTGTTATTATTCCCCAGGAAAGAAATATTGTTATTAACCCCCTGGCTTTGGAATTCCATTATAAATTTGAAATTGTATCTGTAGAAGAGTTTAAACTGGATCAACGTTTTGAAAAGTAAAATTTTACCACAAGTTCTTTTTGAGGACAATCACCTTTTAATTGTTAATAAACAAGCCGGTCAATTGGTTCAAGGCGACCGAACAGGGGACGAGCCGCTGGTGGAATTCTATAAAGAATATCTCAAGCAAAAATATCAGAAACCCGGAAATGTGTTTTTAGGCGTGGTTCATCGATTAGACCGGCCGGTGTCGGGTGTACTGGTTTTTGCCAGGACGTCAAAGGCATTGGAACGGATGAACAAGGCCTTTAAAAACAGGGATGTACAAAAGGTGTATTGGGCGGTAGTAAAGAGAAAACCACCCAAAGAAAAAGATACCCTTACCCACTACCTACTAAAAGACGAAAGTAAGAATGTGGTAACGGCTTTTGAAAAACCGCATAATGAAGCGCAAAAAGCCACTCTGCATTACAAGCTCCTTGGTAAACTCAATGACCACTATTTGATGGAAATTTACCCCGTCACGGGCAGGCCTCATCAGATCAGGGTTCAACTGGCACAAATTGGTTGCCCCATCAGGGGGGACTTAAAATATGGTTTTAAAAACCCCAATAAAGACGGAAACATCAACCTGCATTCGAAACGAATTTCTTTTATTCACCCGGTAAAAAATGAAAGAGTGACTATTTCAGCACCTGTTCCATCGGAACAGTTTTGGGAGCAGTTTATATCGCTTGACGACTTTAAAGATATCGACACAATTATATAGACGGCGTACTTCCTCCATCTACGCGGATACTGGTTCCTGTCACGTAGGAGGCCAAAGGAGATGCGAGGAAGCAGGCTACTGAAGCGATCTCATCCGTACTGGCAAATCTCTTTAATGGGATAGTAGCTTTCATATTGGCCTCCATTTGTTCAACTGAAACAGAAGCCTCCCTGGCTTTATTTGTAATCATGCTTTCAAGCCGCTTGGTTTTAGTAAGCCCCGGAAGGATATTATTGACTGTAATGCCAAAAGGTCCCAATTCATTGGAAATGGTTTTAGCCCAGCTGGCAACTGCTCCACGGATGGTGTTTGACACACCTAATCCCTGAATAGGTGCTTTCACTGAAATAGAAATTATATTGATAATCCGGCCGTAGCCCTCTGATTTCATTCCCGGAAGCAGGGACTTTAGGATGATCTGATTATTAATAAGGTGCTGGTTAAAGGCGATCCTAAAGTCCTGGATATCGGCATCAATGGCCTGACCCGGCGCCGGGCCACCTGTATTGTTGACAACTATGTGGATGGGTTTCTGTCGAGATGTAAGTTTTGCGATAGCTTCTGAGACCTCCTCTGGTTTGCTAAAATCAGCCGCGATGAAATCATGCTTTTGATGATGATCTGTCGAAAGTTCCGCTACAGTGGTTTTAAGGGAGTCTTCATTGCGGGCGAAAAGAATGATCTCTGCGCCAGCCGAGGCAAGCACCATTGCTATTGCTTTTCCAATTCCCTGGGTGCTTCCGCAGACCAGGGCTCTTTTGTTTTGTAAATTTATTTCCATGACAATGTGCTACGAAAAAGTATGAGCCGGGCTAATCCCGGCTCCAAAAATACTTTATTCGCCGGTATAAACAATTTTCCATATTCTACCCTTGGCATCATCAGAAATGTACAGGGAACCATCAGCTCCCTGCGCCAGACCGCAAGGGCGGTAAATGGCATCACCGGGACTTTTCACAGGTTCGGGCCCTTCAAATCCTTTGGCAAAGATTTCATAATCTCCTGACACTCGCCCGTTGGTGAAAGGAACGAAAGCTACCAGAAAACCAAATTGATTATGGGGGCCTCGGTTCCACGATCCGTGAAAGGCGATGAAGGCACCGTTTTTATATTTTTCAGGAAACATATCTCCTGTATAAAATAGCAGGTCATTCGGCGCCATGTGTCCAGGAAAGCCAATTTCAGGCATGGTCTTTCCTTCGCACCGGTCGACGATTTCACCGTCACCACCATATTCTGGCATCAATACTTTTTTTCCCTTTTGCCAGTCAAAATAGCAATAAGGCCATCCTCCATCGGCGCCCTCCGGTAAACGGAAAAATTCTTCAGCGGGAAGCTCAGCACTTTGTTCCGTTGAGAAGAGGTCAGGGAAAAATTGGTTCAACTGATCCCTTCCGTGTTGCACAGCATACAGTTGATTATCGACAAAATTCCAATCTAATGCGACGATATTCCTTGTCCCGGTGACATATCGGTATCCATCATCATATGCATTTTGATGTAGTTTATTGCCATCGTATCGCCAGATACCTGCATGATGTTCCAGCAGCGGGCAAGGATCCATACCTGGAGAACCAGGAGTCCTGGTCTGTTCCATACATGCATTGGAGGGAGCCCCGATATTCACATAAATATGCCCTGAACCATCAAAGGTGATGGATTTGCTGCTATGCTGGCTCTGCTTGGGAAAGCCCTCGACAATCGTCTCCGGAGTAGTATCGGGTAGCAGCGATCCCTCGTTCAACATAAAGCGGTGTACTGAGCTATCAGAAGAAGCATACAAATAGTCATTGTTGACTCCCAGGCCGGTTCCTGCCACACCCTTAAAACTTTCTTTTATATCAAATAATCCATCGTTGTCAGTATCCCGCAGTGCCACAATACCAACATTGTCTTTAAAACCCCTGAGCTGAACAAACAGGTCACCATTTGGCAATGTTACCATATGCCCTGCCCGACCAAGATTGTCTGCCGAGACAACAGCGGCAAAGCCATCCGGCAGCGTTATGCCTCCATTATTTTCGTCGATTGCATAACCGATGGTTTTTGCCTCTTCATCTTTTTTCGGGCTTGTACAGCCGCTTAAGAAGATAGCTATTCCAATTGTTAAGGCTAGTAGATTCTTCATAGTCAAAGTGTTTAGTATAACAAGTTAACAAAGGAGGGTCTGACATTAAAAGAATTTTAACATGGAAGGGGCATAGCTTGTTTTAATTCCTAGTAATGACATGTATTGCAACAAATAAATTATTGACGGATGAAAATGATCTGACTATTTTTGAAACAAAAACCTTAATGCTGAAAATATTAATAAACCCATTTCAAAAACTACCAAACAGGATCATTCTCATCATTGGGATTGCGAGCATCATGTTTTCCTCTTTCCTGGCGGCTCATGTAGGTATTCATTTCGAGGGGATGTTTTCTGTCCAGCTAGGTGAATCGGATGGCTTTTTTGAGCCACTCATGGAGAACACGATTAACCTGATCATTCTGGGTGTTTTGACGTGGGCAGGGATTAGCTTTATTGCGAAGCTGAATGTAACGATAGCAAAACTTTTTGCTGGCATAAC
The DNA here is from genome assembly GCA_050305935.1 of Cyclobacteriaceae bacterium. GTDB lineage: Bacteria > Bacteroidota > Bacteroidia > Cytophagales > Cyclobacteriaceae > CAJXNP01. Next base: position 71,045 of record JBNLGG010000008.1, on the reverse strand, counting down.
CTTTTCCAGGGTGCCACTATTATTTGCTACGATCCTCGGCTTTGTACCTGGGATAAATAAAGAAAACCCGTATACCTTCGAAAATATTGGTATTGGATTGCTGATGATCGTATTTGGGATTTGGTCAATAGTGTGGTTGTACTACGCCATAAAAACCATGGGTGACTTATCGGGCGATAAGAAATGGACTATTTTTATTTTTGTAGGTATCGCATCGGCCTTAGCGTCTAGTTACCTGCATAGTTATTTTTAATGTGGCGGGATTCGGCTATTGAACATAAATAGGAATGGGTCCTGAGTACCGGCCCTCAGCCTTTTTACCCAATGAAAAATTAAAGGTGAAGTTCATGTTATATTTTTCCGGGTCGCCGAAAATCCTGTCGATTCCACCATTGATTGGCACAAGACCTTCATTAAATTCTACAATTCCATCATTGTTTTCATCAAAACAGGCATATGATCTGGCAAAAAGATAATTGTCCTTCATCTCCTCTAATCCGTTATAAAAATCTTGGTCGCCCACATTTTTAAATATACCCTCAGAAAACTCTCCTCCTGCCGGATCAACTGGTGCATAAGTAAATAAAATTAAAGCATAGGTAGCTGAACTGTCGGCGAGGTAATTAGATGTGGGAGCAACTTTTCCATCTGTCATCCAGAAAATGTAGCTATAATGGGTGTATTCATCCACATCGTCATTGACCAAATCCCAAAGTCCATTATCTACAATAATACCATCATTTATTGAATAAACATCTGCACCAATCCTAAATGCATTGTTTAATTCCTCGGGATCATCCGAACAGCCAAAGAAGAAAAAAATAAGCGAAACAATCAGAAACAGACTGGATTTTAGTAGTGTCAAAGTTTTCATAGTAAAACTAATTTAACCGAATTATTGGTTTAATCCGAGGCAATAAAAAATATTTTCACTTACTTTGCAATACAAAGTTCTTTTTGATCGTTGGTTGGGAAATGTTAAAAACGATGCGACTACTGCAAAAAATATTAAATCCACAAAACTACATTGGTGTCTACCGGCCCATTAAAATGATTACCATCCTTTCATTTTTTTCGGTGTTAATCTGGATAGGCATAGTACACAAAACCGGAAGGACTAATTATTATTATCTGCTCTGGAATTTATTCCTCGCCTGGGTCCCCATGTTTTTTGCCTATCTCATGTACCACCGAATTTACAATCATACAGAGCGTTTAAATGCCTGGAAATTTTGGTGCCTGTCATTATTTTGGCTGCTTTTTTTCCCAAACGCACCCTACCTGATAACCGACTTAATTCACATCAATGAAAGACATGCACCTTCCACATGGGGCGATCCTTTGCTATTCTTCTCATTTGCCCTGACCGGTGTAATGACGGGTATTGTCAGTCTATTTATAATGAGATTGAATTTTCAAATGTATTATTCGAACAAGATTGGGTGGATCTGGACTCATCTAAGCATTCTTCTGTGTGGATTTGGGATTTTTCTTGGCAGGATCCAGCGATGGAATAGCTGGGATATCATTACGCGGCCGGATATTTTAATCAAGGACATGGTTCAACAATTAGACAATCCAATGGCTATATATTTTACATTGGGTTTTTCTTCCCTGATGGGTATGCTCTTTCTAGCCATGGCACCCTTCTTCCAGCTTCAAAAAACTCCCAACTAGTCCTCGCTTTCCAGAAGTTCTATCATTGGGTTCATATAATATTCGTCCCATCCCTCATTCACATTGTCATAGGCGGCGGAAGGAATATTAATGTGAACAAGCTTTAGTCTTGTTTTTCCCCCCTCTTCAGACAAAGTAAAAGTCACTTTCGAATAGGTATCCCACGATTCCTCCTGCCAGTCCTGAACGATTTTGGTAGGGCTTATTTCCCTGATAAAACCCTGAATTGACCCATCCCATAAAAAGAAACTTCCCCCAGGCTCTGATTCCATTTCTGCCGGGCTTCCCGACCACTCTTCAATGATGTCCGGATCGGTCAATGCATTGAAAACATCTTCTAACGATGCATTTATCAAATATTCCTTTATTAACGATTTCATTGTATTACCATTTGTGCAAAACGCCGGATGTCTTAACTAGTTATCTACCAGGCAGTTTAACAATTATCAGTTTAATCTCCTTAAAAATTATCGGGAAAATATAAATATGATCGGTATTTAAAAAAGGAAGATAAAAAATGAATTGTTAAAATTTAAAAAAAACCTTGAAAGGGAGTGGATGAAGGGAAACGATTTTAAAAAACTTTGGAGTCAAAACAGGTGTGCTGGTAAAAGACTCTCTTTCCATTTTTTCCGAGTCACTTTTTAGCCGACTCACAAAATATCCTCTGGAATGAATCGGGGGACTTGCTTCGAGGTATAGCAAAAAAAGATTGAATTTGACAAAGTGGAGGTGACCCAATAAAACAAAAGCATTTTAAAAATCTGCATGGCAAAAAAGAATTTCGACTAAATTGTATGATTGAAATTTATTTTGTCATGAAGGAAAACTTTATCCGTGAAATTAGCGAAGCCTATACATTTAAAGGAAATTCATTTATCGCCGGAGGCGCAATGCTTGCTGGTGATTGTCAAAGCGGAACAGTGGTGCGGATCCCGTTAAAGACCCTTAACCGGCATGGTTTGATAGCCGGTGCCACGGGAACTGGTAAAACTAAGACCCTCCAATGTGTGGCCGAACAACTGGCGGAAAATGGAGTACCATGCCTTTTAATGGATATAAAGGGTGATTTAAGTGGGATTGCAGCGCCGGGAGCCACCCATCCGAAAATTGAGGAAAGGCATCAGAAAATAGGGGAGCCTTTTGTGCCGGGAAAAAGTACGGTGGAATTTTATTCCCTTTCCGACGAAAAAGGCGCCCGTTTGAGGACAACCGTATTGGAATTTGGCCCCATCCTTTTTTCAAAAATATTGGAACTTAACGAAACCCAGGAAAGCATCATTGCCATACTTTTCAAATTTTGTGACGATAAGCAGTTGCCGTTGCTGGATCTCCAGGATTTTAAGAAGGTGCTGCACTATTTGTCAAATGAAGGTAAGGGGGAAATTGAAAAGGAATATGGGAAAATATCCTCTGCTTCCATTGGCACTATCCTGCGGAAAGTGATCCAACTGGAACAGCAGGGAGCAGAGCAGTTTTTTGGGGAGCCTTCCTTTGATGTAGACGACCTATGTCGTTTTGATGAAAATGGACAAGGAGTAATTTCAATCATCCGCCTAACAGATATGCAGGACAAGCCTAAGCTCTTTTCCACTTTCATGCTTCAAATGCTGGCAGAAATTTACGCCACCTTCCCGGAGGAGGGTGATATAGAGCAACCTAAGCTTGCAATTTTTATTGATGAGGCACACCTAGTTTTCGAGAATGCTACAGAAGCCCTCAAAGACCAGCTCGAAATTATCATCAAGCTGATCCGGTCCAAGGGAGTGGGGATATTCTTTATCACCCAAAGTCCTGATGATATCCCCGAAGAGATACTTGGCCAACTGGGTTTAAAAATTCAACATGCGTTGCGGGCGTTTACTGCTAAAGATCGCAAGGCTATTAAGATGGCTGCTGAGAATTTTCCTCCGAGTGCCTACTATAAAACAGATGAATTATTGACTTCCATGGGCATAGGGGAAGCTTTTATATCTGTGCTGAATGAAAAAGGAATTCCAACGCCCCTGGTGCATACCTTGCTTCGGGCGCCGAAATCACGCATGGATATTTTGACTGAAAATGAAATCGACGCCATTGTTGCCAAATCGTATATTGTTAAAAAATATGAACAATCAATCGACAGGGAAAGCGCTTATGAAATCCTGACAGAAAAAATAGAAGATGCGCAAAAGGAAGAACATCAACAAAAAATTCAGGAACAGCAAGAGAAAGCCACCCAAACGAGGTCACGATCCAGCCGTACAGAGAAAAGTTTTATGGAGCAGGTTTTCAACAGTTCGGCTTCCAGGCAGGTAGGACGAACCCTCGCCCGGGAGGTAACCAGGGGTATTTTAGGTGCGTTGGGTGTAAAATCTACCACCAGGCGAAAAAGAACCAGAAAAAGTATGAACTCACCTTTCGATATATTGTTCAAATAGGTTGGAATCGTTTTGTTAAAAAAAGTTAAAGGAATATCGATTCACTAATTCCCTCGTAAATTTGCTGTATGACTGAGAAGAGTATTAAGCGAATCACCGTGCTCATGGCTGCGTCCATGGTGGGGCTTGTTGCCTTTCAGTCCTATTGGATCAATAATGTGCTGAAAGTGGGTGAGGAGCAATTTAACCAGTCAGTGCATGATGCCATCAATGCCGTGACCCTTGGCCTGGAGCAGCAGGAAATATTGTACACAGCAGAGCAAAAATTGAAATTTAACCAGGGGGGTGTAACCGTTATCAGTCACGATAGCATTCGATTTATTTCCAAAAGCAAAGACTCCAACCAAAACCGCAATTTTATCACGGAAGAAACCGTCAGGAAATTTTTCACCAATACGGATACCATTGATTTACGGGATCCTAATTACTCGCAAAGGTTTGACTCAGAAGGGCAGACCCTGCGTGAGGGGCAATTTATTGATGATGATGTGCTGATTGAAATTTCCCGGTCGAGGTCAGAAATTGATACCGTACAGGAATATGACGAGCAACTGAAGCGGGACATTGCCAAAGTGCGGGAAAAATCGGAGATGGTAATGGTGGTGCTGAATGAATTGATTTCCAGGGAAAGGAAAATCTCTAACCGTATTTCAAAGGAACAGGTGGATTCTGTTCTTCACACTAATTTACTAAACCGCGGGATAGATACGGAATACGCCTTTGCAGTAGTGAATGATCAAACTAAGGAAGTATTAATTAGCGATAACAATGAATACAATAACGAGGTGTTGAAATCAGAATTCAGGACGAAGCTTTTTAAGAATGACCTCATCGACCAGCATTCTTATCTGTTTGTCTATTTCCCTTCCAAAAGTGTATTCATATTCAGCAAGATTTTCATTTCGCTTCTCGGGTCATTGATCTTTCTGCTGGTAGTGATTTTCTGTTTTGGCTATGCCATTTACACCATTAAAAAACAGAAACAGATTTCCGAGATAAAAAATGATTTTATTAACAATATGACCCACGAGTTGAAGACGCCCATCTCTACCGTGTCATTGGCTTGTGAAGCCCTTCAGGATCCTGACATATCCAAAAGTGGAAATTTTACTGATAGATATATTTCCATCATCAAAGATGAAACCAACCGTCTGGGAATGCAAGTGGAAAAGGTCCTGCAGATGGCCACTCTTGACAAGAAAGAATTTAAGCTCAAGCTGGAAAGTTTGGATATGCATGAAGTAATAGACAACGCCATCCAACACATAAATCTTCAAATCGAAAAACGTGGGGGCGAAATAGTGAAACAGTATAATGCAAAACGAAAAGAAGTAGTCGCCGACGAGGTCCACATGACGAATATAATCTATAACCTGCTGGACAATGCCAATAAATATTCTCAAGATCATCCACAAATTACCATTAAAACGGATAACGTGAATGGAGGGATCATGATCAGCGTGGTTGATAATGGAATAGGCATGTCGAAGGAAGTTCAGGCGAAGATTTTTGATAAATTTTATCGAGTCCCGACGGGCAATTTACACGATGTGAAGGGCTTCGGTCTGGGCCTGGCCTATGTAAAGACGATGCTGACAGCATTGGGAGGAAAAATAGGAGTGAAAAGTATCATGAATAAAGGAAGCGAATTTGAAATATATTTACCACAGCATGGATAATGACAAACTTTTAATTGTGGAGGATGATCACAACCTGGGACAGGTACTTGCAGAATATTTATCGATGAAGGGTTTTGAAACAAAGCTTTCCCGTAACGGGGAAGAAGGCATGGAGGCATACCGTAACGGGCAATATGACATGATCCTTTTAGACGTGATGATGCCAAAAAAAGATGGTTTCACCTTGGCCCGCGAGATCAGGATTTTAGATAAGGAAATCCCAATTATCTTTTTGACGGCCAAATCCATGAAAGAAGATACCATTAAAGGCCTCACCATCGGCGCCGACGACTATATTACCAAGCCCTTCAGCATGGAGGAACTTCTTCTGCGAATAAAGGCAATACTTCGGAGGGTTAACACCAAGGATGCCCTTATGAAAAGCGACCAAAATAGTTTTTCGTTTGGGAAGTTTGAGTTTGATGCAGAGCGTCAATTATTACACCTAAACAACGAAGAAATTAAATTGACTACGAAAGAATCCCAATTGTTAAAACTCCTCTGTATGAATTTTAACAAGCCTCTATCCAGGACTTCGGCGTTAAAGGCCATTTGGGGTGATGATAGTTATTTTAACGCGCGAAGCATGGATGTCTACATTACCAAGTTAAGGAAACACCTCAAAGGTGACGAAGATATTCAGATTTTAACCATGCATGGCGAAGGCTTCAAATTAATTAATGTAGGCAACTAGGTTTTCCTATCGTACTTAAGGCTATTTTTATTACATTTAGCCTGAGCGATAAATGAAAAACGCATGTTTAAAATAATACCTTCCATCTCCATTTCACAAGGACAGGTAGTCAAAGCACAGAACGGTAATTTTGAGAAATTGCTGAAGTATGAACATAGTCCGGTCGATGTTGCCCGACAATTTGAGGACCATGGAATGAAAGTTTTACATTTCGTAGACCTGGATGGGGCAAAAAAAGGATCGCCGGTCAACTACCATGTGATAGAAGCAATAGCGGGACATACCGATTTAAAGGTTGATTTCTCCGGAGGGATCAGGACGGACGGTGACATCAATAAAGTATTAGAATATGGAGCGACCTATTTCACCAGCGCCAGCATATCAGTAGAAAATCCTGAATTGTTTACTTCCTGGATGTTTTCCTACGGTCGTGAAAAAATAGCGTTAAGTGCAGATGTCATCGACAAGCAAATCCATGTAAAAGGATGGCAAAAGAAAACGGATATTAGTCTTTTTGACCACGTGGATTATTTTTACAACCGTGGCTTGAAATACCTGAAGGTAACAGATATAAAAAGGGAGGGAAAATTGAACGGGCCTAATTTCGACTTGTATAAGGAAGTGGTGGAACGGTACCCAAATGCCTGCATTGCTGCCGTGGGTGGCATCGAGTCCATTGACAATATTGTTCAGCTCAGGGATATAGGAATATATGCCGCGATCGTAGGGCGGGCCCTTCACGAAGAGAAAATTTCACTAAAAGAACTGGCAAAATTAAGTGAGGAATAAACTATTCTTTTGGTAAGTTAGTGTCAAGGAATTTATTCATGATGTAGTAAACCAGGTTTAAAGACATCATATTAAACTTTTCCTTTTCCTCCTTCACTTGATCTTTTTCGCACCGCATGGTAGTCTCAAGGGAATTGATTTCCTTCACTTCGGTTTTTAGGGAATCTTGTTTTTCACAGCTTTTACCTGGCATGCTGGAAAAAACCGAAGCGACGATGATCAAAAAGACGGCTGCATAAGGAGTGACAGTACTTTTTGTTAGATGAAGTAGTTTGGTTCGGAGTCTCATTTGTCGAGTACGGTATTCGGTTCTTTAACGTCTTAATTGAATATTTGTTCTTAATCAGAGGAATTTTAACATTAAATTAACAAGCCAAAAGGTCAAATCAAAAACTGATGCTTACATTTCAGCAAATTGCCGACATTCTGGATGGTGAAGTCCTGTCATTTAAACAAAATTCGTCCATAAATAATTTCGTATTTGATAGCAGAATCCTCTTTAATCCTGTCGATTCAATTTTTATTGCCATCACCGGTAATCACCACGACGGTCATAATTATATTGAAAACCTTTCAAAATCGGATGTTAAAAATTTCATTGTCGAAAAAAAAATACCAGCTCCAGGCGATTCAAATGTAATACTGGTAAATAACTCCATCAAAGCCCTACAACAGTTAGCCGCCTACCATCGCAGCCGGCTTTCCATTCCAGTCATTGGTATAACCGGCTCTAACGGTAAAACTATTATCAAGGAGTGGCTCGGGCAGGTATTGGGTCAAAAGTATCAGTTGACTAAAAGCCCGAAAAGTTATAATTCTCAATTAGGAGTCCCTTTGAGTGTGTTGATGTTGAAGGAATCCGACGAAGTCGGCATTTTTGAGGCTGGGATTTCCATGCCGGGTGAGATGGCGATCCTGAAGGACATTATCAAACCAACGATTGGAATATTTACGAATATCGGCCCGGCGCATGACAAGGGATTTCTAAACAGGGAGGAAAAGGCAAAGGAAAAGTGGGAGCTTTTCAAAGGATCAGCATATGTCATTTACTGCAAGGATCATCCTCTCATTGATCAGACCAAACCAAAGGCAATAAAAGGATTTACCTGGGGCAAAAGCATCGAGTCGGATGTGTTGATTTTGTCAGAACAAAAGGAGAATAAGGGCACGTTATTAAAGCTGATTTTTGATGGCATGGAATACCTCCTGGAGTTGCCATTCAAGGAAAGAGCGTACGTGGAGAATGCCATGCACATCGTGGCCTGCTGTTTTTCCATGGGTTTTGATTTTGATTTTATTCAGTCTTCTATCCAGGGTCTCCGTGGCGTGCCTATGCGCCTGGAAGTCAAGGATGGAATCAACCAATGCATCCTGATCGACGATACTTACAATAATGACCTGGCGGGGGTAACTTCGGCCATCGAGTTTTTAGGCAATCATAATTTTGGAAAAAAAAAGACCCTCATTATTTCAGACTTGCTATCCTCCGGGATCAGGGAGAACTATGATGAGTTGAGTAAACTGATTGAAAACAGCCAAATAGACAGGGTGATTGGAGTAGGAAACCAGATCCAGTCCGGTTGTAAAACATTGGAAATAAATAAAACATTTTTCAATTCTACGGACGAATTACTGGCGGAATTAGACAACATTGAATTTCAAAACGAGGCTATTTTAATCAAAGGCGCCCGGCCCTTTGAATTCGAAAAAATCACACATAAACTGTCCAGAAAAATCCACGGTACTAAGCTGGAAATAAATCTCCATGCGCTGGTGAACAACCTCAATTTCTATAAAAGTTTATTAAAACCCGGTGTAAAGATCATGGTAATGGTAAAGGCTTTTGGCTACGGAAGCGGGAGTGTGGAAATTGCGAACCTACTCGAATACCATAAGGTGGATTACCTGGCTGTAGCCTATCCCGATGAAGGGGTTGAGCTACGAAAGCAGGGGATCTCAATTCCAGTCATGGTCATGAACGTGGACAGTGATGCCTTTGATAAGATAGCAGAATATCGTCTCGAACCAGAGATCGTTTCACTGGAGCAATTGAAAGAACTGAATAAATACATACAGTCGTCCGGCAAAAATATTCCGGTGCATATTAAGATCGATACCGGGATGAAACGCCTGGGTTTTGAATCTAACGACATCAGGGAGCTGACCGAATATTTAGCGATTGAAAAGCAAATCAAAGTGGCCTCCATTTTTACCCATCTGGCTGGATCGGATGAGGAGGAGCACAACGAATTCAGCAATTTTCAGCTTAACTCCTTTGAAGAATTGTCCGGGACGATCATCAAAACAATTGGATACAAACCTATTTTACATGCCTTAAACTCACCTGGTATCATTCGTTTTACAGATCGGCAATTTGATATGGTCAGGCTGGGGATTGGCCTGTATGGATATGAATCATGCGGGCTGATGCAGTACAAACTGGAACCTGTCAGTGAGCTCAAAACTGTCATTACCCAAATTCGCAAAGTAAGCGCCGGGGAGACCATTGGTTATGGAAGGAAAGGAGTAGCCCATGAAGATCTCACGATAGCGACCATCGCCATCGGCTATGCTGATGGCTTCAGGCGGGCATTCAGCAATGGAAAGGCCTCTGTCCTGGTCAATGGAAAAAGAGCGCCCGTCATAGGAAATATTTGCATGGACATGACGATGATTGATATTACAGGGATTTCTGCAGAAGTGGGAGATGACGTGATTATTTTCGGCAGGGAGCCAACGATCCGGGAACTTGCGGAGGCAATTGGCACCATTCCTTACGAAATCCTCACCAGCGTGAGCGACAGGGTAAAGAGGGTGTATATTTCCGAATGATCAATGCAACAATTCAATCCCTACTGCCAGGGCCGCCCCGGCCAACGCGTAAATAAATTTCTTCCAGTTAAAATGATGGTGCGGGCTGGCTTCAAAATAAATGGTGGTGGAAATGTGGAGAAAGTTACCACTTACAATCGCAAAAAGGTATACCAGCGATTCACTGGCAAGGAAACTCTGATCCATCACATAGTCGCCAAAAAAAAGTCCGAAAGGTGAGGCGGCACTGAAAACTACCAGGAGTGTAACAAGTGCCTTTTTACTTTTCATCGTGAAGGCCAATACTGTGACAAGCACAATGGCCGCAGGAATTTTATGCGCTACTATCCCAGCCAGTAAACCCATGCCGTGGAAAGTGGATTCGGAAGTATGCTCACCTCCGGGGTGGACTAAAATGACGCCATCCATCATCGCATGAAGTGTCATTCCGATCATTAATCCCCACACCGACATCCTCAAATGTTGATGCGCATGGCCATGCTCCACGCCAGAGGTGAGAAAATCAATCAGTATCTGCATGAAAAAACCCACCAGGATGAATATAGACACTTTCTGGGCGGAGGCAGACGTGGAAAACAGCTCAGGAATTAAATGAACAACAGTAATCGAGAAAATATAAGAGCCGGCAAATACCAGCCAGCTATGCAAATTTTTACTGTTAAACCCCGGCTTTCGAATGATGTAGAAACCCGGAAGAAATGCCACAAGGAATAGGATAATCAAATAAGCCACCATAAAAGATTATTTCTTTAGACAAAAAATCATTCGCTCTGATTTTTCAGCCACATAGGGGTTGAGATCGTAATCGCCAAATATCTCCATTACCCTTAGGCCGGCATTTTTAAAATATTCTAAAAAATGCACACGCCTGATCGCTTTTACTTTCTCCTGGAATGAAAAGTTCTGCCCCTGGTCTGTAAAAGTAATTTTTTTTATCAGAAAGATGCCTGTATATTCTTTGTTAATATGAAATTCGATGCCATCCACTATTTTTATTTCTTCCTCTACGAGGTTGTTGATAACGGTGTAGGGATTTAGAAAATCCAGGATAAAAGTTCCACCCTTTTTTAGGCTCAGCGCCACATTGTTGATCGACAATTGATTTTCACCCTTCACTTCAAAATAGCCAAAGCTGGTAAACAAATTAAACACACAATCAAATTCACTTTCGCTCCAGGGCAGGCGCATGTCGTGTGTAAAGAATCTCAGGGTTTCATTTTCCTTTATTTTGGCTGATCTTACATTTTCCTCTGACAGATCCAGTCCTACTACATTCAGACCTTTTCTATTCAAATAAATAGCATGGCGTCCTTTTCCACAGGCCAGATCAAGCACTTTTTGCCCTTTATCCAATTGCACCAGTTGGCAAATATTGTCAATAAAAAGCTTCGCTTCCTCGTGGTCGCGATGTTTATATAAAATGTGGTAATATTTGGAATTAAACCACTCGCCAAACCATTCATTTTTACTTCCCATTGACAAGTTCGATTGACGAGCTGACCGCCTCGGTAGAAAAATATTCCACTTGTCCTTCCTCATTGCTGAACACTAAAAAGGCTTCAATTCCTTCTGTGTTCTTCAACACGTTTTTGGAGCCCTCAATTCCCAACACCATAAAAGCCGTGGCGTAAGCATCGGCCGTCATGCAATCATCAGCAAAGACTGTCGCACTGAGGATATTTCTTTGAACCGGAAAGCCTGTGGACGGATCAATCGTGTGGGAATATTTGATACCATCTTTCACATAGTAATTGCGATAGTTTCCAGAAGTAGCCATCGCCCGATCACGCAGGTTTACCTTAGCCAGCAGGCGTTGCTCATTTATTGACACATCGGGATCTTCAATGCCAGCTACCCAGGGATGATCTTTTCCTTTTTCACCAAAACATACCAATTCACCGCCAATCTCTACCAGTACATTTTCCGCACCGTTTGACTTTATGAAATCGGCCACGACATCTACTGCATAACCTTTGGCAATGGCGCTAAAATCCAATTGAGCTTCCCGTATCGTTTTACACACCTTTTTTTCATCAAATGAAATCTTATCAAATCCAATGAAATTTTTAAGCGAATCAACTTTGCTACTGTCGGGGTAATTTGGATCATCCGGGCCAAAGCCCCAGGCATTTACTAACGGGCCTACCGTCGGATCAAATGCGCCAGCAGTATTTTCATAGACTACCTTGCTGGTTTTCAATACCGGTAAAAAGTAGCGGCTTTCAAAGGTGAAACACGAATCACGGTTAAACCGGCTAATTTCTGAGTCCTGGATGTAAGTGGAAAGGGCTTGGTTCCACACCCTCAATAATGAATCTACTTCCTCCGAGAGATTCAGGTTGTCAGGGTGGAAGTAGATAATATTGTACTGGATCTTCCCCATAGTGAAGCCTTTTATTTTCAACATTTTCAGAGGCGTATCTTTTTTTCCCTCCCTGTATTTCCACACCCCAAACATAATGACCAACAAAACCAAGGGGTATACAATGCTCGCTATTCGCTTTCTTTCCATGATTTAAAAATGAATGTGCAAGATACTTTTTTCCAGATGGATGACATAGGCGATTCATTTGAAATGAAAGTTCCCTTTCTATTTCATTTTTATCCTATGAATTAAATTTTCAAATTTGCTTAATTGTAAAATCATGCGTGAAGACTATCTGCTACCGGACGACGAAAATATGACACCTGCTGAGAAGGAGGTGGAAAAGGCTTTGCGTCCCCTCGCGTTTCAGGACTTTGCCGGACAGGACAAGATCCTGGAAAACCTGAAAGTCTTCGTTCAGGCGGCAAAAAAAAGAGGCGAACCTCTTGATCATGTATTGCTTCATGGGCCTCCTGGATTGGGGAAAACCACACTTTCCTATATCATTTCCAGTGAATTAAATAGCAACCTAAAGCTTACCTCCGGACCTGTGCTTGACAAACCGGGAGACCTTGCCGGTTTGCTAACCAACCTGGAGGAAGGGGACGTATTATTTATTGATGAAATACACCGCTTAAATCCCGTTGTGGAAGAATATTTGTATTCAGCCATGGAAGACTACCGGATCGACATCATGCTGGACAGCGGGCCGAGCGCAAGATCGGTTCAAATCTCTCTGAACCCTTTCACTTTGATTGGTGCTACTACGAGGGCGGGATTACTAACTTCCCCGCTGCGTGCCAGGTTTGGAATTAATTCACGCCTGGAATATTATACCGCCGAAGTGCTACAGAAAATAATCGTCCGCTCGGCTGGAATTTTGAATACCCCCATAGAAGAGGACGCTGCATTTGAAATCGCCAGAAGAAGTCGGGGAACTCCCAGGATCTCGAATAACCTGCTGAGAAGGACACGCGACTTTGCAGAAATAAAAGGCACTGGCACGATCACACGAGACATTGCAAAAATGGCATTGAAGGCGCTGGATGTGGATGAAAATGGCCTGGATGAAATGGACAACCGCATACTCCAAACTATTATTGAGAAGTTCAAAGGTGGTCCGGTGGGCATTTCTACCATTGCCACTGCTTGCGGTGAGGAAGCTGAAACGATTGAAGAGGTGTACGAGCCATTTTTGATCCAGGAGGGTTACATCAAACGCACTTCCCGCGGTCGCGAAACCACAGAAATAGCCTACAAGCATTTAAAAATCCCCATGCCGGGAAAAACCGGGACATTATTCGATTAAGGGTTTGGATCATTCTTCCATTCAAAAGCACACTATAATTGTAAAGGACAAGGCGAGAAAATTTGGCTTTGAATATTGCGGTATCGCAAAAGCAGATTTTTTAAGTGAAGAAGCACGTCATCTGGAAGAATGGCTTTCCAGGGGCTATCATGGTAAAATGGCCTACATGGCCAATCATTTTGACAAACGTCTGGATCCAAGAAAACTCGTTCCGGGGGCGAAAAGTGTCATTTCCCTCATTTACAATTACTACCCGGAAGAAATTATTGACGAGCGAAACAATTTCAAAATTGCGAAATATGCCTATGGAATCGATTATCATTTTGTGATAAAAAATAAGTTAAAAAACCTGTTCGCCGAGCTGACCAAAGAAATCGGCAATATCGACGGACGGGTTTTTGTCGATTCCGCTCCCGTGATGGAAAGACAATGGGCTGCTAAATCAGGCCTGGGTTGGATTGGAAAAAACTCTCTGCTCTTACATAAAAACCTGGGTAGCTTTTTCTTTTTGGCGGAAATCATTTGTGATCTGGAACTGATCTCCGACGACCCTGTGAAAGATCATTGCGGGGATTGTACCCGGTGCATCGATGCCTGCCCTACGGATGCGATTGTAGGGAACACTGTTATTAACGCAAGCAAATGCATTTCCTACCTTACCATAGAATTGAAGGATGAAATTCCGGCAGAATTCTCGGGAAAAATGAATGATTGGATATTTGGCTGTGATATATGTCAGGATGTTTGTCCCTGGAACCGTTTTTCCAAGCCACACCGGGAGGAAAATTTCAGACCGGGTGAAGAACTGAAGAGGTTTAATAAAACAGACTGGATGGAACTGACAGAGGAGGTCTTCAAAAAGGTCTTTAAAAATTCTCCGGTTCAGCGCACAAAATATACAGGCTTTAAAAGAAACATTTCATTTATAAAATAAAAGGCTTCCCGAAAAAGAAGCCTTTTATTTTTTGGTAGAATTTAAGTAACTCTAAGCAGGCACAACAGAAAAGCATCTGTCTAAGATGGCCCGGTATAGCTTACTAAACTTTCTGTAACACCATTTCTTTAACTCTCTAATTTCGACTGGTACTAGCATCTTAATTGCCTTCCTAAGTTCTTTTTCAAATAATTCCTTGTCGAAGCTTACTTTTGAAAGTACTTGTTTAGCGTATCTTAACATGATCGTCAAAATTTTTGGTTAAACGTAGATTTATTAATGAAATGATTTTGATACCCATGTGGCGCAATCAATTTACAAATTCATTGATCTAATTACAAGATATCTGGTAACTTTGCTGCTTGTAATAGTCCAACGGTAATTGACGTTTGTAAATTATCGCAACGGAAAAAATATGAAAAGGTTAGTATTAATTTTTATTGGTCTTTTAGGAATCAATGCCACCTCATTTTGCCAGGAAATAAGCGTCACCCTGGGCCCGGATGAGATTGCCTCCAATCAATATTTTACTATTACAGTAGAGGTCAAAAATGACCGTATTCGAGAGTATGGGGATTTTCCTGAAATTCGGGGATTTGAGAAAAGCGGGGTTTCGAGCTCTTCCTATACCAATATTGTCAATGGTCAGATGACCTTTACTCAAAGTATTATCCAAAATTATATTCCCACCGGAGAAGGGCTTTTTACATTGGCCCCGTTTACAATCAGTGTCAATGGTAAGGAGGTATCATCTCAGGGAAAAAAGATCAAGGTCGGGCCACCGATCCAGCAAAAGCAGTACGACCCATTTGCATATGACCCATTTGAGGACTTTTTTGGCGACAGAAGAAACACGGAATACATCGAGGTGGACGATGAAGCTTTTCTGGCCTTAACGATAGACAAAGATGAAGTGTACGTAGGTGAGGGTTTTACAGCGACACTGGCGTTTTATGTTTCTGACCAAAACAGGGCAAGGCTATCTTTCTACGAAACAGGAAAACAAGTAGCCGAGCTTATTAAGGAAATCCGCCCAAAAAATTGTTGGGAAGAAAATTTCAATATTGACAAGATTGATGGCGAGCGGGTAAGCATCAACAATAAAATGCACACTGAATACAAGATTTTTGAAGCCCGTTTTTTTCCCCTGAACAGCGATCCGGTTGAATTTCCCTCTGTTGATTTGAAAATGATTAAATACAAGGAAGCCAAAAATCCTTCTTTCTTTTCCTCTAACAGGCAAGAAGACTTTAAAACATATTCGTCAAGGGCAAAAACTGTTAAGGTTAAACCTTTGCCACCACATCCTTTGAGGGAAAACGTTGCCGTGGGGAGATATACTCTAAAAGAAGAAGTCTCATCTACTGAGCTGAAAACCGGCGAAAGTTTCAATTATAATTTTAATATCCTTGGCGAAGGAAATATTTCTGCGATTGCAGAACCCACGATTAAAAAGACAGATGATTTTGACTTTTATTCTCCCAATATTCAACAGAGAGTACGAAGAAGTAATGAATCGGTCAAGGGCTCAAAAACATTTAGTTACTATGTAATACCAAATGAACCGGGAAAATTTGATTTTTCGAATTATGTGAACTGGATTTATTTTGATCCGGTTTTAGAGAAATATGATACACTGAAATCAGAATATAAATTTAATATCTCAGGTGAAAGCAAAAAGAATCAATTCATTTCTGCCACTGATCTGGGATCTTTTTATGATTTGATTGATTTAGAGGACAATTCTGTAAAAGGTACGAATTGGGATATTATTTTTAGGATGACTACTAACATTCTCCTGGGGCTCATGTTGGTGGTCACACTAGTAATCATTTTTAAGAAACGATGAGAAACACCACAGGAACCCTATTCAAAATATCAACTTTCGGGGAGTCTCACGGTCGGGCAATTGGAGTGGTAATAGATGGTTGCCCCGCGGGACTGGAAATCGACGAGGAGTTTATTCAGTCGGAACTGGATCGACGAAAACCCGGGCAATCTAAAATCACGACCCAAAGAAAAGAGGAAGACAAATTTGAGATAGTATCGGGTATCTTCGAAGGAAAAGCTACCGGAACTCCCCTGACCATTCTGATCTGGAACAAAGACCAGAAAAGCGCTGATTATTCGCATATTTCTGAAAAGTTCCGGCCTTCCCATGCAGATTATACCTACCATGAAAAATATGGCATTCGTGACTACCGGGGAGGAGGAAGAAGCTCCGCCAGAGAAACGGCAGCCCGCGTGGCGGCAGGTGCGATAGCTAAACTTGCGCTAAAAAAAATCGGAGTATCCATCCAGGCTTACGTGTCGCAGGCTGGCCCCATCAAGCTGGAAAAAAGTTACCAGGAACTGGATTTACAGAAAACTGAAGGGAACATTGTGCGGTGCCCTGACGAGGAAACCGCCAATAAAATGATTGATTTTATAGACCAAACCAGGAAAAACAGGGATACCATTGGCGGGGTAGTGTCATGTGTGGCAAAGGGAGTACCCGTCGGACTTGGCGAACCTGTTTTTGATAAGCTTCACGCAGAATTAGGAAAGGCCATGTTAGGCATTAATGCGGTTAAGGGATTTGAATATGGAAGTGGTTTTGAAGGTGTAAGTATGTTTGGATCTCAACACAATGACATTTTTGAATCAAAGAATGGCAACATCACCACCACCACAAATCATTCCGGTGGTATTCAGGGAGGGATTTCAAACGGTCAGGACATTTATTTCCGGGTTGCCTTTAAACCGGTGGCCACTATTATGAAGGATCAGCAAAGTATCGATATTGAAGGCAATGAAACCATAGTTTCCGGCAAAGGAAGGCATGATCCCTGTGTTGTTCCGCGGGCAGTTCCTATTGTAGAGGGCATGGCGGCCATTACCCTATTGGATTTCTATTTAATCAATAAAACCGTTAAACTTTAGCCTATGCCGAAACTGGCACTGCATACAAAGATTATTATTGGGCTGTTTCTCGGGCTAATCTTTGGTTTTGTGGTGATCTACTCCGGTATCCCCAATTCATTTGTTGTTTTTTACATAAAACCAGTAGGAACCATTTTCATCAATGCGTTAAAGCTGATTGCTATGCCATTGATTTTGGCGTCGCTGATCGTAGGAGTGACTAATTTGGGAGATGTTTCGAAGCTGTCAAGGCTCGGAGTAAGAACCATTTTGATTTATATCTGTACAACTATTTTAGCTACTACCATTGGTCTGTTAAGTGTCAACCTGATCAAGCCGGGAAAATTTATTTCCGAAGAAACCCGGGTGGAGTTGATGGAGATGTACAGCGGAGCCGTGGAAAAAACACAGGACTTGGTAAAAAAAGAAGTGAAAGAAAAAGAACCTCTTGAACCTTTGGTCCGATTAGTTCCGGAAAACATTTTTGGATCGACAGCGGACAATAAAAACATGCTCCAGGTGGTATTTTTCTCTGTGGTTTTTGGAATTGCACTACTCCAGGTTAAAAAGGAAAAAGCAAAACCGGTCATCCAATTTTTCGAGGGCCTAAATGATGTGGTATTAAAAATCATAGATTACATCATGATGCTTGCTCCTTTTGGGGTTTTCGCGTTGATGGCGGCATTGATTGTGGAGCTGGCAGGTGAAAATCCATCAAAGGCATTGGAGATTCTCGGCGCACTGCTGGTGTATGGAATGACAGTTATTCTTGGTTTATTGATCATGACCCTGGCCGTTTATCCTTCCATATTAAAGTATTTTTCCAAGATCAGATACCAGGATTTTTTCAAAGGAATCCGTGAGGCCCAGATACTGGCATTTAGTACCAGTAGCAGCAGCGCCACCCTACCCGTTACAATGGAGTGTGTGGAAAAAAACCTGAAAGTTCCCGAGGAGGTAAGTAGCTTTGTGTTACCACTAGGCGCTACCATAAATATGGACGGAACCAGTTTATACCAGGGAGTAGCGGCAGTTTTTATTGCGCAGGCATTAGGCATGGAAATGACCTTGATGAACCAACTAACGATCATTATGACTGCTCTCCTGGCTTCAATAGGATCGGCAGGAGTGCCGGGTGCCGGGATGGTGATGTTGGTTATTGTATTGGAATCTGTGGGAATTCCGGCTGCTGGTCTCGCGCTAATTGTTGCGCCGGATAGAATATTGGATATGTGCAGAACCGTCGTAAACATTACGGGTGATTCTACCGTTTCTGTTACCATGGCAGAAATAGACGAGAAGATTGAAAACAAAAATTAATACGAAAGATGTCAGCATTAAACATTTATATTGAGTCAAACCCCAACCCCAATTCCTTAAAGTTTGTGGCTAACCGAATGCTCGTCGGAGAAGGCGATAGTTATGATTTTCCTGATATAGAAAGTACAAAAAATGCCCCCCTGGCGCAGACTTTATTTAATTTTCCCTTTGTTCAGCGCGTTTTTTATATGAATAATTTCATCACAGTGACAAAGGTAGACAGCATCAATTGGGAGGATGTCAAGCTGGAAATCAAAGAATTTATACAGGAATATATTGAGTCCGGAAAGCCCATTTTAATTGAAGAGCTTAAAACGGAGAATACAAAAAAAGAAACGGCAATTGAGCCGGGGAATAATAATGCCTCCATTGACGAACGAATCATCAGTGTATTGGAAGAGTATATAAAACCTGCTGTGGAAATGGACGGTGGCGCCATTCAATACCATTCATTTAATGAGGGTGTAGTCAAGGTACTTTTACAAGGGGCCTGTAGTGGGTGTCCAAGCTCTACACTTACGCTGAAGGCCGGTATCGAAAATTTATTGAAAAGTATGGTTCCGGAAGTTCAGGCGGTTGAGGCTGAGGGAGTTTAGCAGCCATAAAATAGAGAAACTATCAAAAAAAGCCAGCTAGCTGGCTTTTTTTATGCCAATTAAATTGGACTAATTCAAGAAGTAGTTATAACATTAAAATTTTTAAATAAACACAGTTAATCGGTACCGCTAAGCAGGTACATTATTTCATAACTTAGGATATGTTTAACCAAAAATTTAAAGTTATGAAAAGATTATTAACCTGTTTAGTTGGCGTATTTGCTATTGGACTAATTACTTCTTGTTCAACCCTTAGTGATGAGGATGTTAAGCCAGTTCAGTCAAAAATAAGCAGTGAAAAATTTGAAGTAGAGCTGACAAAAGGCGGATCAGAACCAGACCCAGGTGACCCTGGAAGGGATTAATAGATCTCTAATTCTGGTTATATAGCAGAATTAGAGTTATAATTCTGCTATATTTATATTTACATATTGTAAGAGACGAATCATATGCGACGTTCTATGGGAATTAGGGTTTTATTTTTATCTTTTCTTTTATCGGCTTTTTATGGTTATACAGCCAACGCAGGTGGTTTTAAAGAACAGAAAGCGAAAGTAGATTCCTTAAATATTGTAGGTTGGGACTTATTATATCAGAGTCCGGAACTAGTCGTACAGCTCACCGATAATCAATTGAAGCTAGCCAAGGAAATGGATTATACGGAAGGTTTGTATTACGCCTATTATCAAAGAGGTATGGCATTTAATGAATTGCAGATTTTTGACGAAAGCGTAAAAAGTTCCTTTGCAGCACTGGAAGTCATTGAAAAAAATGAATCCAATAATTTTAACAAAAGGAAAATCAAAATTTACAAAAACATAGGTTTAGCTTACTTTAAGACCTATGGATATGAAACCTCCCAGGATTACTATTTAAAAGCTCTGGACATCTCCTATCAATTAAATGACTCGTCTGAGATATCGTCATTAAATTACAATTTGGGAGTAATCAGGGAAAAATCAGAAAATTACCCGGAGGCAATTGAATATTACTTAACTGCAAAACAATATCTTTCCTCTACTAACAAATCGCAGCTTTCCAAGATTTACAATAGCCTTGGTAATGCATATAGTTACTTAAGAGACTTTATGAACTCTAATGAATACTATAGCCTGGCAATTGAATCCAACCAAAGTGGCGACAACCTTGCATACTATATAAGCAATATCGGCGACAATTTTTTTGATCAAGGCGCCCTGGATTCTGCTATTTACTATTATCAATCTGCATTGGATATTAGTGAAAAGAAAAGCGATCAGGAAAAGATTAACTGGATTCAAAATAATCTCGGAGACGCATATCTAAAACTGGGAAATTATTCAAAAGCAATTGATTATTACGCTTCAACATTCAATTCAATAACCGATACTAATCTTGACGAAGAATATCAAAGGGCCTGCAAGAATTTAGCTTCTGCTTATCAAAACATTGGTGATTATCAGAACGCCCTTAAATTTAATGAGTTGTATCTTTCCCACGCTGAACTTTTAGAAAAGACAAGAAGCAAGTTGCTAGAACAGAATTCAATCTATAGGATGAAGGAAATGGAATGGCAAATGGAGAAAAGAGCTCAGGAAAGGCAAATCGCGCTATCAAAAAATATTATTCTATTCCTAAAGCTTTCATCGATCTTATTGCTTGCATTAATCAGCGTGGCTTCCTACCAGGCTGTCAAATACTACAAAGGAATACGACAGGTAAAAAACTGGCTTGCCACCGAATGAGCCAGAACAAAAACAACTCCCATACTTAGGATGAAGGGGTTAAGCAACCAGAAACAATAATTACGACCAAAGATAGCCTCCAAGCTGGTTTTTCTGTCCCTAAAATTGGATTAAACCAAGAAGGTGTTATATCATTAAGGTTTTTATACCAAACCAACTAATAGGTACCGCTAAGAGGGTACATTATTTCATAACTTAGGCTATGTTTAACCAAAATTTAAAGTTATGAAAAGTTTATTAACCTGTTTAGTTGGTGTATTTGCCATTGGATTTATCACTTCTTGTTCAATCCTTAATGATGAGGATGTTACACCACAAGATCTGAACAAAAACACAGAAAAATTTGAGGTGAAATTGACTGATGGAGGCACCAACACCAAACCGGGAGACAAATAGTAGTCAACTATTCTAGTCATTATAGCAGGAAAATGTTATTTTCCTGCTATATTTAATATATAATTAATTTAGTGTACATGGCTAGGAGTTTAAAAATCGTATTACTTTTTGTGTTGTTTGTGAACGGTGGATTGAAATCCCAGGATATTCAACAAAGAGAAATTGAACAACTATATGATCGGGCCTGGGATTACCTGGAAAAAGACATTGATTCTTCCCTATATTATTCTCAACAGTTGTTTGATCACTCTAGAGACAAAAACTACAAACTTGGCATCGTGAAATCCTACTATGCAAGCGGGCATGCCTATTTCAAGTTGAATCAATTTGATAATGCCTCCTTGAAATTTTTTCAGGGAATTAATTATATCCAGAAAAATGATCTCACTTCGAAAGTGTACAAAGAACGTGAACTCAAATTATTTCAAAGTATTGGATCCATATATGATTTAACTTACGGGTTTGACGAGGCCATTAACTTTTTCAATAAAGCACTAGATATTGCCAATCAAATCAATTCCGCATCCCATATTGCCGTTTTAAATTACAATATTGGCCTGACCTATTATAAGTTGGATGATTATAATCAGGCAGAAGACCACTTAAATATAGCCTTGCAATTGTATGAGGAGTTAGGTGACCAGGGAAGCTTAGCTGAAACCTATAACCTCTTTGGAATTCTTAGAAAGAGACAGCAAAAGTTTCGCGAAGCGCAAAAGTATTTTCTCCAAGCCCTTAGAATTAGTAATGATAATAGTGTTTATGACGAAAAAAGATCCTGGTACGTAAGTAATCTGGGGGGGACCTATCTAGAACAAGACCAGTTTGATTCAGCGAAATATTTCTATAATCAGGCCCTATTAATTAGCCAGAAACTAAATGACACAGAAAGGTTAAAGTGGTTAAATAACAATTTGGGAGATGTCTATTTAAAGGAAAAAGATTGGTATAGGGCGATCGAATTTTATAAAAAGAGCATGGAGTTTTCGCATCAAGGTTCTTTTGACTATGAATTTATGAGGTCATCAAAAAATATTTCTGAAGCATATGAGGGATTGGGGGATTTTCAAAAAGCATTCTCATTTAACGATCTATATCTTCAGCAAGTCGAAAGTCTGCAAGGAGCTAAAGAAAAACTAACAGAGCAAAATGCAAAGTACCGTATGAAAGAAGTAGAGTGGATTCTTGAAAAGCAAGCAAAGGAACTACAGCTCGCGTCAATGGAAAGAGAAAATTCATGGTTTAAAATTTCAATGTCCATTTTAACAATTGTTTTTGCATTCGTCGCATATAAGGCAGTCAAATTCTACAAAGGAATAAAACAGGTAAAAAACTGGCTTGCCACTGACTAATCTTATATCAGAACTTTTTAATAATATTTTTCAGGTTTTCCCTCTTCCGATAGAGGTCAATAATCGTTCCCTTCAGCTCATTGATTTCGTTAAGCTTTTCATTGTTGTCAACGATAAGCTTCCCGACCACCGACTTCAGGTGGGAAACGAGTTGTTTAGACTCTTCTGATTGACATTTTTTTTCCAGTTCATCCATCAATTGAAAGGCATCGTCTTGCGCGGCATATTTTTCTTTATCCTCGCTGACGACCGTTAAGGTGGACTCATCATACAGGTAGCTTATGTCCTCCAATTTTTTTTTCCCAAAACCCTCCACAAGCCATATCGGATTGATATTAAAGCTTTTTATAAGCTTGGTTAAAATACCGCTTACTCCTACCCTGCCTCTTTCGATATCCGAGTAAGAACCTTGCTGCATGCCGAGCGTTTGAGCCATGTCTTTTTGGCTCAAGTTCAACTCTTCAATTCTAAAATGTCGCAACCTATCGTTGGGAGTTTGATCCATCAAATAGCAGTTTGATAAAATATATACTTAGTAATAACCAATTTCCCCTCCCGTAATATTTCTATAATTCGGAAAAAAACTTAATTTAGTTGCAAAATACATTTACGGAGAGAAATTAAGTCGAACTAATGGATAAAAAAGTAAACATTGATAAGATAATTAAAATACCCGACAAAATGGTGGCCTATGTTTCTGGCTGCTCTGTGGAGACTGTAAAAAAGGTAAAAGGGAACAAAAGAAGGGATAATTTTAATATCAGCGCCAATACGAGATTAATCGAAGACTTTTTAAACTCGATCAGAAATAGCTGATCTGATTTGCTTAATTTGAACGTTAATCCTCAAAAAAGTGAGCAAAAATTGGGGAAATATTGAAGATCACACGGAAAAAAACTATATGTTTGCCTAAATTTCTAAAGCAATGAATTTTTTGCCTTGAATGAGGCAAAGTAATGAGGACGAGAAATTTTTTTCAATGTATGTTGACTTGCACAAAACCATTGAAGCAATGAATGGATAGGGCTTAATTGGTTTATAAGAAATTATAGCTGTTGCTATAATCATAGTCGCAATATGTTTTTTAGCTAAAAAGGGAGATTGGATTGACTTTACTAACCCTAAAATCAGCCTCTCCCTTTTTTTATTTCATCAACTGCTCCTCGATTACCTTTGGGTAGTGCTCATGCTCCAATATATGTATTTTTGAAGCCACGTCTTCAGGAGAATCCTCCGGACTAACCGGACAGCTGGCTTGGAAAATAATCTCACCCTGGTCGTAGTATTCGTTGACCAGGTGAATCGTAATTCCACTTTCCTTTTCCCGGTTCAAAACTACCGCTTCGTGCACGTACATTCCATACATGCCCTTGCCACCATATTTTGGAAGCAATGCCGGATGTATGTTCAGTATTTTATTTGGAAATTTTTTTATCAATCGTTTTGGAAAAAGCAACATAAAACCGGCAAGGACTATAAAATCAATATTCCGATCCCGTAGCGCCCGGTCGACTTCTTCGGTTTCGTTTAACTTTTGTCGGTTAAACACCAGTGTTTCCACTTTGTATTTTCCAGCCCGCTCCAATACAAAGGCCGAAGCATTATTACTAATGACCAAGGCTACCTTCGCTTTAGAACTATGTTGAAAATGTTTGATGATCGCCTCGGCATTGGTTCCGGAGCCTGATGCAAAAATGACTATGTTTTTCATGAGGAGTTATTAAAAGAACGTCATACTGAATATGCCCGCCAACATAAAGAGTTTACAATAATTACTCAACTCGTTAAATTTCTTTTTTGTATCAGCCTTATACAGGAGAAAATTGAAATACGAAATGGGTATTAAAAGAATCACAAAAAAAGTGTTGAGTATGGTGTTCCCCAAAATATGTGAAAGGTAGAACAGCAGTATGATGAAAAAGAAAATTAAAATGAACAAAAAAACTTTGGTTCGGGCAACGCCCCAGATAATAGGAAGGGTCTTACTACCATATAACTCATCGCCTGTCATATCCTCCATGTCCTTGATTATTTCTCGTATGATAGTGATTGAAAATGCAAAAACCGCATAATTCAGTATCAAATAAAAATTTCGCTCGAAGTAAACAGCCAGCACCATCAGGGATGCACCGGTCAAAAGTGAGATAAGCAAATTTCCGATAAACGGAAGCCGTTTTAATTGATTGCTATAGACCCAAAGGAGAAAAGCAGCAACGAAATTGATAGCCGCAATTTTCCAACTTAACCAAAACCCGAGCGTTATGCCAGCCATGTTAAGCGCGAAATGGGAAAAAAGTACGATTCTTCGTTTGATATGTCGCCCTACTATCACTTTTTCCGGTTTGTTCACATAGTCTATTTTGACATCGTAGTAATCATTGATTATGTATCCCGCTGCTGCAATGATTATGGTAGAAGAGGTAAGCACCAACATCTTTATGTCCGTGAGCAAATAAAAATAATTGTCAGGGTGACCAATAAGAAAAATAGCAGCAAAATACTGTGTTATTCCAATGATAAGTAAATTAGGAAAGCGGGTAAGCTTTAATAAGTTCTTAAAAAATGCCGCTGTAGAATTTAGGTTTGGCAATTTGGTGGAATTTCAGGGTTCCAACAAAATTAGTCAAGAGATCAGTAGAAATAAAATTTAATTTTTATGGCTTATAAACTTTTATGGCTACCGTTACAGAATGGAAAGTCTTTACTCATTTTACAACCGCACCATGCCACATTCATATCCTTTTCGAGAATGGTTTTAACCGGACTAAAGCTCGATCCCTTATGCGAACTGTCACAAAAAGGCTGATTCTTGCTTCTGCCACAGGCACACCAGAAATCGGTGCCTTCTTCCATTTGAAGTACCTAGGGTTTTTTTTGAGGAGATTCGGGAATGTTCATAGCAAATGTTTTAATGATTGTATTTACAAAGTATTACCTGCTTACATGAACATCCTCTTTAAAATATTATTACTCCTGGCAATAGATATTCCAGTATTCTTCGTCTGTAAAAACCTGTTTTCTAATAATGTCGCCGGACTTTTTGTAGTAGATGACTATGTAAAAGTCAGCTTCCTTCACATACTTTTCAGCAAAGAATACTGGTTCACTGATCCTCCCAACATTGTAAATCGCATTAAAAGTAGGGCCGATGATTTCTCCTTCCAGGTTACTCAAAACTCCATTTTGATTTTCCTTAGTAATAAGGATCAGACGTTCGCCCCCGGGACTCTCTAAATTTTCATACAAGGTAATCCCATCATAGGCAACCTTGTTATTTTTTATATCAAAAATTTGCCAGTTATCATCTGTTTTCACCAGAGCTGAAGTATCATTCCAGTATTCGATCTTTTTAAATTGGTACTCAGTGATAAATTCATTTTCACGATTAACAAAGGCGAAACGGTCACTACTTTCTGACACAAAGTAGTGCTGACCAAATGGTTTAAGCGTTTTGGTATGTTTGGCACTCAGAAGCAGCTCATCCTGATAGTGAAAAATCCCAAATTTGTTATTCAACATGGTGCTCACATACCCGTCGTTGTAGTTGCTTATACCCTGATAGGAGGTTTTAAGTAGTTCTTTTCCCGTATGTAGGTACAATCCCTTTTTATTGTTCCTGGTGACAACCAGGTATTCCTTCCCGAGCGCTTCAATCTCGTCAAATTTCCCACTGATTACCTCGACGCCGCTTTCGTCCATCACTTTGAGAAAACCCCTTTTTGTTTCAATCAGCAAATAGCCGGGCAATTTTTCACCCGTGCCCGAGATTGACTGTGGTTTTAGCAGGCTCAATTTTAGATAATCATCTAATTTATGGAGGCTGTCACCTTTATATCGGACATAAGTGTTTTGCTGATTAAATAACAGCGTAATGTTTTCATGTAAAAAATAAACGGAGTCAAAATATAATCCCTGGTTAAATTTCTGTCCTTCAAATGCGATACCCCACAAGCCTTTTAGGCGAAAAGCCATCTTATGGGGATCCTTTAAAATTCTACTATACGTTTCGCCGGAGAGCGGCTCAAATTCCTCATCATAAAGTCTGTACCCATCTTGCGATTCGACCATCCACCCACCAAAAAAACGGTTGATTTTATGGTTTTCAAGCTTAATGGCTATACTAAGGTCTGGTTTTAAAAGGGCTTCCTTTTTATCGCTTATAACGATAAGATGAGAATCATCAATAGAAAAGTAGTCATCATAGCTATAGAATAAAGGTATATCAATTCCTTCAGCAGCTTTTTTAAGTTCTTCTTTATTTGTGATAGCAAGGTGTTCTCCATTTACTAAAACAAAAAATCCGCTTTCTGTTTCGATTTCGTCAAATTCGGCCGAAAGGATTTGTTTTCCCATTACCGAAAAAAGTCCCCATTTTTCACCTTTTCTGTATTTGAAAAAGGTATTGTCAAGGAGTTCTACTTCATCAAAATCCCCGGACCGGATGACCGTTCCTGTTTTATGCACCAGCGTTTTTTCCCGGTCGGTTTCCAGAAGAATAAATCCACCTTTGAGAAATTCTACGTTTGCCTTCGGTCCTCTATGAATGATACCGGCATCCAGGGAAATTAATAAAAGAGAATCGTCGGAATAGCCTTCTATGATATCGTTTGTCAAATTTCCGCAAATCAAATCTGGAGGAATAGAGTCTGCAGATATACCGGGAACAGTATTCCCATCGGAATTGATGAATGAATAGCGGCCCTCCTCAAAAATCGGGAATATGGTCTCATCATAGAGATTTAAAATGTTTTTTAGTGAATCATGCACAGCATAAAACGGATATCTATCTATAATTTCTGTGGGAGTATGATTAAATAATAGTACATGAAACAGAAAATCTGCTGCGCGTTTTTTATACCGGCTTCGTGGATAATTTTCCATAAACCAGGCATAGCTTTTTTCGCTGTTATCGGCAGTTGCCAGAAGGAGTATCTCCAGCTCAGCTTCAGAGCGATATGGGGTATCAGGATTTTCTTCTAAAAAGCGTATGTAATCCGTTAGCCTGCCCCCACCCGTTTTCGATTGAAATAATAATCGCTCATAATTTCTCATAGCCTCTTTCACCTGGACGGCATTTGGATACGATGTGAAAAAGTATTCAAATGCCTGATAGGTATTTTCCTCCACTGCATTGAAATAGGCGATTTGATCCCGGTAAACTATCGCGCTATCCACTTCCCTGGCCGTACTGAAAAAATCAATATAATAATCATAATCTGCTATCGAATGCTCATCCCTAGCTCTTCTAAAGGCTGTCGCTTCAACCCGTGATTTCTGGCGCAGGATAGTTGAATCGGAAATACCATCTTTGGCCAGCTTGCTCCTTTCTTTTTCATCGATCAAAGAATAGGAGTAGTGGGCATCTACAATAAAAATGTATGCGCTGTCAATATGATAGCCCGCAAAGCCGGTGTCGAGAAGCAAAAGCGAATAGACATATTTGATTCCAGGGGCAAGACTGTCCTTCTCCAGGTTTTTCTGAAGGTATTCTGGCAATTTTTCAAAGTCCTTTTTCTCGTAAAGTTTCAAGGCTCTTCCGGCATCGGCAAATAATAAGGAAGAAGAAAAAACGATTAAAATAAACAGGAAAAAAGATCGGAAATGAAAAACCATTTTTCAGTTAGCGTATGTTTAGTTACTGTGTTTGCAAAAGTATCAAAAGAAATACGATTGGGTTTGATGATACCAGCGTAATTTTTGTAATTTTGGCGCACTAACAAACTTAAAATTGGGATTATCCTTACAGCCATTGTAGAGATGTCCATTTTTAAACATATTAATGAGAATAATCAATTGCGGATTGATTATTCTATAACAATGAAGTGGAAGCCATAATGTGGTTTTCGTTTCCTACTAGTTCGGGGTGTGGCGCAGTCCGGTAGCGTACTTGCATGGGGTGCAAGGGGTCGCAGGTTCAAATCCTGTCACCCCGACTTCGCCCGCTAAATCCTCCAGATAGTGGATTTAGCGGGCTTTTTATTTTTCACATTCTCTATCCGCTTAGAACCTTTTACAATGGGCTCCGTCGGGCTGTCCCGATGGGCACATAATATAATTCTACTAACCTACTTTCATTATGTAGTTTGTATACATTCTCAGGTGTTCAGAGGGAAAGCTGTATACAGGATGTCTTATGATCTTGGTGAAAGTTTAAACCGGCATAATACAGGATATGTGCCTTCAACCAAAATAAGGCTGCTGGTTGTGCTTCTCTCGTATTACTCCTTTTGATAGTAGTAAAAAGCATTTGCTTTCGAAAAGTACCCAAAAAGCGGCTCTGGCAGGGCACTTTGAATGTGTGTTTCAGCTCAGGCATCAGTATTTCGGCAACCAAGTGCTTTGTCAGATTGTTTGGGATAGCCACCCGAAACGGAATATTACTGGTATCGCGTTACGAAGACCTGAAAAAGGAAGGAAAACGGGGATATGAACTTTTACATGCCGGAGCCCTGGACCGTTTGAATCCCATTCTTATGGCCACATTTACAGCACGACTGACCCTGATCCCTTTGACACTTAAAGGAGGTCAACTTGAAAACGAGATCCAAAGCCCGATGGCGGTGGTGATTCTGGGAGGACTGTTAACGGCTACCTTTTTAAGTTTGATTGTGATTCTGCTTATTGACAACATTTAAAGACTTGCCTTATCATTCCCGCAGGTTTCGCCCACCGTTAATGGTGTGCGAAACTTGTGGAATGTTGAGGTCTTACTCACCAAAAAGTCCTCTGAAGACAAAAAGTTTGGCGATGAGGGTTAAATAGGTCAAAGTGGAGCTTATTGACTGCTGTCACATAAATGTCAAGATTTTCCTAAAAGAAATAATTGACCTGTGTTCCCAGGATGTTATAGTTGTTGAATTGATATGAAGTATAGATCCTGGTGCCAGTCCGTGAAGGCCTTGGCACGTTGATATCATTTCCTAATCCACTGATGTTAAACTCCCTGTTCCATGCTAAATAGAGTGAGAATGATAGATTCTGGTTTTTTTTCACAGGCTTGAAACTTGTACCTAACCGGATTCGATAGCGATGAAATCCATTTGGCGAAGCTACCTCTACCAGGTTAAGGTTTTCATCATAATAACTTACAGGTACCCCATTTAAATAATAGTAAATGGCTCCCTGTAAAAACGGCCTGAGCGTAATAGGCAGATCCTTTTTTCGGTAACTTATCTTCGTATTGTATTGTATCCGGGTTTGGTATTTTTCAAATCTCGGAGCATACTGTTGTATGACTATTTTGTTCGAAAACTTCAGCTTCTTACCAATGTTGTCATTTCTCTCAACCCCCACATTTAAAATATGGAAAGTGACTGTGTTCAGGAAATTTGGACTCTGTGGATAATGATTGTCCCACCAGGGTGAATATTTATATAAAGAAAATCCATACCCAAAAGAAAAAGTATAAAGGCGGTTAATTCTATAGTTAGCACCAAAATTAAATTGCGAAAGCCAAAAATCCTGGCTCATGGATTTCATGGCAAACAGGGAATAAAAGTCTGCCGACCAACGATAGTTGATTTTTTTATTCAAGTAAGCGCTGTAAAATGGCTTCATTTCATTACTCACATCACCTTGCCCTACTCCCGTAAGCGGAAAACCTATTATAAAAATCAGGATATAGATATAATTCTTCATCGGATTAAGTTTTTATCGTTTGACAATCTGATTACGGCTGCCTTTGCCCCACTAAGTATGCTAATTGAATAAGCATCATTTCCACTCGCCGGTTTCGGGAGATTCAAATAGAAAATCTTGGATGTACCCGGAGTCAACTTCTCATCAGACACAAATTCAACTTTATTCGATTTATGAGCCGTGATCTTATAGATCTTAGATTGCCCCGTAGTTAAATTTTGGAGCTTAACCTTCAATATGGTTTCTTCCAGCATTTTGTAAGAAAACTCCGGCCTCACAATTACCCTGATCCTGCTAGTATCTGACACTGAAAAATCATAGCCAGACTGCTTCGTTATTTCATAGTACGACTTGGTCTTACCTGATTTCACAAACCTTACGTCCTTTTTATCTAACATTAAAGTTGGTTTTATATCCTGCCAATCGGGCTTAGGGTGGGCTTCGTAAAACGCCCTCATATGAGCATTTTGTTCCGTAGCTTGCTTATAAAAGCGATAGGTATGTTTCCCGGGCGGAACATTAACAACCAACTGGTACGACTTGGATGGATGCCCTTCTAAAGAGCTACTTTTAAATTTAAGATTGCTGACGAGAAGTTCTGGTACATCGACCGATTTAACATAATTGTCAGATCGAACATATTTCACTTTTAATGGCTGAGATTTAAATGCTTCGCCGTCCATCCTTACCCGAAAATTCAGATGCAGTTGACCCGGACCCGTGACTTGGTATTCAGTTTTCGAATTTTCGGACAATGCATAATAGGTGTAGTCACTTTTGCCTGATAAAACGACCTTGGCAATGGACTTCTTTGGAGATATCTCAACCTTCTTTCCCTGGGTAAAACCAGGCAAGGCCAGAGATAGTAAACAAACTAATAAAATTGATTTTTTCATGTGTATATTTTTTATTTTTCAATGGTCACATGGAACCTTTGACGACTAAAACCATCCTTGCTCTGTGTGTCTAATGATTATTTTAGTCGTGTCGGTTTCATCTTTCTTATATTTCCTTTTTAATTATTTCATTCCCTAGTGCATTTTGCTTTTTGTCAAAAAGTATAACCCCAAACAGAAGTAATGTGAGAATAGCCATAGCGCCGAACACATATCTGAGATCATATTTTAAATCATAGAATAATTTTCCTTCGCCTGGTTCGGGAAGAGGTACAGGATCGGTTGGCAGGCCATATTTGGTCATCAGCCTCTGCAGATTTTTCAAATTGATCAAAGGAACTTTTTTTGAGGCCATCTCAAACATGACCCCCTTTTTGTCCGGGAAGACTTTTAGCTTCACATCCTGTATTAATCCGGACGGCAATTTTTCGGAATTAAGGTCGCTGCCGAGGCTTGCTACCCCGCCACCTACGTTGACATAAAGCTTGATCTTTTTACCTAGCGCCCGTTCCCTCGCCTCATATATCTCCAGCCTGCTCGCAATATTTTCATTCAGAGATCCTCCATTGATAAAAGGTATCCCGTTTCTCTCAATGGCAGCGCGAACCTGTTCCCTGCCTTCCGGGCTCACGGTCCTTCCAATATCCTGGTTGGCACCGATCGATGACGCTATGATTTCCTGATGAATAAGATCTCCTTTTCGCAAACTGGTATGCATATCCAGAAAAGTGTAATCAGGATCATTTGCCCCCCAGGAAGAGGAAGTTACTGAGGCTATATAGCTTACCTCAAGACCAAGCGCTTCAGCTGCCGAACAGGCGGCAATATTAAGAGCCGGGAATGATCCGGTCGCGCCTATGGCAATATGATCTCCTCTTTTCAGGTCAGCATCCTTAAATAGTTCCACCAACATGGCAGCAAAATTCGGATTCACTGTGCTTAGTTTAATGGGCAGAGATCCTCTGCCGGAGGTGATCGAAGAATACCTTGCGCCAATAATTCTGGTATCATTGGGATCATTGATGTTGTCCACTGCTACTTCATCCTTAAAATGAGCGTCTTTCAAGTAGTCTATGCAGTTCTGCATAAGTTTGGCTGCTTCCAGCTTCTCCTGGAAATAAGCCTGTGTCTGTTCTTTTTTCGTCAGTTCCACCATGGTCATCAGGCCTATTGATAAAAGCCCAAGCATGCTCAAAATGGCGGTTGACCTTATGGATATCGGTATGTTTTTCATGATTAATAAAGATCGGGAATGGTGTTTCCGTTAGAAATAATGATGACAATCAGGCGAACGAGCACTGAAATAATGGCTAGCATAGCCATTGTTTTTATAAAGCCCTGCTTTACTGACCAGTTGCCGATCAATCCTGGTACTACCCAACCAATAGCCGACAGTTCCAGGGTGCTTTTGGCAGTATTAAAAAAAAGCAAATGGTGTGAAATGATGGCAAAGATGGTACCGATGAGCAAGGCCAATACCATTTGCCTTCTTCCGAATAAAAAGGTGAACCTTCCTATAATTTTCAAAGTAAGAAAAGTGAGAAAGGCAATGAGAATCATACCTATCAATCGATCGGGTTCTCCCAGTTGAAGCGCAATATATCCCGGAACGATGATCCCCCCGGCTGCCATCCCGAAAGCTTCCACAAAAACCAATGAAAGCACAATGCCTATTGTTACTGCTAATTCAATCATACTATATTTAATTATGAGTTCTTTTCAAAATATCTGGCGATTTCTGCCCCACCTGCTCCCATGTTGCCAAAAGCTACTACAATGCTCTCCTTGTCCAGGTTTATCATCATGTCTTCAACTTGTTCAATGGGGTCTTTTTGGCCTATCAATTGGATGGTGCTGATGGGTATCTTCCTTTTTAGTGCCATGGCTTTAACCAGTTCGACATTTTCTCCGGTCAAAAACAGTTGATCATATTCAAGGGTGGTAGCAGCATGAATGAGCTGTTCCGAACGCTCCTTCCTGTCATTTCGTGCGTTGAGAACAATGGCATATTGCTTTCCATTGCCTTCCATCATCCTGATATTATTCCACAAAATGACAGATGATTCGGGATCATTTGCCGCCAGGGCATTATAAAAATGAATGGTTTTACCCCCTTTTCTAAAAGTATGCTTTTTCAAAACACCTTCATCGGGTATTGTTTTTTTCATCGCACTCAGTGCCAATTTTCGGTCTACACCCAGATCTTCACAAACTGAAAGGGCCAGTGCTACATTTTCCGGATGCTCGAAGTAAGTAAAACCTTCCATTTCTGAAAGAGAAACCATATCGCCCGAAGAAGCGATTACCTCGGTTTTTAGCTTTTGTGCCTTTTTATTGATAAAATCGATCATACGATCTTCGGCGGTAAAAAGCTTTGACTTTTTAGGAATGGTAAGTGAAAGTGCTTCTGCAACATTGATCAACAAAGGGCCCATCACATCGAGATGATCCAGACGAATATTGGTCAAGACTCCATGGGTGGCCTTGATCATTTGATGCTCAGTAATCCTTTGGTAGATAGGCTGCAAAGCCATACACTCTATGAGAAGTATATCCGCTTTCTGCTGTGCGCAGTATTTTACAATTTTTAGTTGTTCGAGAATGTTCGCTTTTTCCTTGCGGTGAATCGCCACTTCCGTACCATCACCCAAGACCATTCTGGGAAAGGTGCCTGTAACCTTAGTGATGGTATTGTAACCACCTGCTCTAAGCCCCGCACCAATCAACCGGGTGACGCTTGATTTCCCTCGTGTTCCATTTACATGAATTCTAATAGGTATGGATTTTAAATACTTTTGATGTTGCAGGTACTCGAAGATGCCATAAACAACTAATCCCCCAGTGATAAAAAAAATAATCAGGATATTCCCCATTTTGACCTTTGTCGCTTCTTTTTTTAGATGATTAAAAAATTTGTTTTTCGAATTATGAAACAGACGAAGTTTAAAAACTCCTACCGCTAGGAAACATTTTTTTAATAGGTTAATCATGAGCCGAAATAAAGCTTGAGATCGACTACTGTAGGAGGAGCACAACAAGAGTGTCTGTAAGTCAAGAAGATAGCTGCCTTTTACCCCACCCTCTCAACTCCCGCAAAGGGCTATTACTTCAGTCAAAAAATTTTTTGAATTAATAATTCGTCGGCTTTCGCCTCCTATTTTCAGGTTGATGAGCATCGATGAAACAATTCCTTTTTGACTCCTTATATTTACCTCTTCATACCGAAACGGCTCATAGATTTTGAAGGAATTTTTCTCACAACTTGCTACCATTCTCATTTTTAGTGGTATCCTACAGGGATGCTACCTGGCCCTGCTACTGAATAGTAAGCGTGTCAGGAAATCAAGGGCGAATCTGTTCTTGTCCATTTTGCTGATCGCCATGTCCTTCAGCATTGCCCACATCGTTTTTGCAGCAAAGGTCATCGGTCACATTTCAGATCATGTGTATTCCCTGGGAGATCCCAGCTTTTTATTGATAGCTCCCTTGCTTTGGTTTTATGCGAAAGAGTTGACAGGGGACAGAGTAAAATTTACCTGGAAACTATTGGGACATTTTATCCCGTTTCTACTGATCGTCGTATGTTCGCTGACTTTTAACTCCATTCGCTCTGAGGTGTTTTCGGATTTTATCATCGAACACCACCGATTCATTGGCATCCTTTTTTGGATATTGGTGGTGACCCAATTTTCATTGTACTTCTACTTTCTCCATCGCCAAACATCGGATTATCGTGCCCTGGTACAACAGGAACTTTCCTTTACGGAAGGTTTGTACATTTCCTGGGTGCGGTTTTTTATGGTCGTCTTTTTTCTGATCAACCTATTCTTTTTATTCAGCCTTTTTGCCGTCATTCATCTAGAACAACGATACTGGCATCCGCAGGCCACCGCCCTGATCTTTTCCATTTCCGTATTTGCCCTGGGTTATAAAGGTATGCTGCAAAGGGAGGTCTTTTTCCCGGTGGAAACGACTGGTGAAGAAATCAGGCAAACCAAATCGTCACCAGAAAAACCGGATCAAGAGCTTATCGCAAAGGTCAACGCCTTTATGGAAGAGAAAAGGCCTTACCTCGATTCGGAACTCACCCTGACCGATCTGGCTCAAGCGCTCGGCATTACCCGGAGCCAACTATCCTACCTGATCAATTCGGGGATGGGTCATAACTTTTATGATTTTGTCAATAAATACCGGGTGCAGGAAGTGAAACGGCTCATGGAAGACCCGAAGGTACGGCATTACAGCATGATGGGCCTGGCGCTGGACGCCGGATTTAAATCCAAATCCACCTTTAACCTGATCTTCAAACGCTTCACTGGATTGACCCCTTCCGAATACCAGAAAAATATTTTGAACAAATAAGTCCGGCTGGATTTCAGTAGACGACCGGCTTGCCTTTCTGCCGTATTGTTGCATAAAAAAAAGTTTTTATGGAACGAACCAAATTATTGATTGACCTGAAAAACGTAAGCAAATACTACCCGGTAGCCTCGGGATCTTTTCAGGCACTAAAAAATATCAACCTCAGCATTAAAAGAAGCCAATTGGTAGCCATCACCGGTAAATCCGGAAGTGGAAAATCTACCTTGCTGAACATCATTTCCGGAATTGACAAACCCTCTGAAGGGAGCATAAGGATTGATGATGTTCAGATTGACCAGCTTTCAGAAAGTGAACTGGCTTCATGGAGGGGCAAGAACATTGGGATTGTCTTTCAGTTCTTTCAGCTGATCCCCACACTCACCATAATGGAAAATGTGATGCTGCCGATGGATTTCTGCAACACCTACCCAAAAAAGGAACGACCCGAACGGGCGATGTCGTTACTGGAGCAGGTCAGTATTGCGGAACAAGCCGATAAATTGCCATCCGCACTGTCTGGTGGTCAGCAGCAGCGGGTAGCCATTGCCAGGGCATTGGCCAATGACCCTTCGATCATCATTGCCGATGAACCGACCGGTAATCTCGATACCCATACGGCTACTTCGATCTTTGAATTATTTACCAGCCTCTCGGATTCGGGAAAGACCATCATCACGGTAACGCATGAAACGGAATTTGCTTCCTGGTTTGAGAAAAAAATCGCCATTTCAGATGGGGAAATTGTCAATGAATTAGTAAACGCCTGAAGGAATGACCATGAAAACTAGATATAGAAAGGTCATCCGTGACCTGACATCTAACTATTCGAAGAACATCATGTTGGTACTGTCCATTGCCGTGGGCGTATTTGGTTTGGGAACCATATTAGGCGGATACAGTGTGATCAAACGGGAGATGGTCGCCAACTACATGGGATCAGTCCCTGCCTCTGCTACCATCGAACTCGAAGATACCATTTCCAATGAACTGATCACCGATATCAGAAGATTACCAGGTATTGAAGTGGCTGAACGACATGCCACCATCGAAGCAAGAATGCAGGTAGAGGGAAACTGGCATCGTCTTTTGCTTTTCGTCATTGACGATTTCGAAGATAAAAGAACCAATAAGTTTACCCTGGTCAACGGTGAAGAAATTCCATCGACCGGATCCATGTTGGTAGAACGAACAGCCCTTCGGGTAATGAAAGCTACTGTCGGTGATCAAATCCGGGTCAAGACGCCGGATGGCGAACCGATGGATATCACCATAACAGGCCAGGTGCATGATCCCAGCCTGGCTCCGGCATGGCAGGAAGAAAGTGGTTACGGGTATATCACCCTGTCCACCCTACACCGATTGCAGGAAACAGGTGGCTTTGATCAGCTTCGGCTATTGGTGAAGGACCAGCAGGATATTCGTGAGTCCATCCGTCAACAGGCATCGACGGTTGCCAATTGGTTAAAAACCCAGGGATATGAGGTGCATGAAATACAGGTACCTCCTCCGGGCAGACACCCCCACCAAAGCCAAATGAGCACGGTGATGACGATCTTCATAATTTTCTGTTTTATGATCTTAATCCTGGGTTCCATTTTAGTAGCTACCTCCATGGCGACTTTGATGGTCAAACAGGTCCGGCAGATTGGTATTATGAAAACCATTGGGGCTAATTCCGCACAGGTTACCCGGTTATACCTATGGATGATACTCATTATTTGCCTGGTAGCACTTGTCGTATCTGTACCTTTAAGCAGATTGGCAGCAGCGGGTTTTTATGGACAGATAGCCGAATTACTCAACCTGGAGATCCGGAATAACACCATTCCATTTTGGGTGCTTATCATTCAAATAGGTTCCGGCATCATCATTCCGTTCATCGCTGTGGCATTTCCAATCATAAGGGGCAGTCGAATTTCGGTGCGGTCGGCGTTGGATAATTTCGATGTTTCTCAAAAAAGTCTGTCGGTGAAATCATGGGTGTTCAAAATTTCCAAGCTCATCTTTTCTGACAATGTATTGCTGCTTTCCCTTCGGAATGTTTTTCGTCAGCGATACCGGCTGGTAATGACCCTTGGTTTACTGGCTGCAGGTGGTGCCATGTTTATGACCGCACTTAATATATCCGATGCCTGGGAAGATAATCTTTCAAGGATCCATGAACAGCGATTATACGATCTGGAAGTGCGCCTTAACAATCCAATTTCAGGTATTGAAATTTTAACATCAGTAGGTCAGGTTTCCGGGGTTGACAAGGTTGAAGGTTGGTACCAGGTATCTACTTCTTTTTTTGAGGAAAATACGTTTGAGACCACCAGCACTTATCCCGACAGAGGCCATGGAAGCTTCTGGATTCAGGCCTTGCCACTGCCCACAAAATTACTCAATCCTACCACCGTTGAAGGACAATGGCTGAGTGGGAAGCAAACCAATGAAGTGGTGCTAAATCAATTAGCCAGAAGCCTATCTCCGGGAGTTAAAATCGGTGATAAGATCCAACTTTCCCTTAATGGAAACCCAACCGAATGGCAGGTAGTAGGATTTTCAGAAGATGTGGGAACACCGGCTACGGCCTATGTTTCAAGGGAGGATTTTTTGAGCAAATCAGATGAAGGTTTCAATATGATGCGAATTGCTTTTCAGGATCGGTCAAGGGACTTCGCCCTGGAGAGAAGCAGTGAGATTGAAAAGATCCTTTCTGAAGAGAAAATATCTG
The DNA here is from genome assembly GCA_050305935.1 of Cyclobacteriaceae bacterium. GTDB lineage: Bacteria > Bacteroidota > Bacteroidia > Cytophagales > Cyclobacteriaceae > CAJXNP01. The sequence goes on along the minus strand of JBNLGG010000008.1, from coordinate 32,445 downwards.
TAAATACCACCATTCCGGTCTGGCTGCTACAAAATGCCATGGCCGCGCATATGGAAGTGTTGGTGAATTCTCTAATGGTCATGGCAATTCTCATGGGTATTGTGGGTACACTGGGACTGATGTCCACCATGAGTATCAATGTAATGGAACGAACAAGGGAAATCGGTGTGATGCGGGCTATCGGCGCTTCACCTGGGAAGATAGGAAGGTTGGTGATCAGTGAAGGCTTAATTATTGGAGCGATGAGCATCTTCTTTTCAATCCTGTTTTCCCTGGTGCTTTCATACTATCTGGGCAGGTTCGTCGGAAATATGGCATTCCTGACACCGCTCTCGCTGACGGTATCCACCCCGGCATGCTTCATTTGGGTGTTCATCATAGCCATTGGTTCGTACCTGGCTACCCTGTTTCCCGCGCGAAGAGCCATAAGTATTACCACGAGGGAGGCATTGGCCTATGAATGATCATAGATTGTAAGGTCGCAATTATAAGAAAGGTCGGACTATCGTCCGACCGCTTATACATACCATGAATCTCTGTGGGTCTTCGCAAGGGACAGACCGTACGAGTGACCAAACATTTTTACTCTTATAGGATCTCCCGCAAGAGACGCCACTTTGTCCGTTCAACAATTTACTTTGCTCATTTTAAACGTGGGGTGGGATGGATTGTGGGAGGAAGCCTGTTTGCCGGTTCATCACCAGATCACCCAAAATCAAAGGATTCTCGTCTTACATTTTCTTGCCCAAATCGGATAAAATTTCCCCTTTTTTTGCGTAAATTTTTCGCGACAATTACCTTGCCTCCTTATTTATCCGCCGTAATGCAAGTGAGGAGGGGCTTAGTTGAGGGGCGACCGTTAAGGGATCTTTCTGTGAAAGATTATAGGGAGCAGCCAGCCTGTAGGTAGGCACCAACTGAGCCTGGAAGAATTTGAAAATGAAATAATATGCCTCCTTAGCTCAGTTGAGGATCGACCGTAAAAAACCTTTCGGGGATCCCGATAGCTATCGGGATTAGGAGGGGCCAGGTTGCAGGGCAAGCACCAACTGAGCTATTGAGAAATTGAAATTGTAAGATTAGCCTCCTTAGCTCAGTTGGTAGAGCGACGCTCTCGTAAAGCGTAGGTCGCGGGTTCAAATCCCGTGGGAGGCTCTGATTTTGAATTCGGGATGTAGCGCAGTCCGGTAGCGCACCTCGTTCGGGACGAGGGGGTCGCAGGTTCAAATCCTGTCATCCCGACATTAGATTTATCGTTTGGCGGAGGAGTTCTTATAGATTGAGATAGATCTAAATTTAGGACTACTCCTAATTTGTCAAGTTTAGGATCGACTCCCTGTTGTGTGCCTGTCTGCTGACGAGGCAGGATTTCGCCAAAAAGTACACCACACGAAATTGCTGGTGAAAACAATCAGCAATGAAAATAAATGGAAAGCTGACATGTAGTACTAATTGCCATGAAACAATTTCAGATAATCTTTATCAATCTGATTACCATGCCAAACAACTTCGGCACAACACTTTTGATTAGCGTAGTCGGAGCTGGTTTCTCCCACAATATTAACCAGGGTATCACCTTCGAATGATATAGGAAAGTACATGGACGAACTTATTAGGTTTGAATATTCAAAATACGTCTTCTCATTCCACTGTGTTTTAACCCAAACCCCCCATCGAGGCATAGATTTAGGATTATTGCTGATGGTTTTCTCATCTTTCTGAATTTGAGCTTGCAGCCACCCCGGTAGATTTTGCTGCAACTTCGACTCCTCCTTCTCACAGGAAATCAGGAGAAGCATAATCATCGGGAACAGAATGGGCGGTATTTTCATGAGCGATGTTTTTAATTCGATTTATTGAACTTTTAAATCATGACCTCAATTATCCTCATTCGATTGGAATTATTTAATTGAATCCAAACGAAATAACGAAAATGGAACTTGTTTCCCCTGAATTTTGTTAAACTTAGTTTAATCCCAATAAAAAATCTGTTGTTTTTAACTGATCCAGGTCATAAAGTTTAACATAATTATATACAATCTTTGAGAGTTTCGTCCTATCTGGCAGAGGGGTAAAATAAATGCGAGGTTAATCAGGTAAAATTGTTTTGGTTCAATTGGCATTAAGGTCATCTGTTGACGATAGTACGTTTTCTGGAGATTAAAAATTTGACATGAATAGTCCACACACATTTCACATCCCTGTAATGGGAATTGGTTTTACCATCGACACACCCTTAAAAGTAGCTCATTTAGGCATCGATTCAGTAATGTTTATCAGCGATGACAAATTAATTGAACGCATGCGGAAGCTGCACAGCGAAAAGAATCAAATACCCTATCAGGAAATTACAGAAAAAACAGATGACTACAGGGCAAAAAGGATCACCTCGTATCTCAACCTGATCAATAAACTGGTACATAGGAAATTCGAAGAATTAAAGAATATAACAAACGAGAAAAGCCACGAATTAAAAAAATACTTTGATCTACTACCTGATAGTTCGACCCTCAAAAGAGAATTCCTTGAGCTTACTGAAAAATACCTTCACATAAACGATCTTATAAACTGGTTGAAGCAGAATCTTGCTATGGGAAGCATTGATGTGAACATAATGACCAAGCTCGATAAAGATAATTATAGAAATAATGAAAAACTCCCGGTAGAATATAATGATGCGCATGCCGCTTTGAGAGGCTATGCCAATAGCGACTTGTCTTCTTCGATCGTCTTTTCCGCCGGGATGAATCCCCGGTTGTTTAGTTATATGGAGCAATTTGATGACTTTTATCCCAATGAAAATGGTGAGATTAAAAAGAAAATAATTCTGAAGGTAAGTGACTATCGATCTGCAATGATCCAGGGCCGGTTTTTAGCAAAAAAGGGATTGTGGGTTTCCGAATATAGAATTGAATCAGGGCTCAACTGCGGAGGACATGCATTTGCTACCGATGGATATTTAATGGGACCGATATTAAAAGAGTTCCGCGATAAGCGAGGAGAATTGCTGGAAACGGTGTATGATACCCTGGTCTTTGCACTGAAAGAAAAGGGGTTAACTGTTCCGGAAAAACCTCTTTCACTCAAGGTGACCGCCCAGGGAGGGGTCGGATCTGCAGAAGAGCACCAGTTTTTATTGGATCATTACAAAGTAGACAAGGTGGGCTGGGGCTCCCCGTTTTTACTTGTGCCAGAGGCAACGTCATTGGATGAATTGACTCTGCAAAAATTAGCGGACGCACGGGAGGAAGATTTATATCTTAGTAATGCTTCGCCATTAGGGGTGCCCTTTAATAATCTCCGGGGTAATTCGAAAGATGAGGAAAAGTGGTCAATGATACGAAATGGAAAATTTGGCAGCGCTTGCCCGAAAGAGTACCTCGCATTGAACAATGAGCTAACTGAGCGAACTATTTGTACTGCTTCCAGTAAATACTTCCATCTCAAAAAGAAACAATTGGACCAATCCGATTTGAGCAAAGAAGAATACCAAAAACAATATGACAAACTGTTTGATCCATCTTGTTTATGTGTGGGATTGAGTTCCGGCGTGTTAAAGCAAAATCACATCGATAAAAAGTCTGACGGTACGGGTGTGCTCGTATGCCCGGGACCAAACCTGGCCTATTTTTCAAAAAAAATGAGCTTACGGGAAATGGTAGATCACATCTATGGCAAAATAAATGTGATAGAGCGTTCTGACAGACCAAATATGTTTGTTAAGGAACTGAATATTTACATTGACTTTCTGCGAAATAAGCTGGAGGAGGCTAAAGAAGCAATGAATGACCGCCAGGGACAATATTTAAAAAAGTTTGTTGACAATTTGCAAGATGGGGTAAAATACTACCAGGAGCTTTTCGATGAATTAAAGGATAAATTTCAAGAGACGAAAAGTGGGATACTACAGGAACTCAACTCAAGCGCAAATGTCCTTCAGAATCTTTCAAGTCAAATAGAAAAACTTTCTTTAGAGCCGGTTTCAGCAAGCTAGCGTGATGATTTTTATCTAAACCTACCAATTCATGCCATCACTGAAAGTTGGATTTTTCATTGGTGCTTGTAAAAACCTGGTGATGGTATGAATATTTAGTCGGTTTTTTTCATTCATCGCACCAGACAAAATTCTATCCCCAAACGCGCCTCAGGAAATTGATCCAATTTCCCGAACAGATATTTGATATGTCTTCCTCAGCGTATCCCCTGGAGGAAAGTATGGAGGGGATTTTCTGCAAATCTGCGATGGTGTCAACGTCCATTGGGCATTGCTCCCTGCCGAAGGCGCCATCCAGATCAGAGCCGATACCTACATGATTTGCGTTACCAGCCAACTGGCAGATGTGATCTATATGATCGACAACCGTTTGAAGGGAAACGTTTAATTCCACCGGGGTAGATTTTCTTTTTATCCAATGTGGCGTCAGCATCCAGGCATCGAATACGACTCCGATCACCGCTCCTCTTTCAATAATCGTTTTTAGCTGCTCATCAGAAAACTGCCGGTGATGAGGCACCAATGATCTGCAATTGTTGTGGCTTGCCCAGACAGGGCCATTAAAATTATCCAGGGCCTCCCAAAAACTGTCGTCACATAGATGAGTAACGTCCAGGATGATGTTGAGCCGCTCCATTTCCTTTAACAAATCTTTCCCCTTTTTGCCAATACCACCTGTGGCGTCCGTTCCCTGTGCGTAAACTCCTGGTCCGTAATGGGCAGGACCAATTGCCCTCAACCCGTCGGCATAAACCTTTTCCAAGTGTTTCATGCTTAGGATCGAATCTGCCCCCTCCAGGCTCCTGATTAGTCCGATGGGGGACTTTGTACTATCTTTTTTCCAATTTGTAAGGTGACTTTCCAGGGAGCTCAGGTCAGTGATCTTGCTGATCCACCCCTCTTCCTCCATCGCCTCGTACCAGGCCAACTGTCCCTGTGTTTGTGCCCAGGCCTGCTCGGGCGAATTCCAACTCGCACCGGGCATTTTATTGGACGACCTGGAATACCTTGCGATCTGCGTTCCTACCACAATTCCCACATTTCCTTTCCTCAGGCTTTCGAAAGAAACGGTTCCATTTCCCCGATCCGGTTTGTCGGTGAGTTCCTCCTCCGATTTTCTGATCTCTTCGACTGTCCATCGAAGATCACGATTCCACTCCATGGCGTTCATGGAAAGGTCGAGGTGGGCATCGAAGAATAGGGGGTCTTTGTTCATAAATGTTTTATTTTTTCTCACTTGTCAGAATCACTGATTTGCACGGATTCCAGGATTACACAGATTATATGGCCAGGGTTTTTTTGAAAATCAGTGACATCATTAAACCCATTTAATCCTTGACTCCGAATTTATTTTTAGCACTTCTCACAATACCAGTCTTTTAAAAGTAAGGGATTTGCTACCAAAGTTGATCAACAAACCCACCTCCAATTTATAAGCCTTAAGGTAGTTCAGAGCTTGAGCAAGGTGCGCATCTTCCAACTGAATGATGGGCTTTAATTCTACCAGTACCTTACCCTCTACTACGAAATCTGCCATCCTTTTTCCAATGGGTTCAGGCAGGTCTTTATAGAAAATATCTTGCTCGATTTCCCGGGCAAACTCAAGGTTTTTCTGGGCCATTTCCCATGCAAGGGCTCGTTGATAAATCACTTCTTGAAAACCGTTGCCAAGAAAGGAATGTACTTCAAATGAAGCCCCGATTATCTTTTCTGTGATGTCTTTATACTTTAACTCTGTCATTTTTTTGATCACGGATTAATACCGATTACCTGATTACATTGATTGTAGGATTCCTTTGATTGTCTAAAATAAAATACTGTTTCATTTTTATCTATCGTCAAAATCCGTGTCTTCCTTTAATCCGGTTAATCAGTGATTCAGACATTTTTCACGATTTATAATCATCCCATTAAATAGCTTCTGCTTCTGGCGGCTATTTTCCATTGTTCGCAAGTTGCTTGATTTTTTACTATTAAAGCCTCCTCATGCAGCGCGACAGTGGGACAAATATGCCACGGAATGCCATACAGCACACTTCCAATCTTAAAATCGTCAGCCAGCTTCGTCTCAATAACCAGGTGCTCCTCACTATGGACTACAATCTTAGCGTCGGGAATTTGTGGAAAATAGACCGGGGTGCTTTTCATTTCGGATGCTACAGCCTTGTGACAGAGGTCCAGGCAAAGAGTATTTTCAGTAGGCTTACTTACAATCCTTGTCAGAAGGGTAACGGCGATTTGGAAAGGTAAATCCGGGAAGTTACTTGAATAGCCGTAGTCCCAAAGCAAGGTGGTACCGGGTGAAAGGATCCTTTTTTGATGCTGTGCATGGATGGGAAAAGTGATACTTCCGCCGCACACAATTTCAAAAGGAGAAGAAAGGTCTGCATTTATTTTATCAATTAATCTGTCGACCGCTTGGAATCCTTCATCAACAATTGACTTTCTAAGGTTCAAATCGCTTTCGCGAATGTGCCCGTCATACACCTGCAATCCGCAAAAGATAAAGGGACTTTCTCTTATTAATTGATATAAATGAAAAGCTTTTTCCGGTGAAATTCCCGTTCTATGCATACCCACATCCAGGTCAATAAAAAGATTAATAGGCTGGTTGGTCAGTTTTTTCCAGGCAATTAATTGCTCCTCATGATCAACCAGAACAGAAAATTTGCTGGATGGAAACCGCTCAACGAGATCCAGGAATTTCTTTTGCGAAGGTCCCACTAATGGATAGGCAACTAATATATCTTTTACCCCGGTCTCTCCCAGAAGTTCAGCTTCTTTTAGCGTGGCACATTTGAATTTGGAAATACCAGCGTTCACCTGCATTTGTATAATCTCACGACATTTGTAGGTTTTAACGTGAGGACGCAGTCGATCAGCAGTTCCGGCAGCTTTGATCATTTGATCGATATTATGACGAATCCTTTCTGGATAAAACAAAAGCGCAGGGGAAAGAATGCTTTCGGCAGAATTTAGCTCATACCATTCCATCATATCTAATGCAATTCAAAGATAGCCTCTATTTCAGCCGCAATATTGGAAGGCAACATCATAGCAACGGCGCTTCTGGCGCCGACACCCAGGTCGTCGCCGAGAAGTTCTTTCATCAGTTCGCTAGAGCCATTGATCACCTTAGGGTGATCACGAAAATCAGGGGTGCAAAAACCTTTCACAATCAGAGAAAACTGGATGTTTTTAATACCAATACGTTTGACAAGGCTGTTGGTGATTTTATTGGCAGCCCCGCTTTCTGCAACCAACTTGCCCAGAATAGCTCCGAAACCTAAAATGATTACCAGAGATCCCAGGGTATTTCCGATGCCGGTTTGAATAGCCTCGACGCTTTCACCCATTGTCAAACCGCTTGTCACACCTACAAAGAGGCAAACCAGCATAAATGAAATAAAGGTATCCAGCTTAACGAACGAAACAAGGACAATCAGAAGCAGGATACCTGATATGACGGGCAAAAATTCCATTTAATTATTCGGATTCAAAAACGTGTTTTGCATAATTGATATTCCAGGTATCAAGAAGTGGCCTAATGTCATGAAGACGATTTACAAAATCTTCATAGTCTTTTTTCTCTTTTTGCGACCAAACTACTTCTGACATCGCAATCGCCCGCGGGTAGACCATATATTCAGCGTAATCGGTAGATGTGATGTACTCAGACCACAGGTTACATTGGGCGCCCAATATATGCTTTGCCTCATCATTTGTTAATTCATGAGGGATAGGTTCGTATGAATATACTTTTTCGACAGGTAAATCCCCTCCAATGGCTAATGGTTCCGTTTCAGGATCTGCCTGGTAATAGTCCAGGTAACACCAGCTAACAGGTGTCATGATCACATCATGGTTCTGTTTGGCCGCCTCGATACCGCCTTCTTCACCACGCCAGCTCATGACGACCGCATTCGGAGCCAGGCCACCTTCCAGGATTTCATCCCAGCCAATGATGGTCTTTCCCTTCGAGTTCAAATATTTCTCCATGCGTTGCACAAAGTAGCTTTGCAACTCATGTTCATCAGTGAGGCCTTCATCTTTAATTCTTTTTTGACAATGCGGGCACTTTTCCCATTTTGTCTTAGGGGCTTCATCGCCACCAATGTGGACATAGGTGCTTGGAAAAAGAGGAAGCACTTCATCAAACACATTTTCAAGGAATTCAAATGTTGTTTCTTTTCCTGCGCAATAAATGTCGTCAAAGACACCCCAGGTGGTGGCAGTTTTATAGGGTCCTCCTGTGCAACCTAATTCTGGGTAAGCCGCCAACGCAGCTTGAGAATGTCCTGGCAACTCGATTTCGGGGATAACGGTGATATACCTTTCTGCAGCATAGGTAACTACCTCTTTTACCTCTTCCTGGGTATAATATCCTCCGTAGCGTTTTCCGTCGTATTTAGCCTGCTCACGCGTTTTGGTAATGGCATGCCCTACTACCGTTTCGTCCCTATACGCAGCCACTTCCTGCAATTTTGGGTATTGCTTGATTTCGATCCGCCATCCCTGGTCTTCCGTCAGATGCCAGTGGAAGGTATTGAATTTGAAATGGGACATCATATCAATGTATTTCTTAATGAAGACAACCGGAAACATATTTCTGGCGACGTCCAGGTGCAAACCCCGATAGACAAAACGCGGCTTGTCCTGAATTTCAACAATGGGCAGTTGTCCATCCGTGGTACCAATGATTTGAATAAGGGACTGGACTCCATAAAAAAGCCCCGCTCCTGAACCGGCTTGTACGATAATTTGATTTTCGTCTATGTTTAGCGAATAAGCCTCTTTTGCATCCTCCGTTTGGTCGATTTGGAGCATGATTTTGCCTTCTTCACCAACTGATGCTGAAATATCTTTTGTTTTTAAATATTCAATCAAAAACCCGGCGACATGTTTGGTCTCATCGTCATTGGCGGCAATGGCGACTGACCCTCCAAGCATAAAATTTCCCCCCTCCACGACCATGGAGTCAGGCTGGGGAATAATGCTAAAAGCTACAGGCGGCATATCCTTCTTGGCCGGGATACAACCGAGGGTCAATATGACAAGCGAAATGTAAATATGTCTCATAATATCAATTGTTAACGTACACAATAAAGCTAACAAAAAGAAATCACAAAACAATTTTGATCAAAATCTATTTGAAAAAACAGGAAGTCCTTTGATTGAAAAGTACTAATTAGGGTCTGCTGAAAAAGTCTCAGGTGCGTCAGATACAAGGCGGCAAAGTGAAGATGTATTGGTATACTTCGAACTGAAGCCAACGAAGTAGCTGGCGTGCCTGAGGCTAGCTTCAAATGATCGGTCAACGATCATTTGAAATGCATGGAAAATAATGGATAGGAACAAAAAGCCTTGCATTAGTTGGATAAGCCTGATATAGAATATCCTTCATTTGAGTATAAAAGACCGGCATTTAGAGTACAAAAGCGTTTTTCGGCAAACCCTAATTATCAGAAAAAGAGGAGAGGCGTGGATTCTCGTTCAGGTTGCGAATGTGGTATACATCGAAGGTGTTGGTTTTCCTGAAATAGACGATTCCTTTAATGATCAATTCTCCCTCCGAGATTTTGGTGCGTACATTTTTGATGGAAAGTAAATTGCTCGCCTGTTTTAAAATATTTGTTTTGGCAAGGCGTAGCGTGGTATTGATCACACGCCCTCTATTTTGCAACATCAACTCGATTAATTCTTTTACTGCCGGAAGCGATTGGTTGTTGTTAAGAATGGCATTTTCGAGCAATGTACAGCCCGTGTCATTCACGATGTAGATACAACTGATCTGTTCCCTCTCCAAAAAGGAATTGAACTCATTTATAAATTCGGGTTCATTGATATGAAAAACACCACCAAGGGCAGTCAAAAACAAACCTGAATCGCCAAATTTTTTCCTGATGGTTTGCTCTATATTACACTCCGGGCAAACTAAAAAAAGATTGTACATAACAAATTATGACAAACGGTAAATTTCCATGATGCCTTCAAGGATTTTTGTAAAATTAATCTTCAGATCGATTAGTTTACCTGAATGAATATCAAATACCCATCCATGTACTGTAATTCCCCTTTCCCGATAAGCGCGTTGTACTTCGGAGGTTTTGATCACGTTGACACATTGCTCCTGGACATTTAATTCTACCAGGCGTTTGTATTTCTGATCCTCATCCTGAATTGCATTTAGTTCTTTTTTATGAAGCCGGTAAACATCCCTGATATTTCTTAACCACGGATTTAATATCCCAAGATCCTGCGACTGCATGGCTGCCTTTACGCCGCCGCAGTAGTAATGTCCGCATACTATAATGTGATTGACTTTCAGATGGATGACCGCGTAGTCAATCACTGATTGAGAACTTAGGTCCGTATTGGGTACCATATTGGCAATATTTCGATGGATGAATGCCTCCCCCGGCGCTACGCCCATTAATTCTTCTGCGGTTACCCGGCTGTCAGAGCACCCAATGTAAAGGATTTCGGGATTTTGACCCTTTGATAAATTATTGAAGTAGTTTTTATCTAGCTCCAGTTTTGAATGTACCCACTGGCGGTTGCTTTCGAAAATTTGCTGGATATTCATGAGGCTTAATTTTTGGCAAGGTAATGTTACCAAAAGCTAATTCAAATACACGGCGAATCGAGCTAATTATTTTCCAAATATTTCTTCAATCCCGTCAACGCCACGGGCCAGGCGTCTTTAACGGCATCGTAGTACCAGTCCCAATCTCCACCTTGTTGATAGCCGGTTTGATGTACTGTCAAAAATGTTCCGCTGCCCCGGGGCACTGTTTCGATGGATAGCTTCATAGGACCAAGCGGGGCCTTTTCGGGGTTGAGATAAACTAAGTCTTCGATGACAAGTAATTCATTCAACTCATACTCTTTTATGATTCCCGTTGAAACGTATCCAATTCCATTCTTGCTAACTTCCCAGATAAGCGTATATAACCCCCCCGGCCGTAATTCGATCAGCGAACGCTCAACTCCCCACCAGCCTTTCAGCAAATCGGGTTGGTAAAAGGCGGCCATCACCTTTTCAGGTGGAAGACTGATCAGCATGGATGCGTCTACTTTCCTCATAGAATGAACCTATTCTATTTCAATATCCCATTTCTCCAGAAGACCCGCAAGCCCGTTTCGGGAGAATTTGGCCTTTTTTATATTATTCAGATCTGGATTGATGGAATAATTAAAAGCGGTTCGAAAGTCGCATTTTTGGAGGTTTGTTTTTTCAAATATTGCCCTGGATAAATCGCAGTTTTCAAACGACACCTCCGAAAGATCGGCTTCTCCAAAATCCACACTCTTCACCGAGCAGTTTTGAAAGATCGTTTTTTTCAACACACACTGGAAAAAAGAGGATTCATCCAGTTGGCAGTTTTCCGGGTGGGTCTCAAAAAGCATGGCATTGCTGGAGGAAAAATCCAATCCGGTCATTTTGCAATTGATAAATTTTACATCGCGAAATGCTGTTTGCGAAATATTGCTGTGGCTCAGGTCACAATTTTCAAATGTGCATTCCACAAAATGGATGAAGGAAAGATCAGATTGTGCTAGGTTACAATCGCAGAATGTGCATGCTTCATACTCGCCTTTTTCAAGCGGTGTGGTGGAATAATCTTTTGACTCAAATTCCTGACTTTCAAAGTATTCTTGCGGCGGATTCATTTCCTATAAAATCTCCAGTTCTACCCATGCAGTAATTCTTGCCTTGCTGTTCTTATCCCAGATGATTACTTCGTAATAAACCGGATTGACCAATAAGCCTTTATTTATGAACAGGCTTGGGGCAATTTGTTTTTTTATATCTACCATGCTAAAAGCCTGGCCTTCAAAAAGGTCAGGCTCGTTTGCAATCACATTTCCTTCAGCATCCACAGCTTTGATGCTAAGCCCTATTTCGCCCTTTCCGTCTTTTTCTTTGACACCCTCCAAGCCTTCAAAAAGCAGATAAATATGCTCATTAAATCCCCCCTGGTTTCCTGTGATGACCGTTCCTCTTTCCTGAGAAAACAAATAAATCTGCTGATAGTCCATTTTATATGAATCCACATGGATGAGTTCGTTAGGAACGACGTTGAAATCCAGCGAAGCGTCAAAAGAACCCTTCCCCTTTTTGTCAAAGATATGAACGTATACCGTATATTTTTCATTGGAACGGATGGGCGCTGCTACGGTCACATTGCAGTTTAAAGTGAGAGGGTCAATCTCGGTGCCCTCGGTCAGGCTTTCGTACATATCGTCTTTAGACAACACCGTATCCCCTTTTCCATCTATGACAGCGAGGCCCATGCCGGGATAATATTTCTTGTCGACTGATTGAAAACCTTCCATATTTTCAAAGTTGACGTAGAATTTAGACCCGTAAACAAAGCTGGTATGATCAATTTTTTTATTGCCGTCAGATAAAAAAATGTCATTGCAAGCGATACCATCACCTGTGAATTTTATGCTTTGGGAATAGGCGGTGCTTGCACACACCAAAAAAAGGATGTTAAAGATTTTTACAATTTGCTTAAAACCCATACCTACTAATTATTTTTATTAGCCAAAAACTTTGTTTTTTTAAAACTTTGAATCGTATGAACTAGTGTTTTGGTCTCTATTTGAAGCAATAATAATAACCTCGTCTATCTATTCAAACAATTGAGGAAACTGTATCCGATATTTTTGAAACTGTGACATATTTTTTACATACATCACCTTTTCCTCATCAAGTGTTTCAAGTTTTTCCAAATACTGGACGGCTTTTTTTGGTTGACCTAACCTGTATAGGATGAGGATCTGATTCCAGTTAAACCAAATGCTTTCCGGATACATTATTAAACTAATCGTATTTAAAGCCAGTTCATAATCCGGGTACTTATCGGTCGCAAGTTGGTTTTTATATATGGCTAATTGTCCGGTTATAAAACTCAATTGGCGATCAGGGAAGTGATCGCTGCTGTCTTTTTCTTGTCTTGAATGAAGATGGTTTATTGAGTTTCGCCAATATGCCAGATTACTTTTTGTCGAGTCATTCAGGGAAGGGTTTAACATCGACACCTTTAGTTCATTAAGTCTAATCGCGAATTCATTTTGGACTTCCATTTCTTTTTGAAGCACTTTTTCCTGTTCCTTTAACTCCTTTTTAAGATATTTTTCCAATGTAGAAATCCTCGATTCCAAATTAAATTCCTTATAAAATGAAGGAAAATTGAATTTTAAAGATTTGTAAATATTTAAGGAGTTTAATGGATTTAATTCTTCAATTTTCTTAGCACGTTCTGTTTCGCTAATTATATATTCCCTAACAGGCTCTTTTGACTCCTCATGTTTGTAGGTGAAAATCATATTCAACCATAATAAGGCCCTTTCAAAATCTTCTGTTGAAGCCCATTGATGCACTGCATTTGAAATGATTAGAGTATTCGAAACACCTATTTTGTCCAGATGCTTTTTGTAATTGATGTGTTCCGCATAATTCATATCCTTTGTTCCCACCAACCCCACATATGCTATATTCTTACTATCAACTGGATTTTCAGAACCAGTTGCCACAGGTCCGGCTACAGAAATTACTCCTGCGAATCCATTGATTGTGAAGGCAACATTTTGAGCGAATCGCCCACCTCCAGAAAAACCAGAGGTGTATATTCTTGAAGGATCAAATTTTATTTTCTTTTCAGCATCTGCATACACCGCTTCAAACGCAATATAATTATCTCTGATAGGCCCATTTTTTGAGTTGTTTGAACAAACTAAAATATAGCCATACTTTTCGGCGACTCGGTGATAAAGATTGGCGGGCAATACACCTCTTGCTGCCGGTTCAAAGATGAATATGATGGGCAATCCTATTGTTTCTTCATACGTAGTGGGTAAATAACATGCATAGGTTTGTTCAGGGTTTAGATCGCAACGGATAGTATCAATTACCTGGCCATAAACCAGGGATTTTTCAAAGGATTGCGAGTATAAGAAACATGGATGAAAAAATGAGAAACAAAATATTCCAAACAGAATTTTACCGGATATATTGAAATTCATTTTTTATAATTGTTTGGTCTCCATTGAATAAATATATCAGAGTTAATGCTCTCCCATTTGACTTAGATGTAACCTTCTTCCTTCCCTCAAAATGATGTTTACCATTTCATCAACATCTTTTTTAGAAGTTCTGAAATTCACAATGCAACCCCGCAGGCAGTAATTATCATTAATGATAGCATTTGATAAGAACATTTCTCCTGACTTTTGCAGTGTATTTAGAAGGTTTTCATTCAGGGTATTTAAGTATTCTTGCTGATCTTCAAAACCCCTTGGGGAGTATCGCAACGTGGTAATGCTCAGGTTATGTGACACTGCTTCCAATTCTTCAGTACTTTTAGATAGCTCGAAGAAATATCTGGCTATTTCGATATCTTCTCGTATGGAGTGCTGGTAACCTTCTGACCCTACCTGCTGTAAAGCCAGCCATACTTTAAGAGCTTTAAATCCCCTTGAATTTTGAAGTCCGTATTCATAAAAATTCACCATTGGCTCTTCACCATCACCATCAAAATTGTAATAATCCGGATGCGAGCTAAAGGCATTAATCAAATGTCTTGGATTTTTAACCAATGTACATCCTGCCTCAAGGGGGCTATAAAACCATTTGTGAGGATCCAATGCAATGGAATCCGCGTCCGCTATTCCAGCAAAAGTTGATTTTAGCTCCGATAAACCTGCTGCGGGTGCTCCGTAAGCCCCATCAATGTGAAACCATAAATCGTATTTTTTGCAAATAATTGCAATCCCACTCAAATTATCCACTACGCCAGTGCTGACATCTCCTGCTGTTCCTACGACCATGATAGGCTGATAGCCGTCTGAAAGATCCTTTTGAATGGTTTCATCCAGAATGGACAGATCCATTTTATTCCTTTCATCGGTTCTTATCCAACGTATTGAATTAGAACCATGCCCAAATAGAATTGCGGCTTTTTCAATCCAGGTGTGGGTAGTTTTGGAGCAATATATTATTTGACGTTGTGAATTGTTTGATATTCCCTCTTCTTTAAAATTTCCATTTGATTTTTCATTTCTTCCCGCCAAAAACCCAGTAAAATTGGCCATATTTCCGCCGCTGACTAATATTCCTCCATAGTCCGAAGGAAGCCCAATAAATTCAGCCAACCATTGTATTGTTTGCTTTTCGATTTCTGTAGCCACAGGGCTAAGTAAATTGGCACCAACGTTTGGATTTACAGAAGCAGCTAAAAGTTCTCCCAATGCTCCAATGGGCGCTGCAGACGAAGTAATGTATCCAAGAAATTTTGGGTGGCCATTCAATAAGGAATGCTCAAAAAGAAGTTCAGATGTTTTGATCAAAAGATCATGCGCTTTGGTTCCTTTTGCAGGTAGGTGATTATGATCCAGAAGCTTTTTGATTTGCGAAGGAGATTTACTCGTTGTTACCGGTCGGTGTTTTATGGATTGTAAAAATTCTCCTATTAAATCAATAAGTTGATGACCAGACTCCCTGAATTCTTCGGCAGTCATTTCTACTGGCGATACCCTGCTTTTTGCCATTGTTTGAATTTTATTAATTCAATGAAGATAAAAAAATCGCTGAAGAAAATGGACAAATAATAGTCTTCCAGTAGGGAGAATTCATCCGGAAGTTGAAAAATCCATCCGGATGAAAAATGTGCTATAAATCTAAAGAAGGTGATTTAATGATTGGGCATTAATTGTTTACGTTGGAATACAGAAGTATCCATTCTCCGATTTTTTTTCAAGACTACGGGGGAAATCGTTTGTTCTATTTGACTGTATACCTCCATTGACCCAGTTTCACAATTTTGAAAAAGGTGATTTAGCCCTTCAAATTCGATAATTTCAAAGTCATCATTTCCACTTTTTGTTAATGCTTCTTTGAGGGCTTTCTGATTGGTTGAGGCGTTCACCTGGACATCCTTACTGCCATTGAGATGAAGGACAGGACATTTCACCTTTAAGTATTCATCTGCAGCATTGAAAAAGTAAAAATAACGCATCCAGGGAGTGGTGCGTGCTTCAATACTATTGGTAATTACTTCATTCATTCTTTCAACTGATCCTGTCATGGGCAAAAGAATAGAAGCAAAATGGGTTTCATAATGGGCTTTCAATTTTGATTTAATGATAGACAATTCCTCGTCAGAAGCAGCTATTCGGATGGCTCCGCGAATATTTTCTTCATAAACTTTTTCATTAGGAACTGGTAAGGACCTCGTATCGATGGCCTGCCTGATCATTACTTCTAACTCCGGAATGGTGGTACCGGCCATTGAAAGGATAAATGAAATGTCCTGAATGTGGTTGGCTACCATAGGTGCAATAATTCCAATACTTTTCAGTCGGTTCCTTTTCGCATACCAGGGTGTCGATTACCTGGCCAGCTATAATTCGCGATGGGTTTGATTGAGGACAGCAGATAAATGGCGAAATGAAAAGTAAAGTGAACCTGATTGAAAAACTATATCTTGAAGCCATCGTAGGCTAATTTAAACAAATTACTTCCTTCATCTCAACAGGGAAATTCGAATTTTGTCGCACAATGACAGAAAGGTCAAACGGCTGCCTTAAGCAAATCTCCTACTCTTTTAAAGCTGCAATTGATTCTGGTTTTAAGTGTTATTGTTTAATGAATCCAAAATCATAACCTACGGCAATTTACGTTCATCAACTTAATTGACAGTGATAAAACTATTATTTTAGTTGTTTAACTGAAAAATAAGTAGTAAACTTGAGTATGGAAGAACTAACAAAAAAAGAAGAGGAGGTCATGCGAATCCTGTGGAAAATCAAAAAAGGGTTTGTAAAGGATGTCATCGCAGAAATGGATGGACCCGAACCTCCATACACCACTATTTCATCAATCATCCGAATACTGGTTAAAAAAGGATATGTGAAGAATAAACCGTATGGGACGATTCATGAATATACTCCCTCGGTTAGCAAAATTGCTTACCAAAAGTTCCTTTTGAAGAACCTAGTCTCAAAATATTTTGATAACTCATTTGAAAATGTAGTGTCCTTTATGGTCAAAGAAAATGACCTTTCTAAAGACGAAGTGAATGAAATACTCAATGAAATTGATAAAAGAAAATGAAATTGATCTTAATATATCTTATTGAGGTTTCTGTTTGTCAGTCGATCCTCTATATGCTTTACCGATCACTTTTTTTGAGGTTCACCTTCTTCCGCCTGAACCGGTTTTATTTATCGGCAGCCGTAGTTTTGAGTTTTATAATTCCGGCGTTACATGTTGAAGTTTATGAACCACAGATGTCGTCGTTCAATCCAATTTCCCTTATTAGTCAGATTAGTGAATACAATAAAACGGTTGAATCTACAACCGAGCTGAATCAATCAAATCAGGCAATTAATTGGGAAGCACTTAGCTTTTCTGCCCTATTTGCCGTCTATGGTATTGGATTATTATATCTTTTGTTTGGGTTTGTTCGAGGAATATTAAGTTTAAGTCGAAACATTAGGGAAAATACTGTCATTATCAGGAATGGCAATAAAGTAATTGAGACACATATTGGGCCTCCTTTTTATTCATTTTTAGATTATATATTTATCAATATAAAATCCCGCCAACTTTCACCCCCAGAAATCGATTTGGCCTTAAAACATGAGGAATTTCACATTAGGCTAGGACATACATATGATCTATTGCTTTTAGAATTTGCCAGGATGGTTTGCTGGTTTAATCCCGTGATGCATTGGATAAAAAGAACCGCCATAGAAAATCATGAATATGAAGTAGACAGTTTAATGAATGACATGGGTAAAGACATGTACTCAAACTTGATTTTAAAGCTTTCTTTAAAAAAAGATGCAATTCCTATGACAAGCCAATTTTCTATGAAAGACATGAAAAAAAGAGTTAATCATATTTATCAATCAAATACAAACACGATGAAAAAATTATTCTACTTATTGACCATTCCCGTAGTGGGAATATTGGTGTCGCTATTTTCTTTTACAGAGAAAAATGTTGACCATGCTATTGCTTCAAAAAGCAATTCAGAATCAGAAGGATGGACCATAGGAAACGTGGTTTGGAATGGAAATACGCTCTATTCCGATGACTATTTGACTGGATTCATGAAAATCAAAAAAGGAAGTCCGTATGATGAATCTAAAGTCAATGAATTAATCAACTATAGTCCGGATGGATCGGATATCGGATCGCTTTACATGGATAAAGGTTATTTATTCTTCCTTATCGACTATGCCGTGGAACACGTTGGCGAAAACCAGGTTAACTTAACTTTTGATATAAATGAAGGTGAGGTGTTTAAGATCGATGAAATGAGTTTTGAAGGCTTTCCTAAAGAAACGGACTATTCGAAGATAATTCCTATTAAATCTGGAGAAATATTCAATCGCCTATTGCTTATCAAATCCCAAGAAAAATTGTCAAAAAGTGTTAATAAAGAAATTGCTGTTCAACCGATGCCTAATTTGGAAGAGAACAAAGTGGACATCAAATTTACCATAATGACCGACACAAATTCTTCAAAATAGATTTAAGGGAAAAAACCAAATAAAGACCCTCTTTTAGCCTGGCTTTGAGAGGGTTTCTTCATTTAAATCAATTGATGTCGGTTGATTTACCGAATGTGTAATAGTTAAAGACAAAACAAAATAATTTACTAACATTTGACAAAGAAGGACGAATTTAGAAGCGATAGTCAAACATAAATTGAGTACGAATGAAAAATGCACTTACTTTAATAATTGGATTAAAGTTAGCTGTAGCTTCCGCTTTGGCTCAAACTGAATATTATCAGATAAAAGTGTATGAGGTTATGCAAGGCCACCAAGAAGAAGTGGTCGACAAATATCTGGAGAAATCATTCCTTCCGTCGTTGCACAAGCTTGGCATTAAAGATATCGGGGTTTTCAAACCGATAGAAACACCAAATGATTCAAGCACATTTATATATGCCCTGATTCCCTTCAAATCACTCGATCAGTATTTTGAATTAATTCAAAAACTAGCAGCCGATGAAAAAAACCAACAAGCAGGTTTCGAATATCTCAATGCCTTGCCGGATAACCCACCCTATATTCGTATCGAATCCATTTTGCTAAAGGCCTTTAAAGACATGCCCATTCATAAAACCCCTGATTTTTCCACTGCGAAAAAAAAAAAGAGCGGGTGTACGAATTGAGAAGTTACGAATCGGCCACGGAAAAACTACATGAGAACAAAGTCCACATGTTCAATGAAGGAGGCGAAGTGAAGCTTTTCAACGAGTTAGAATTTAACGCCGTTTTTTAAGGTTCGGTGATAAGTGGTTCTAAAATGCCCAATCTTATGTATATGACTTCTTTTGAAAATATGGCAAGCCGTGAAACGCATTGGAAGGAATTTGTGGAGTCGCCCGTTTGGATAGCCATGAAAGCCAAAGTGGAATACCAGACACCCAACGTCTCCCACATTGATATCAACCTGCTGTATCCGACAGATTATTCAGACTACTAATTTAAACTGGACAGAAGTGGAAGCAGACTACGTTTGGGAAGCTACCGGCATCTTCTTACCGAAAGAAAAAAGCAAAGGCCCACCTAAGCTCTTGAGCAAAAAAGGTATTCATGACCGGTCCTCCGAAGGATGATACGCCCATGATTGTGATAGGTGTAAACCAAGAAAGTCATACCGTCGCTTCAGGGAAAGGTAACAGGAACGGCTTTCAGGATTCCGTCACCGGATGTGTCGATGGTCGATTTTACGGCGAACCTGGTGAAGTCCGCTCCAGCACTCCCTGTTGAAAGAGAGTCGGTCCTTAAAAGTCAAACTGTCTGTATTTTTAAGGAGTGACTAATTAGGAATGCCATACCCTAAATGCTCCCTTTATCGAAAACAAATTTTATAAAGCTGGCGAAGTTAGTGAATGATGGCTCACTTAAGCTGTGCCTAATGCTTTTCAACAAACTCCAATTCGTTGGATAAATCAGTGATGGTTGACAATTCATTAGTCGATAGGTTTAGTCGCATCGCCCCGGCGTTGTCTTTCACCTGTTGTGGGTTTCTCGCTCCGGCCAATACGCAGCCCATCGCTGGTTGTTTCATCGTCCAGTGGAGCACTACCTGTGCCAGGGTGGCCTGATGTTCATCTGCTATGGGTTTGATTTTTTCGAGCATCGCGTTGATGCGCCTGACATTCTCAGGCATAAAATGTCGTAGCCCCTTGCGCGAATCTCCCTCGTTGAACTTCTGGTCCGGCTTCATTTTTCCAGTCAGCAACCCTCTTTGCAGCGGGCTGTAGGGAAGAATGCTCATTCCATTTTTCAGTGCCTGCGGAATTACATCTTTTTCGATGTTACGATGAACAAGGCTATATGGTACCTGATTGGAAACAAGAAATAACACATTCTGAGCCTCCTCTACCTGGGATACATTATAATTGCAAACCCCCGCTGCCCTGACCTTTCCCTCATCGATTAATTCCAGCACAGCTTCCATGGTCTCGGAAATTGGCGTGGTAGGATCATACCAATGGATCTGGTAAAGATCAATGTAATCTGTGTTTAACCTACGTAGGCTGTCTTCGCATTCTTTTTTAATGCGATGTTTGGCTGACCATCTATAGATTCTGATAGGATTTCCTTCAAAATCTTTTGTATCAAAATGAAACTGCCCCTCATGTGTTTCCCAATTCAAGCCATATTTTGTGAGTATCTGATAGTTTTCGCGTGGAACTCCTTTTAACGCTTTGCCAATTAATTCTTCGCTGCGACCAAATCCATAGACTGGCGCTGTATCAATGGTCGTCATGCCCATTTCCAATGAGGTTTTGACGGCATCCATTCCCTCTTTTTGATCGGCTCCACCCCACATCCATCCGCCAATAGCCCAGGCGCCAAAGGCGATTGGGCTTACTTTAATTTCAGAATTTCCAAGTGGTATTAATTCCATGTTCCTGATTTGTGGCTAAGTTTCAATTCAAAACTTATTACAGACCAATTCAAATAACAAGCTGTTTATTGCAATGAATTGTTTTAATGATATAAAAGGTTTGCACAGCTTTTAAAGCTGTACAAATAGCAAAAGCATTTCAAGCTCGCAACTTGGATCTGCGAGCGGTATTATCTCCCTATAATGAACAATGTATGACTAAAATTTTCAAGAACATTTCTTTTTTGCTTTATATCAATGTCAATAATAAATCCACTTTATGCGCAAGAAACTGCGCCAAAGCTTCTCGTGCGAGTGGATGATATCGGGACGAACGATTCACCAATTTAGCACTAAAAGAGTTGGCTGCGACAGGGATCTGATTTTCAGTTCCCGTTGCGCCCTGCCCATGGTTTTAAGGAGCGGCTTGGATCCTGATAAAGTGCCCCTGGTAATTAATCATGTGGCTGTCGCAAATTCTGAAATGAAGGCGTTGATAGAAATGAATAATGCAGGTCAACACAATGAAGAAATTCCGCTTGTGGCTAATCATCGGGAAGCAGAATTGAAGACCCTGCTATCCGGGGAATTCCAGCAGTTGATTAAAAAAGGTAAAGTTCAATTGGTCAACTATTCGGATTTGTAGGTTGTTTAGCTTTCCGAAAGTTCAAAACTTTCGGAAAGCTGAGGGATTACATTTTCTTAGTCTCAATCCAGTTATTGATCCTACCTTCTAATATTGCCAGTGGAATGCAACCCGTTTCCAGCACTGTATTGTGAAACTCGCGGATATCAAAATTTTCTCCGAGCTCAGTTTCGGCTTTTGTTCTCAGCTCACGGATCTTTAACTGGCCGATTTTATACGAAAGCGCCTGGCCCGGCCATGACATGTACCTCTCTATTTCACGAATGATATTGTCTTCTGACTCTGCCTCATGTTCCAATGAAAATTGAATGGCTTGTTCGCGAGTCCACCCCTTAGTGTGCATTCCAGCATCTACCACCAACCGGATAGCCCGGTGCATCTCTGCCCCCAGCATCCCAAAATACTGATATGGATCGTCATACAATCCAAGCTCCTTGCCCAGTGATTCGCAGTAAAGTGCCCAACCTTCACCGTAGGCACTGTAAAACAAAGATTTCCTGAAATCCGGAAGTGAGGTGTTTTCCTGCTGCAAAGCTATTTGATAGTGATGTCCGGGAATGGCTTCGTGGAGAAAAAGGCTTTCGTCACTATAAATATTATACTCTTTTACCTCCGGAATGGGAACATAAAAAATCCCGGGCCTGCTACCGTCAAGCGATGGTTCATTGTATTCCGCGCTGGCAGATTTTTCCCGGAAGGCTTCCGTCCTTCTGACTTCAAACCCAGCCTTCGGCGTTGTTTCAAAAAGCTTTTCCAGGTTTGGTTTCATTTTTTCGTGGATTTCATTGAAATGTTCAATTACATCCTTCGGATCGGTGTAGGGCATTAGGTCTTTGTTGGTCCTCACATGCTCGACAAACGCTCTGATATCGCCTTCAAATCCTACCTGTTCTTTTACTTTTTCCATTTCCTGCTGGATTCTTTCCACTTCACTCATTCCTATCTCAAAAATCTCATCGGCAGATAATGGCAGCGTAGTATAGGTTTTAATTTGATGATCGTAATATTCCCTGCCTCCATCAACGGCCGAGATACCACTTGACTCCCGGCTTGTCTGCAAATATTCATCCTTGAAAAAAGCAGTAAGTTCTGCGTATTTAGGCATTACCTTATTGGCTACAGCATCGTGGTATAAAGCTTTGAGATCGCGTTTCTCCTCCTCTGTAAAATCATCGGGAAAATTTTTCGCAGGGCTGAAGAAAAGATGACCTTCTACCGGCCCGGTGGCGTGTATTTCTACCTGTGGGATAACTTTCAACGTGAGTGCTTTTGGCAGCACATAGCCTTGCTCCATCCCTTTTCTCATATTTGCCATTGCTGTATCACACCAGACCATGTAGTCGTCCAGCCTTTTTAGCCAATCGTGGTAATCCTTGACTGTATTAAATGGCTGAGCGCTGCTGCCGGATGCATATTGACCGATGGTATTTGGAAGACAATAAAACTGATCAAAAGGTGTAAGGTGGGTAGGATAATTCAATTCGTCGATGTTAATTGTACACTCCCAACTGAGGACTTCAAAGCTTACTTTGTCCACATCTGTTAAAGTTTTAGGATCAATCTTTTCCAATTCGCTTAAATAACGGCTATAAGTGTGGCGCAGGCTGTCTCTGAAACTTTCCGAGATAAAATTGGGGAGGTAATCGTTGTAACCGGGAATGCCGCTTGAGGTCGCATCTAGCGGGAAAAGCCTCAGCTTGTCCTGATAATATTGCGACAGAAGCTCGTGGAATCCCGAAGAATCAACAGTAGTGTCCTCTGTTTTTTTGGTGCAACAATAGAACGAAAATGTGATGGTAATAAGAAGGAGGGCTGCTCTCATAAGGATCAAAATTTAGTATGCAGCTTAAAATAAGGAATTTTAGACCAAGCCTCCAAAAGCTATTTCTTCCATCGCCCGGCTTTTTTAAGCGCCTCAGCGATGATCCACTCCACCTGGCCATTTGTGCTGCGAAATTCATCCACGGCCCACTTTTCAACAGCTTTTAACACTTCGGGATCTACACGTAGCACAAATGGTTTTTTCTTACTCATACTAATTCAGATATTAATTTTCTCTTTCTTTTTCCATTAGCACGATTACCGCTGCATGATCAGTAAAGATATTGACGGCTCTCCACCCCTCCAATGCCAATGAATCCAATCGCTTTTCAAATTTACTGTAGTTTTCAAAAACACCTTTTTTAACTATTTTATGAGTTCTCATGATTAATGATTTAAGGTTCCGGTATTGACAACGGGAGAAGCATCTTTATCAGAGCAAAGCACCACCATTAAATTACTTACCATTGCGGCCTTTTTTTCCTCGTCAAGATCGACGATCTTCTGTTTGGACAATTCCTCCAGGGCCATTTCCACCATACTGACTGCCCCTTTTACTATCTGGTGCCTGGCGGCGACGATGGCCGTGGCCTGTTGCCTGCGAAGCATAGCGCCCGCTATTTCTGATGCATAGGCCAGGTAGCCTATTCTTGCTTCAATAACTTCAATACCGGCAATAGCCAGTCGTTCACTTAATTGATGTTCCAGATTGTCATTGATCTCATCCAGGCCAGACCGAAGCGTTATCTCCTCCTCTCCATCATCAAAATTGTCATAGGCATACGATCCTGCCAGTTTGCGCACCGCAGCATCACTTTGTATGCGCACAAAGGTCTCGTAGTTGTCTACTTCGAAGGCTGCCTTGTAGGTATCGGTGACTTTCCACACGAGGATCGCACTGATCAGTATTGGATTTCCTAATTTATCATTGACCTTAACACGTTCGCTGTCAAAGTTCCGTGCCCTGAGTGATACACTCTTTTTAACATAGAATGGATTGACCCAATAGAAGCCATTTTTCTTGACAGTTCCCTTATATTCCCCAAATAAGGTCAACACTTTCGATCCGTTTGGATAGACAAAAAAGAAACCAGGGAACAAAATTGACCATATAAAGCCAACAGCAAATAAGCCATTGCGAATGGCCACAAGCCCAAAAATCAAAAAGGCAAACCAAAGAATGGTTGCAAACAGCATGATATAACCTGAAATGGGTTGAATGGTTTTTTCCTTCATTTTCTTAGAATTTAAATTGATATTAAAATGATATCATATTGAACGAAAGTAGTGAAATAAAGGTTGTCCCGGCTATTTGGGAAAATGTGCAGGCACAAGGCGAAACCCTGTGGGACACCGGCCGGAAGTGTGTAAAACAGGCCAGATGACCTACATCGAAGAAGATGGGGTAACCGAGTATCGTGCTTAAATGGTTTCGTGCTTGTGTAAATGGAAATTTCGTGGAGGTTCAAACATTGTGGCATCCAGCTCCCCAGGAAATGCCGACATTTACATTGATGGTAGTACACTACAGGTTGAGGTCAAATTTATCCCATGCAGAACCAACCATTACAGATGTGATGTGGGGCATCAATAAGCCCGCCATCACCACGGTTAATGAGCATGACCTTCTTACTGCTCATATAGATGGACCGGTCACTTCATTAAAAGAAGGAAGTGATTTAATTTCCCTGTAACCGAGGTACATTTACAATCAGCGGTTTACCCGAAATGAAGTCCGTTAAAACAATGGATTTAAGAGGCAATACCATAAAGGCTCTCCGGGTCTAAAACCTAAGTACGGTAGAAATCTGCATCGACCATGCTCCGGAGTTTATCTCATGGAACAAAGCAATGGTCGAGAGAATATTCATAAAAAAATAATTCTGAATTAGGTGTTGGAGAAAATTTGTTTGACGTATGAAAACGACCTATTTGTTTTTATTTTGAACCAGTCCTTTTCGCTCCAGGATGCTCTTTAAAAATTTACGCTCATTTTCGGTATTGAACATTTTATAGGGCCAGTAAAAAAACTGGACTTTTGACATGAATAAAATAAAGTGATCCTTTCCAATCTTTGCCCGCTTGATCTGGTTCCATTTGATCGGCATACCTTGTTTGGTATTGATCTTTAATAAGATCTGCTGGCTACTGATCTCATAGGACAATTTTTCAAAAAGGAATTTCCCCTGCTCCATTTGCGTCACTCCGGCAAACTGAATCAACCAAAAGAGCACATAAAGTATATAAGCGATCAGTGTACCGATGATCCACCAAATATTAGGAAGGACAAAATTCATACTCATTATCGCTACGACGATGATCAATACCCACCATTGTTGTTTCAAAACACCACTCATTCCCGCACGAATGTAGGTACCAGTAGGGAGTTGAAATTTTTTCGTTTTTATTACCATTTCCCGTTTTACTTAAATTTTCACAAAAATACAGCTTTCAAACTTATATCCAGACTTTTTACAGAATGTGTCAACGCACCGATGGAAATATAATCCACTCCGGTTTCCGCATATTCCCTCAATGACGATTCCGTGATTCCGCCTGACGCTTCCGTTTCTGCTTTTTTATCAATTATTTTTAAAGCACTTCTAATTTCCTTCGGGGTCATATTATCCAGCATGATGACGTCAACGTCGTTTTTTAACGCTTCTTTGACCTCCTCAAGATTTCGTGTCTCAACTTCTATGCGTAATTTTTTTCCCTTTTTTTCCAGGTAATTTCGAACATCACCCACTGCCTTGGTGATTCCTCCTGCATAGTCGATGTGATTGTCCTTTAGCATGATCATGTCGAACAGTCCGAAACGATGGTTCTTTCCTCCTCCTATTTCAACTGCCCATTTTTCCAATGCCCGCCATCCCGGAGTGGTTTTTCTGGTATCCAATAATTGAACTCCTGTCCCCTCAACCATCCTGACCAACTCGTGGGTTTTCGTAGCAATTCCACTAAGGCGCTGGAGGCAATTCAATACAATTCTTTCTGTGGATAGGATCGCCCTGATTTTTCCATTTACAATTAAACCGGTTGTTCCTTTTTCTACCCAATCTCCATCATTGACCATATATTCTACCTTCAGATCAGGGTCGAATCGATGCATGACCTCCTCTGCCAAAAATAATCCGGCAGCGACACCCGATTCCTTAAAAATCAACCGGGCGGAGCCAAGCTGGTCTTCCTGTATAGTGGAAAGGGTCGAGTGATCACCATCGCCGATGTCCTCCCTGAAAGCCTGATCAATGAACTGGTCTAAATACTCCTTTGTGATGTACTTGCTTTTCACGCCGCAAAAATAGAAAACCGATTGGTAAAAGACCTCATCCTTTCGATTATTTTGACCTTGAAGTGCTCCCCGCATAAATGGCGATAAATTCTGCCAATTTTAAATGATTAGTTTTTTCACTTTGTTGAAAGCTACTAATTTTAGGCTGAAACAATAAAAAGAATTGCAATGAGAAACCTTGGTCTTATTTTGATTCTGGCGACCGTCTTTGCCTGTCAAAAATCCCCTGAAACGCCTGCTGAGGAAAAACTGGACAGGCTGGCCTACCAATACGTCAAACTGGGTCTTTCCATTGGCCAATACGACGCACCCTTCATTGATGCCTATTACGGGCCGGATTCCCTGAAACCATCCGGGGAACCATTGGCAGAATTTCCTAAAGACAGTTTTCTTTTAGCTACACAGGATTTAAGTAGTCAAGTCCAGGCTCTTCTTGGCGAAATAGAAAACGATACCATCAAAGACCGGGCAGAATTTCTTCTCGCACAATTAACTGCGTATGACATGAGGATCCGTATTTTTTCTGGCGAGACACCTTCATTTGATGAAGAAAGCCAGGCGCTCTTCGGTGTAACTGCTCCAACTTATTCCAGCGAACATTTCGATTCAGCGATTGCTAAATTGGACCAGGCGCTACCAGGTGAGGGCAGCATTGATGAACGTTACAAAGCCATCATTGATCGGTTTATTATTCCCGCAGAAAAAGTGGATACCGTATTGAAAGTCGCCATAGCAGAGAGCAGAAAAAGAACACTGGAACATATAGCCCTTCCTGAAAATGAAAATTTTAAAATGGAACTGGTAACTGACAAACCCTGGGGTGGCTATAATTGGTACCAGGGCAATTATGCCAGTCTTATTCAAATCAATACAGATCTGCCCATTTACATTAGCAGGGCTATCGATGTGGGAAGCCATGAAAGTTACCCCGGCCACCACGTCTTCAATATGTTGCTCGAGAAAAACCTGTTCAATGAAAAAGGGTGGATTGAGACATCCATGTACCCCCTGTACAGCCCTCAATCACTAATTGCCGAGGGATCTGCCAACTTTGGAATAGAAATGATCTTTCCAGGAGAAGAAAAGGCCATTTTCTGTAAGGAAGTATTGCTACCGCTGGCAGGCATGGACACCACCGGGATAAGCAATTATTTCAACGTATTGGAATTAAAATCTGATCTGAGCTATGCGGGCAATGAAGTGGGAAGGGGATATCTGAATGGTGACTTAAATGAGGAAGAAGCGATTGACTGGATGATGAAATATGAATTTCGTACCCGCGAATCGGCGGAAAAATCACTGCGCTTTATCAATACCTACCGCTCGTATATCATCAATTACAATTATGGGAAAGACCTGGTAAGAAACTTCATCGAACAAAGCGGAGGAAAACCGGATAATCCGGACAAACGATGGGAACTATTTACATGGCTATTGAGTAATCAGGTGCTGCCTTCGGAATTGATAAAGTAATTCAAATCACTCCCTGCTAAAATCGATCAAGTCGACGAGATAGTCCGAATTGATTTTTTTGATGTAGATTAACACACGATAAGAGCCGCCTTCAAAGGAATATTTTCCTATCACGTAGGTAAGTCCCTGCTGCGAAGCGCCCTGATGGATGTATTCAAAATCAGACGGTGGGTATTTCTTAAAAAAATCTTTTAACACAAATTCCGCCTGGGTACGGCTGTAATTCGATTTCTCACCGTCAAAATTCAATTCCACAGAGATATTGAATGACTTTACAAGTTCTTTCGAGCTGCCAGTTTTTAAAGCCGCCCTTACATTATTGATAACACTACTCTGGGAATGTGCAGAAAAAGAGAGTAATCCCACAAAAATGGTAAGCAAAAATGCCTTATGTAGATATCTATTCATTTTAATTCTTATCGACCAAAATAAATAAATTATAGCTAATTCTATGCCAGCATTTACTTATTTTTGCGACTCCATGATTTTGGTTATGTTTTCAAAAACCACTGGTCAATAGTTTTGCGGCGAATTTAATCGAATAATTATAAACCTTAAAAATAATAAGAACATGTACAAAATTGTTTTGCTACGTCACGGTGAAAGCCAATGGAATATGGAAAACAGGTTTACCGGATGGGCGGATGTAGATCTGACTGAGAAAGGTAAAAACGAAGCAAAATCTGCTGGTCAGTTGTTAAAGGAAAATGGATTTACTTTTGACAAGGCATATTCTTCCGTACTAAAAAGAGCGATCCGCACCCTTTGGATTGCACTGGATGAACTGGAGCTGCTCTGGATTCCAGTAAAAAGATCGTGGACTTTAAATGAACGACACTACGGTGGCCTGACCGGATTAAATAAAGCGGAAACCGCAGAGCAGTACGGCGAAGAGCAGGTATTGATCTGGCGAAGGAGCTATGACACACCCCCACCTGCGCTTGATAAAAGTAGCGAGTACTACCCAGGAAATGACATCCGGTATAATGGTCTTTCTGAGAGCCAGCTACCTTTAACCGAGTGTCTTAAAGATACTGTGGAAAGAGTGGTGCCTTATTGGAATGAAAAAATCGCGCCCGATATCAAGGCTGGAAACAAATTGGTCATTGCCGCTCATGGCAATTCGCTAAGGGCATTGGTGAAATACCTGGACAATATTTCCGATGAGGAGATTTTAAAACTAAATATTCCTACCGGCGTTCCTTTGGTGTACGAACTGGATGCGGACCTTAAGCCCATAAAAAGTTATTACCTGGGTGACCAGGATGCGCTGGCGGCAAAAATGGAAGCTGTTGCCAACCAGGGAAAGTCTAAATAATAATATGCGATTAAGGCCTCTTGTATTATTTCTTTTAAGTATGATGCTATTGTCAGGTTGTGACAAAACGCTGATGAAAGAAAAAAGGCAGGAGATTGACAAAATCAATTTAAGGGGATTGCTGGATACACTACACACACCGGTGTTTAAAGCGAATCCCCTTTTAATTAAAGTAGGTTCCATGGACGGGCAGCGGGATTCGGTGGCCTTACATTTGGATTCTGCCCAATGGAAAAAAGAGTTTGAAAATTTTTCCGATCTTAAACTTCGTCCGGGCAATTTATTGTCGCTGTTTGACGAAACCATTATCAAAACAGATTCGACGACGATTTACCGCTACACAGCAAAAGATTTAGAAAAGGAAGACCTCGATAGTTTTGTGATTGAAATGAAAAACGATCAGGAAATACGATTTTTAAAAGCTTATATTAATTCTGAAAATTTCTTCAGCGCCTCTTCACAGGAATTATCGATCGCTTTCTCCGGATCCTCTAAAAATGCACTGCCTGACCACTATTATTTGGATGGCTGGCAAAAAATTAAATCAAAGGACACTGTTCATTTTACGATAGGCGCTGAGATCAGGTATTAAACAGTGCGTCAAATAAACCCAGGTTTTTATTTTTTTCCTTCGCAATGAAAAGAGGCAGGTGCGTATTAATGTCTTGTAATTTTTCAGCCACACTGCCCAAAATCAAGGAGGCCGCCATTGTACGCCCCTTCGAGCCAATGATGATTCCTGAGACACCCTCCCTTAGAGCATATTTAAAAATTTGACTGGCAACACTTTCTGTTTTATTTAAGATGAATTCACAATGGATATTTCGCGCTTTTTCGTCCATGGAATCCATAAATTTAGTAAACTCCTTCGCCGCATTTGCTTTCATGATCTCCGCAAATTCTTCAAAGGTCTTGCCGGAGGTGTGGTATCCGCTGGGTACCTCGTAAAAGTGGACGCATTTAATTTCTGAGCCTTCGTACACCTGGGACACGCGTATCGCTTGCTCCAGGGCATTCATTGAAGATTCGGAAAAATCAACGGGGACCAAAAAGATATTTGGGTCAACCGGCATCACCTCAGGAATAAAAAACACGGAGCAAGGCACCGTCATGGCAATTTTACCCGATGCGATGCCCGAACTTTCGAACGAAAGCTTTTTACCCAATACCAACAGGTCTACTTCTTTAATGTTTGTCCATTTAAGCAGTTCCTCGGTGGTTGGCCCTTCAATGATTTTTATCTCATAATCCGCTTCTAGCTTCCCCACTGGTGAAGAATTGATATTGTCTGTGATGATCTTTTTTATTTGCTCGTCCTTTGGCGCCAGGAGCCCGGGATGCTTTTTCTTTACCTCCTCCGGCAAGTCCAGGCTCTTTTGAATATTAATGAAATACACCTTCTGTAGTTCTGTCTTTTGACTCATCGTGATCACATGGTCGATCAGTGTTTCATCAATGTCTGTCAGATCAAGTCCTACCAGTATGGTTTTTATTGGCTCCATGGATAGCAAATTTTTTTCTTCGTCGAATTGCTGCACAATTTATTAGCATTTCAATAATTAACTCAATTTCTTTGCACAAAATTTTTTACTAACCATCTGAAATTGTGAGTAATAGTTGGCTGACGAGATTGCAGGAAAAGTGGGAATTAAATAGCATCACACAAGTAATCATTGTCTTGATTGTTTTCAGTCTGACCGGGACAACCATCGCCCTGACAAAACTATTCTTCATGTCATTTTTCGGATTGGAAGATGCTAATGCCCTTGCCAAAATATTAATCGGCGTTCTGGCATATCAGGTACTAATACTCATATACGGCACTCTGCTCGGACAATTCCGTTTTTTCTGGAACAAGGAAAAAAAACTGGTATTAGCTATCGGGAAATTGTTTCGGTGGATATATCAATTGCCATCCAAAGTTTTTCGATCCAGTCCGAATCGGGCAAATCCCTAGGCGGACTTTCCAATCAAATTTCTATTATTATAGTTACCTTAGTCGCAGTCTAATTACTTCTGTTTGATAAAATTATTCCATGCGCTACCCATTCCTACTGCTTTTCTTGCTTGTGTATTGTCCGATATTCTCACAGTCCCTAAAAGAACAAACCGACCAAATCTACTCTTCCATCGATCAATTATATCGTCACCTCCACGCCAATCCGGAACTTTCGTTTGAGGAAAAAAATACTTCCAAAACCCTGGCTGATGAGCTTCGAAAAATAGGGTTTGAAGTCACAGAAAATTTTGGTGGATACGGCGTAGTCAGCATAATAAAGAATGGTGAAGGCCCTGCTGTCCTGGTTCGTGCGGATATGGATGCCCTGCCCGTGGTGGAAGAAACGGAATTTGCATTCGCCAGCAAGGTAATGACCGAATTGAATGGAAACCAAGTGGGAGTAATGCATGCCTGCGGTCACGATATTCACATGTCGGTATTGATTGGTACGGCTAACATGCTTTCTCAAATGAAAGATCAATGGAAGGGCACTTTGATTTTTATTGCCCAGCCTGCTGAAGAACGGGCAAGCGGTGCCCGATTAATGCTCAATGCCGGATTGTATGAAAAATTCCCGGTCCCGGATTATGGTTTGTCCCTCCACGTGAACGCCAGCATTGCCGCTGGAAAGGTAGCCCTGACGAGTGGCTATTCCCTGGCCAATGTGGACATGATCGATATTACCGTATTCGGTGAAGGAGGGCATGGAGCTTATCCACAGACGACCATTGACCCGGTGGTGCTGAGCGCCCGGATCATTCTTGACCTGCAGACCATCGTAAGCCGTGAGATCTCCCCGCTTGATCCCGCCGTGGTGACTGTTGGCTCCATCCATGGAGGAAATAAAGGCAATGTCATTCCCGATGAAGTGAAGCTCGAATTGACCATTCGCTCTTACAAAGATGAAGTCAGGAATGCCACGATCGAAAAAATCAGGCGCATCTGCAATGGCTTAGCGGCTTCCGCCGGACT
>JBNLGG010000007.1:0-109136 GCA_050305935.1 Cyclobacteriaceae bacterium | reverse complement strand
AGTTTGCTTTTGATCGAGCAAAAATGAAGTTTTGTACCAAGTATTCCTTAGATCAGAAATAGCAAATGTATACGCTTCCTCCCCATTTTTAATATGGAGACTAGAGTTACCATTTATCTTTCCAAGGGTAAATATCTTGATACCTTTATTAGAAAAAGCTTCTTTGATTTCTTTAGATCTGGTGGTTTGGATTAAAATAGCCGGGTTCTCGGAAAAACCAATTTTGATTGTATCCCTTTCATTGAAAACAGAAAGATTAATATCCAGCCCTACATCGGGATCAGAAAAACACATCTCCGCTGCGGCAGTTAATAAACCTCCCGCCGAGATATCATGCCCTGCCAATATTTTTTCTTCCTTGATAAATTCTTGCACTAATTCAAATGCCTGAACAAATTTTGTCGGATCTTTTACCGTCGGGGGGTTCAGACCGATTTTATTAACAATCTGCGCAAACGCACTGCCGTCGAGGCTTAGGTCATCACCTGACAGGTCAATGTAAAGCAGTTCACTTTCCGGCGTATTTTTTAATACCGGTTCTACAATTTGCCGGATATTGGAGACCTCGGCTCCAGCAGAAATGATCACTGTTCCCGGAGAGAAAACCACATCTCCGTCTTTATATTTTTGGGTCATGGACAATGAATCTTTTCCAGTAGGAATGTTTATGCCCAAAGCCAACGCAAAATCACTGGCGGCTTTTACTGCTTCGTACAACCTGGCATCCTCTCCTTTATTTTTGCATGGCCACATCCAGTTGGCACTCAATGAAATTCCCTGAAGGCCTCCTTCTATAGGCGCCCAGATGATGTTCGTCAATGATTCAGCGATTGAAAGTACCGATCCTGCTTTTGGATCGGCCATCGCGCTTACCGGCGCATGGCCGATTGCGGTCGCCACACCTTTCACTCCCTGAAAATCCAGCGCAGAGCACCCTAAATTATTTAGCGGTAATTGGATCTTTCCGGCGGTTTGTTGTTTGGCCACTTTGCCTGTCACGCATCGGTCAACTTTATTCGTCAACCAGTCTTTACACGCGACCGATTCAAGTTGAAGAACCTGCGTAAAATATTCTGTCAACTTTGACCCATCATACTCTATCTCACTAAAGTTTTCATTTAGTGTTTGATCCTCCATGATCGTTTTAGGCGGATTACCAAACATGTCTTCCAGTTTCAGGTCAATGGGTTTTTCACCGTTGTTATTCACAAAAGTGAATTGATGGTCGCCGGTGGTTTCGCCGATGACATACATCGGAGCTCGCTCGCGATCGGCCACTCGCTGAAGAAAGTCCACATCTTCTTCTTTGATCACCAAGCCCATTCTTTCCTGCGATTCATTGCCCACAATTTCTTTATCCGATAATGTGGGGTCTCCAACGGGCAATTTGGTAATATCTATTTTGCCACCCGTACTTTCTACTAATTCCGAGAGGCAGTTTAAGTGTCCGCCTGCCCCATGGTCATGAATGGAAATAATTGGGTTTTTTGATGATTCTGACATGGCACGAATTGCATTGGAAACTCTTTTTTGCATTTCGGGATTACTACGCTGCACCGCATTGAGTTCGATGGAATTGGCAAATTCCCCTGTGGCAACCGAAGAAACAGCGCCACCACCCATTCCTATTCGATAATTGTCTCCTCCAAGTAAAACCACTTTATCTCCTTTCTTCGGAAGGTCCTTTTGACTATCTATTTTCCTTCCATAGCCAATCCCCCCTGCCAACATGATTACTTTATCAAAACCGAATTTCTTTTGGTTTTCGAAATGTTCAAATGTCAGGACACTTCCACAAATGAGTGGCTGTCCAAATTTATTTCCAAAATCGCTGGCACCGTTGGATGCTTTGATGAGTATTTCATCCGGTCGTTGGTAAAGCCAATTCCTGGCGGGCGTTGCTTTTTCCCATTTGCGTTCTCCGTCCAACCGGGGGTATGAAGTCATATAAACCGCTGTACCGGCCAGGGGCTGGGCTGCCTTTCCCCCGCCAATCCGATCCCTAATTTCACCTCCACTTCCCGTAGCCGCCCCATTAAATGGTTCTACGGTGGTAGGAAAGTTGTGGGTTTCGGCTTTAAGGGAGATCACTGATTCAAATTCTTTTGCCTCAAAAAAGTCCGGTTTGTCCTGCGTTTTCGGTGCAAATTGTTCTACTATCGGTCCCTGGAAAAAAGCACAATTATCTTTGTAGGCAGACACCACCCTGTTTGGGTTGGTATTGGTGGTTTTTTTAATCAACTGGAAAAGGGAGCTTTCCTTTTCTTCTCCATCGATTATAAAAATCCCATTAAAAATTTTATGTCTACAGTGTTCTGAGTTTACCTGGGAAAATCCGAAAATTTCACTGTCGGTTAATTTTCTACCGAGCCTTTTACCCAGGCTTTCCAGATAGCCAACTTCCTCATCACTGAGTGCCAGTCCTTCCTGCTTATTGTAGGCTGCTATATCCTCGATGAAAAGTATTGGCTCCGGCTTCTTATGAATATCGAAAATCTGCTGATCTAATTTTTCATACTTTGCCTGAAGCATCGGATCGAATTCCGGACTTGCAGAATTGCTTTCAAAAAACTCTTCAATTCGTATGATACCGCTGATGCCCATGTTCTGGGTTATCTCCACCGCATTGGTACTCCATGGAGTAATCATCTCCTTCCTTGGCCCGATAAAAACACCGTCAACAGAAGGGGACTCAAGGTGTTTTGCTTCTCCAAAAAGCCAGCGAAGTTTCTCGATCGAGCTCCTGTCTAACGACGCAGATGAATGTACAGCAATAATACTTTTGGAAGGAGTGTGAAAGAACAGAATCATGGACAACTTATTAAAGCTTGAAATTCACGGCAAAAGTAAGAAAACTATTCGTGGATAAAATCTAATGCATAAAAAAAGGTGTCTCAAATGGACACCTTCTTTTTCAGAATTTCTTAGCTATTACATAGCTGTCGAATCAACTACTGCTTCTACAGAATCAGCAACTTCTTCAACGATTTCTTCCATTTCTTCTGCTTCTTCTACAGCTTCTTCTACTACTTCAGTAGCTTCTTCTGTAGTTTCTTCTGCTTTCTTAGAAGAACAAGCGCTGAAGGTCAAAGCTCCAGCAAATAGCAATGCTAATGTTAGATAAAAAAACTTTTTCATGACAAATAAGCGGTTTAGATTAATTCAAACTTTAGGCTTCAAAGATATAAATTTGTTGGGTAGGAGGGCACTATTGATATATGGTTTTCAATGAAAGGCATACTTTGGTGGTAGAAATTGTTATGAATTTAAAATTACATTAAAATATTATTAACGGATATTACATAAAACTTACCTAAATTTTTTGTTTATGAGGAAACAGTCCCATCAGGAAATTCAAAAATCATCAAACATAAAAATATTATTAACAGTGGTCTGGTTTTATTTCTCAAATAGTTAAAAATTAAACTTGCGGGTGTTTTTTTTGAAAAATAAATAACGATAAGCTCTTTTTAAAAGAAAATTTTTCATAAAAAGTATGCTTTGATTATTCAAATAGTCAAAAGAAGTATTAAAATATTGCAATGAAAAATTTCCGGTTATTGTTTCTTTTAGTAAATAATCTTACAAGTTTGCTTTACCTTTTGAATTTACTTAAGAAAACCCTCAACAAGGCGTTTGATTTTTAAATGATCGACCGGTTTTTCGACCCTTTTGTCAATTATTCCAATGATAAATTGATTATTCCCGTTCTTTAACAAAGGTATGAATTCATCTTTTACACCAAAGCCGAAGGTAACCATTCCATTTTTTGATGTCGCTCCCATGTCTGAGTCCCCCATAAAAGAATAGGAATCTAACTGATGGTCGGGGTTTTGCATCGCCATAAAAATGACACTTTTTACATCCCTGTCGCCCAGGTACATCCAAATCCAGTTGCCATATAATTTTTCCCCTTTATTGTAGTCGTAAATCTCAAAATATGGACCGCCGAGATTAGAGCCGTAGTATTGATTTTCCGGATTAAACCTTCCTCCGATTACTCCATTGTACATAAATTTATAAAGCCGTTCGGAATCTGTCTTCTCAATGGTCAATTCTGCATACTTGTTGCTGAAAGTCCATTTCCAACTCCATTTCCCATCCCTGGAGATGGTTTGTATTACCCGTTTGTTTGTTTTTTGCGAAATGCAATTGGTATAACCCGGATAGCCAACAACCGCATACTCATTTTCAGACCACACAAGGTTAGGAACACCGCGAAAGGAGGAAGATGCCGAACCCGGAAATTCTTGCCATGGTTGTTTACTGAAATTGACCCAGTCGTTTCCATTTTTGTCCACGATCCGGGAGAATGCCCCACCAGCCTTGTCGTAGTAGTAGGTAACGTTCTTGGTATAGATGATGAAATGGTCTATTCCATTGTAAGTTCCTTCTGTAATAGTGACAGCTACACTTTCTTGTAGAAAGACAAAAAATAAGCCTACGCCAAAAATAATTTTTTCCATTGCTGTAGTTAATCGTTGTAGCACAAATTAGTACTGAAAATGTCTACTATTTAGCTGTCGTTGCGTTCTAATTTCATGAATATATATTTAAATTCAAATCTCTTTCAACAAAGCAAAAAAAACACGCATCATGAAGCGGGACGAAATTCAAAATATTCAGCGATTATTAAAAAACACATTCGATGGCGCTGCCTGGCACGGTCCTGCGGTTTTTAAGGTAATCCAGGATATAGATTTCAGGTTGGCTTTTATGGAATTCGACAATATTCACAGCATTGCCGAACTGGTGGACCACATGACCAGTTGGAGAATCTTTGCCATTGAGCGCCTGAAAGGTAATACATCATTTGAAGTGAGCCAGGAGAATGATTGGCGGCGTTTTACCAGGAAAGATGAAAGCCATTGGCTGGAAATAAAAGACAAGTTACTTGCTTCACAAGAAGCAATGTTGGCCGTATTAGAAAAAACCTACGATTCAAAGCTCTCTGATCTTGTCGAGGGTAAAGCCTATGATTTCTATACGATGTTGCACGGAGTTATTCAACACGATATCTATCATGCGGGTCAAATATCACTATTAAAAAAGCGATAATTAGCCTATTATTGCTTTGTAAAATTTTTATACTATGAAAAAAACCATAACAACATTTATTGCCGCAGTCATTTTTTGCTGCTCTTTTGCTTTCGTAAATGCACAAGATTTTGAAGGTGAAATAATTTATAAAATTGAGTACGGCCAACTGCCTGATCAGCCGGGCATTGAAAATTTTCTTCCAAAAGAATTGAAGAACAGCATCAAGGGTGGCAAGACGCGAATGGATCAGTCTTTTGGTGAGAGCGGTAACAGCCAATTTGTAGTAATTGACGATGAAAACCAACGTGGCTTTGTCGCATCACACATGATGGGCCAGAAAATGATCATCAATATCAGCGAGGAGGACATGAAAGCCTCTACCGAATCTTATCAGAATGCGGAAGTAGAATACCTGGATGAATACAAAGACATACTGGGATATAAGTGCCAAAAAGCAGTGTTAAGTCAGGAAGGTGTAACCACTACCCTTTATGTGACCGAAAAACTACCCAACAAAGCCAGCAGGCAATTTATGCGCCTGAAAGGTATGCCATTGGAAATTACCACTTCACAGGAAGCACTTGAAATAATCATGACCGCCACATCGATTGATAAAAAGTCGATCGATGCATCCATTTTTGTAAAACCCGAGGGATACCAGGAGCTTTCCCTTCAGGATATAAAAAACATGGGTATGGGTGACATTAAGTTCTAAATCAAATATTTTCCAATATAGAGCCCCTAAATGGGGCTTTTTTTTTGTAATGCGGACGAAATATATTTATTTCAGTGCTTTTATTTAGCCTGTAACAAATAAATAACAATTTCTATGGCAACCAGGGGTCAATTTTCTAATCGTTTTGGTTTTATAGCGGCTGCAGCGGGAAGTGCTGTTGGATTAGGTAATATTTGGAAGTTTCCATTTGAAGTTGCCAATGGCGGGGGTGCTGCGTTTGTCATCATGTACCTGATTTTTTGTTTTGTTTTGTGTTTCCCGGTAATGGTAACTGAAATTGCCATCGGAAGAAAAACACAAAAAGACCCGGTGGGAGCTTTTCAGGCATTAGGTTTTCCAAAATGGAAATTTTTAGGGAAGCTTGGAATTATGGCCGGTGTTCTGATTTTGTCATTTTATAATGTCGTGGCAGGTTGGGCTTTCGGATATTTCATTCAGCTTTCCATTGGCAATTTTGATATTGGAAATCATTTTAGTGATTATATAAATAATATTGGCAGAGTCGGTCTGTATGGAATTGTTTTCATGTTTTTCACAGCCTTTGTTGTGAGTAAGGGGATCTCGGGCGGAATAGAAAAAGCCTCAAAAATACTCATGCCCTCCCTGGTAGTCATGATTGTTATACTGGCGATCTATGCGATGACCTTGCCTCATGCTTTTGAGGGAATCGCCTACTACCTGATCCCGCAATTTTCAGAAATAAATTTTACTGTTATCTATAATGCGTTGGGCCAGGCCTTCTTTTCCCTTTCACTTGGGATGGGTGCCCTGATCACTTATGGAAGCTATGTTTCTAAAAAAGACAATATTATTTCATCGGCGGCACTTATCACAATTTCAGATGCGGGCATAGCTTTTCTGGCTGGCTTGATGATTTTTCCTTTTGTTGCCTATCTCACTTCGGGTGCAGTTGATACAGTGCAAGGCGGACCAGGCTTCATTTTCCAGGTGCTTCCCGGCGCTTTTGAATCAATGGGAGTGGGTATTGGAAGGGTAATTGGAGCACTCTTTTTCCTATTGCTTTCTTTTGCTGCTTTGACGTCGACAATTTCATTGCTGGAGGTACCGGTAACTTATGCGGTCGACGAATTAAAAGTAAAGCGAAGTTACGCAGTTTGGTTTATAGCGTTGTTTATTTTTATGATGGGCATTCCTTCCTTACTTTCAAGTGGTGACTCGAATTTCTTCACCAATTTCATTACTTACCTTGGGGCTGAGAAACCTACCAGTTTTCTTGATTTTGTTCAGCACATAGGAAGTGACACTATGCTTCCACTGGGTGGATTTCTAATGACAATTTTTGCGGCCTACGTCTGGAAAAAGCAAAACCTAAATAAAGAAATTGAAATGGGGCATCCTGGTTTCAAGGGATCTTTTATCGAAAAATTCATAGACATAATGATAAGCTATGTGTGCCCCGTGATTCTTGGATCAATATTCGTGTTGACAGTCTTAAACAGGTTTTTCGGAGTAGATTTTTTCTAGTTCACAAAATCTCCCCGTAGTATTCGAAGCCTCCTCCTTGAATCAGCAACATAAATGCTCCCAGGATATTTAGTAAGAAATTCCCTGAATATTTTTTGGGCGGCCTGCTCGTCCTTTTTGTATTCCTGTAAAACTTTTCCTTTTAAGTACAGCGCATCATCACCTAAAATATCATATGAATAGTTATCGACTAATTCATTAAGTATTTCTATTGCTTTGTCGAAGTTTCCCAATTCCAGGTTGAGATTTGCTTCCAGGAACAAAAGCTCATCATAGAGACTATGTTGCCTCAAATCAACCTCCAATTTCCTTATGCTATCAAGTGCTTCTATTTTCTTATTTTGAAATAGCAGAAGATCAACCGCCGCATATCGGCTCATGTTTAGATCCGATGTGTCCAAAGCCGAATTGTCTTTTATCAGCAAACTCAATTTTAGCGCATCGTTGGCTATTTCTCTGGTAGTAGCATTTTTCAGAATATCCAGGTGGGCTTGTGCCAATGCAAAATCGCCTGTAAAATATGATAGCTTTGCATTTTTAAATTTTGCTTCATAGCCTATCGGTGTCTCCTTACTTGATTTTTCCACTTGCGAATACAGCAAGGTTGACTCCCAAGGCTGATCTATTAAAAGGTATATATCCCCAAGGTCTAATTTTGACTGGTCGACTATGCTCTTATTCATTCGTGGAATATTGATAATTTCTTCCAATATCCGAATAGCCTCTTCATACTCATCCAGATAAAATGCGTGAAGCAGTGCTTTGCTCCGCAATGCTTCCACCGTAAATTGATTGAGGCCAATTTCCTGGACCAAATTATGGTAATCCGAAATCAGGATCCTAATCTCTTCCTTATCTACAGGATAAGTGTTTTTCACTTTTTCTTCCCTTGCTTTTATCACATACCTCCTGGCCAACTGATAATTTTGCGTCTCCGGGTAATTGCCAACAATGTATTCAAAGATTCTAATCGCATTTTTGTAGTCTCCATTGTCAAGGGCTATTTTTCCAATGTTAAGCATTCCGGTTCCCTGTAGCCTGTATCTCTTATCCACCGCGCGCGCCTGGATAAAAGCAGCATAAAAATCCTTTTGCTGGAGGTTCACCCAAATTAGCAACTCCGTGTAAATATCATTGTCAGGATATTTTTGAACGTAATCTATCATCATGGTCTCAAAAGCATTCAGGTCTTCCTCCTCCGTCAATACATTTTGAAGGATGTTTTTAACCGAGTTGATTTGGTTTGGCTGCTCTTTTGTATAATTAATGTACTCCTCTATCATTGCATCGTTGCGATTGAGTATTCGGTAGAGATTAGCCATCTGAAGTGAGTAGGCATA
This sequence comes from Cyclobacteriaceae bacterium, assembly GCA_050305935.1. Taxonomy (GTDB): domain Bacteria; phylum Bacteroidota; class Bacteroidia; order Cytophagales; family Cyclobacteriaceae; genus CAJXNP01. The sequence goes on along the minus strand of JBNLGG010000007.1, from coordinate 100,535 downwards.
GGGTTGCCGTTGTTTTTTTCTCGCTAATGTGTATGTTTCAAGAGCATATTCATACAATTGGTTTCTGGCAAAATGCTGCGCGGCCACCCTTATTTGAAAATCATCATCTGTTAAAGTTTCGATTAAACGATTGAAGTACGCTTTCTCTTTTTCCTTTTGGTTTTGCTGAACAAATATGAGTCCCTTGTCAATCTGATAATATGGATTGCCAGGATATTTGTCGAGAACTTTGTCAATGTATTTTTCCCCATCGTCAAATCTGCCTGTATTTAAAAGAATGCGGAAATAATTATTGTGGATAAGTGGGATGTTCCGGTAGTTTCCTGCCAGCGACTTATATAGGCTAATCGCCTTTTCTATTTCGCCATCCTGATAATATTGATTCGCTAATTGAATATCGGAAGTCGTCTGCGCCCAGCCGGAAATCGATATTATTATTATTGAAAAGAAAAGAAATATCCCTTTACTCATGAGTTTTCCACAATAGTGTGAATAAATAATAATTAGATGAAAAGAAAAATTTTAAATGTTATTTATTATTAGTCCTGTGGATATGTTAATAACTTATAAAAATTGTTCTTGGTTTTTATTTTTGTTTATTAATAAAAGTAATAAACACTTTTATTAACAAAAAAATGTATATAAATAATTGATTATTAATTGTTTACATGAAATTGTGGATTAGTAAAAACATGGTGTGGATAAGTGTTATGAAATTTTTTGGTAGCGTGTCGTGGATTAATATTGTGATAACATGTAGTTTGTATTGGGTAATCAACAATATAGGGTTGGGATTGTGGCATTTTTGAATAACTCACAGTTTTTGGAAAGTTATTAACAATACTTGTCCACAATTAATGTTGGATTACAATATCTGTCATTAACCAATTTGCACGGACTGTAAATGTGAAGGTTTCCTCTGGAGTTTTGTAAAAAAAGACTGGTTCCGGTGGAATGTTTCGAAGGATGTTTCCATAATCCCATCTCCCATTGTCATTTTCGTCTATAAATATTCTCAATTTGTAATCTCCAGGTTTGACATGTTTAAATTCAAATAAGTCTTTTGTGTAGACTTCTTTCACAATGGTGTTGCTGTTATCCAGTAACTGGATAATGAATAGTTTCGAATTGGTTATCGCCTTTCCCTTTATGTTACCGTATTCGATTGGGTCTATAAATTGGTAGCTAAAAGTTGTAGTTGTTGTGGTATCGTTTTCTGCACTGATGAACGCTCCTTTACCGAGATAGAGGTTTAATCCTTTTCCTGGATTTTGACGTGTTGCTTCTTGGGAAATGGTCTTTTTGTTACCCATTAAGACTTCCTTATTATCTGGGGTTTTGTTTTGTACCTCCTGAAGTGAATCTATTACAATTTGTTGTTCGAGTGCCCTGATGCTATCTTTTATATGTTTTATCGAATCGATAGCAGGCCTGTTTAACGAGAAGAGAATTTTGAATTCTGTGTTATGTTTATTAGTCAAGACTTGCTCCTTTTGCTGAATGTAGGAAATAGGAATAGTATCAAATCTAAAATAGATACTGTCGGCATTCAATTTCAAGAGTGGTTTTGATATTTTAATTTCCGCTACATAGTCGTTTTGGATTGATGACTTGTCTGATGGTGTAAGTGTAAGGGCGAATTCTTCTGGTTTTCTTTGTGATTCATTAAACTTAACCCATACAGTATCAAGCTTCTGATTTCTGATTGAATCAATAGCTGTCACTTGAATTGCAGTACTATCTTGATTTGTAAATGTATTATAAATTCTGATAGACTTATTTTCCTTTACGAGATGTGAATATAATTTGACTTTTCGGTTAAGAGGGATTACCTGGAATTCTATCAATGTCTTGTTGTAATTGATATCAAAATTTTTTCCTGATGGAAGAGCTGTAAGTTTTTTGAGATCGCGGTAGTCGAGATTAGTAAAAAAGAGGTTTTCGTTTTCAAGATGATTTGTTAAAACAATGGTATCTATCTTAAATGCGTATGATTCATTTTTAGCATCAAGTTCAAGATTTGAGTTACCATCTTTAAAACCGTAAAGGCGATAGGTACCATTTTTAATATTGTCGAGTTTATAATGACCTTTGTCATCAGTTTCTGCAAAATAGTAAGGTGAGCCATTGTAAATAGTTGTGGTATCCTCAACGACATATAATCCGATAGTAGCCTCTTTTATGGAATCTTTGGTTAGTAGATCGATGGCATAGCCTTCGATGGAAAGGCTATCAATAGTGGGACCGGTGCTGAAAGTAAATTTATTGTCTTTTGTAGGATTTCCTTCAGTAAGATCCTGGATTGCATCACGAAAATTGAAGGTGTAAGTGATACTATCCTGGAAGTCGTTTTCGAAGATGAGAAAGAAACCTTTTTTGCCTTGTTTTACCTCGTAGTCAAAGTCAATTCTTGGAGTTATGATCAATTGTTTTTGGAGGTTTTTGATTTGAATTCTTTCGTCAAAAGTGAATTCAAAAACTCTGGTGTGTGTATTAATTGCCTGGTGTTTTGGGTTTGAATAAACAAGAGATGGTGGAATGGTATCTCTTGGTCCTCCAGTAGGAGGAACTCTATTCGCACATTTAGTAAAAAATATCAGGGAAAAAAATAATAGAATGAAAAGGTATTGGTAATAAAGGGTGGATCTCATTTAGATAAAATATAAATCAAGCTTGAATATTCAGAAGTTTTATTGGCATAAATATTGGATTTAAAGCCATTAATGAAAGGTTTAAATAGGTTAAATCTATTTCCTTTATATTTTTCACTTAACATACTTACATAAAAAGAGTCAAATTTCATCGGTATTATTTCCTGCACTTTAAAATTATGTTTATCCGCTAATTTTTTCAGAGTCTTTTGTTCAAAATGGTAAAGATGCCTGGGTACATCAAAGGCAGCCCAATATTCGCCGTATAGTAAACCATCATAGGATTTATAATTAGGAACAGCGACGATCAGTTTACCATTTTCTGTCAATGCAGAGTATAAATATTTCAATGTATCATTCAGCTTATGAATGTGTTCAAGTACATGCCATAAAGTAATAACATCGAATTCTCCTGTTAAGGTGTGGATATTAGAATGGATTTTTTTATTTAAAAGCGTCTGGGAAAGTTGCTTTGCACCTTCATCGGGTTCTATTCCTTCAATCTGCCATCCTTGCTCCTGACAAGCTTTTAAGAAGTAACCTGTTCCACAACCATAGTCTAGTACAAAACCCTTATCTGCAACACGGTTTATTATGTTGACTTTCTTTTTGAGTGTATAATTTCTGACCTTTTTATATATGAGATTGATTAAGGAATTTCCCTTGTCTTTGTGAGAAATGTAGTCCTCAGATTGGTAATATTTTCCAATTGAGGATAAGTCAGGTCTTGGATTTGTTATTAGGAATCCGCAGGATGTACATTTTACAAGAGCAAATGTTTCTTTGCTGATGGAATGATCCGTACAAGTGAAAAAAGGTGTGAATGAATTATTTTCACATATTTGGCATTGGGTGATTGTTTCAAACATGTTACTTTCCAAAATATACTAAGATGATAGAAATGTCTGAAGGGGTGACGCCACTAATCCTGGACGCCTGTCCGATAGTCTGAGGCTTGATTTTATTCAATTTTTCAATCGCTTCTGCTGAAAGGGAAATTATTTGTTTATAGTCAAAATCCTCTTTCAGTTTCAGGTTTTCAAGTTGTTCTATTTTTTCAACAAGTTTCTGTTCTTTTTCAATGTAGGTTTCATAAATCGCCAGTATTTCCGCTTGTTCAATTACATCGTCGGAAAAGTGAGAAAGGGTTTTATCAAGGTTTGAGTGATGTAGTCGTAGGTTGTTGATATTTACTTCTGGTCTTTTTAGCAATTGGTAGACCGATGTTTTTTCATGGATCGGAGCAGTTTTGATTTCCTCGAGACCTGTATTTATTTCTGCAGGAAGGATTTTATGATCTTTTAAGGTCGAAATTATATTATCAACTCCGTTTTTCTTGTCCAACATATTGTTAAGCGCTTCTTCGTCGGCGAGACCGATGGAATGACCTAGAGGTGTCAACCTTAGATCTGCATTATCCTGTCTTAAGAGAATTCGATATTCTGCTCTGGACGTAAACATTCTGTAAGGTTCCTGGGTTCCTTTAGTTATTAGATCATCTATTAATACGCCGATATAAGCTTGTGAGCGTTTTAGGACAAGTGGTGATTTGTTATTAATAGAAAGGTGTGCATTTATTCCAGCCATGAGTCCCTGACCCGCTGCCTCTTCATATCCGGTAGTACCATTTATTTGACCTGCAAAAAACAGGTGTTTGATTAATTTAGTTTCCAGGGAAAGGTTAAGCTGTGTTGGTGGAAAGTAGTCATATTCGATCGCATACCCTGGCCTGAACATTTTTGCATTTTCAAAACCAGGTATTTTGGTCAGCGCTTTGTATTGTACATCCTCGGGAAGTGAAGTGGAAAAACCATTAACATAAACTTCTACTGTATTCCATCCTTCCGGTTCGACAAATATTTGGTGTCTGTTTCTTTCTGAGAACCTATTGATTTTATCTTCAATGGATGGGCAATATCTGGGTCCAACACCTTTAATACGTCCATTAAACATAGGTGAACGATCAAAACCTGTTTTCAGTAGGTCATGAACTTCATTGTTTGTATAGGTAATATGACAACTTAATTGGCGAGACAAAGGTGTAGTTTTATTAGAATATGAAAACTTAGATGGTATGTCATCTCCTTTTTGTTCCTCCATTTTTGAGTAATCGAGGCTTCTTGCATCTATCCTAGGCGGTGTGCCGGTTTTCATTCTACCTGACTCAAAACCTAAAGTAACCAGCTGCTCGGTGATTCCAGTTGCTGCTTTTTCTGCAGTACGTCCACCCCCAAATTTTTTTTCACCAATATGAATAACGCCATTTAGAAATGTACCATTGGTAAGAACCACAGCATTGGAGTAAATTTCAATTCCCAAGGCTGTTTTAACACCGCATGCCACACCATCTTTAACGATAATTTCAGTAACCATTTCTTGCCAAAAATCAACATTTGGATTTAGTTCTAATGCTTTTCGCCATTCTGCAGCGAACATGTTACGATCATTTTGACTTCTGGGGCTCCACATTGCGGGTCCTTTTGACCTGTTGAGCATTCGGAATTGGATCATGCTTAGGTCTGAAATAATTCCCGACATACCTCCGAGGGCATCAATTTCCCTAACGATTTGCCCCTTTGCGACACCACCCATCGCAGGGTTACATGACATTTGAGCGATTACACCCATATTCATGGTAACAAGGAGGACCTTTGAACCCATCTTTGCTGCTGCATTTGCAGCCTCACATCCAGCGTGCCCAGCACCCACTACTATAACGTCGTATTTTGGAAACATTGTTTTAAGACAACGTTCCACGTGGAACTTATTGCTTGCTTAACAACTAAAGTTCCACGTGGAACATTTATGGTTTAAAATTCGCGCAAAGCTAAATAATGATCTTCTAATTTCCGCATTTCTGATTTCTCAGAGGGTGTTTTATCGTTTATACCCACCAAATGTAGAATCCCATGGATCATTACTCTGTTTAGTTCATCATTAAATGAAATGTGGAGTTGATTAGCATTTTCTTTTACTCTGTCAATGCTTATGAAAATATCCCCTGTAATTAGGCCATCGTCTTCAGACTGATCAAAGGTTATGATGTCAGTGTAGTAATCGTGATCGAGGTATTCTTTATTGATGTTTAGTAGATATTCATCCGAGCAAAAAATGTAGTTGATCTCTCCTACTTCAAATGCATACTCCTTTATTACAGAGGTAATCCATACGACGAGTTGTTCGGGATGGGATAGTTCGAATGGTATATCTTCAATGTGGAAAAGAACCGGGGACATTACTAATTGACATAGAAACTCAATTCCACTGTTTTGCCCTCATCATGGAAAGCTACCTCGTCGGAAAGATTTTTCATCAGGAAGATTCCCCTACCACTGGGTTTATTGATGTTTTCAGGAGAAGTAGGATCTGGTAGGTTATGGTGATCAAATCCACTGCCTTCGTCTTGTACTCTAAATTTCAGTATGTTTTCGTTTAAGCTAAGGGAGATAGAAACGTTTTTAGTTTTGTTGTTTTTGTTTCCATGTTTAATAGCATTGTTGACTGATTCAGTGACGGCGATCATAATGTTGCCATAAATATCATCGTCCAAATTAAATTTTTCTTTGGCGTTGTCAATGAAACTTTCAATTATCCTGATGTTCTCCACAATCGATGGTATTTCGATTTTTATCGTATTCATACTTAAAGTTCTAAAAACCCCCTAATCTATTAAAATATTTATTTACTTCTTCTTTGTAATATGGATTTAGCTTCGGTGGAACAGTTTTCAATAATTCTACTTCCTGCTCCTTCATTTTGATATATTCTTCAAACTCCAAAGGTACTTTTCTTTCATAATTTTTCGCCCTTTCCCCTTCCCTTTCTTCAGATAATTCTCTTTCCCTTTCTGACTTCTCTGCCTCCAATAATCGTGTTACGATTTCTTCCTGTCTTAGGATGGTTTGTTCAGTTATTTTTTTGTTTACTAAATCCATTTCGGTTTCTTCCATCTTTTTTAAGACATCACTCAGATTGCTTCCTGGTAGCTCGCCATTTTCCAACGGATTATTTCCTAGTTCCTTTTGCATTTTTTCAAGCATTTGGCGTATTTTTTCCTGTTCCGCTGCCATTCTGGCCAATTCCTCAGACAACTGCCGACCCTGTTTACCGCTTTGCTGTAGTTGTTGTATCTGCTGGTTCAATTGCTGCTGCAGTTCTGACATAGACGGGGCTTGACCTGGCATGTTTTCTTTATTCTTCGATGTTCCCATCATATCTGCCATTGCCTGCTGCATTTGCGTCATGACATCGTCCAGCATGAGTGCGAGATTGTTCATGGAGGTCATGGCGTACTGCTGTTTACCTACCGCAATGTCTTTTTTCCTTTCCTTGATTGCATCTACTGCATCATCGATGTTTTTGTTCATATCCCCTACTTCTCTGGTGACAAAAGATTGGATCTGAAAAACGCGTTCCGACAGTGAAATCAGGCTATCCTCAATGATTTTTGCATCATCTTTAATATTCAGTTGTTTTTGGGAAAGTTCGATAAATTTTGGATCTGTCTGGTCAACAGTCCTAAACTGATCCATGATGCTTTCCTGCTCAAATGAAATCTTAATGAGGTTTTCGAGGATTTCACGAAGGTCGCCTAGATTTGCCTGCATGGACATCATACCCATCGAACTTTGCATCTGCGCCAGCTTTTCGGACATCTTTTGAAGTTGTTGTTGGGCATTTTGCTGGTTTTTGCCGGCTTTTTTGTTTTTGTTTTGTTGTAAATTCTCCTGCGAATTTTGCATAGATTGTTTAGCGCTATCAAGCTCCTTGTTTAAATCGGCCGGGGAGTTAGGGTTTTTAAGTTCCTGGTTTAGTTTATTCTGTTCTTCGATGTTCTTTTTCAGCTCATCGAGCTTTTCCTGAAGCTTTTGCTGCTGCTCGGCTAATTCTTCGTTGCTTTTATTTTTTTCAGAGGTATCCTCGCTCAATTTTTCCTGCTCCTCACTCAGTATGTCAGACTCCTGAATGTTTTCTTCCAGTTTTTGCTCGTATTTAAGTCGTTTAAAGAGCTCCAGGGATCTTTCCAATTCATTTTCCAGGTTAAACTCTTTTTGGTTCAGCTTTTCGACGATGTCTTTGATTTCATTGAAATTGCTTTTCTCCTTAAGTAGCTCTTGCAGCTGTTCATAAAGCTTTTTTGTTTCTTCATCAAGAAGTTCATCCATTAGCTGCTGCAACTGCTCCATCTTGTCGGCTATCTGTTTATTCTTTTTTGCATTTTCATCGAATCGCTTTTTCATCTCGGAAAAGTCATCAAATTTCTGCTGAAGTTTCTTGATCTCATTTTCTAACTCAAGCTTTTGCTCAATTATATCTTCCAGTAGCTTTTCCTCCTGCCAGTTTAATTCCTTTTTACCTTTCAGCCGATCTTCCGCTTTGTCCAGTTCTTTTTTGAGGTTTATGGCATCCTCGATACTTTTATCTATTTGATTTTCAGTTGATTGAGATATTTTTTCGATGTTTTCTTTTACTTCCTTTTTGGAGGGTACTTCAAATTTATACAGGCCGGTTTGTGTTGTTTTTGAACCGTTGATGCCGTCATTGTCACTCACAGAGAGGTAATACTCTATTTTTTTTCCACTGGACAACTTCAGAGAATCCAGCAACCACTGTAAATAAAAACTTTGCTGTTTTTTCGTTCTATCTATCGCAATAGGATATCGATTGAATTTATCATCGGTATTTTTTTGGTCGGATGTTACTTTATAAAACAAACTAAGATTTGAAAGGCCATAATCATCAGAAATTCTTCCTCCCAGGACGATTAAATTAAAAAGAAGTGTATCCTGGTGCTGTTGAAGATCGATTTTAGGATATTGATCTTTCAACACATCGATGGAATATTGGATCATGTCGCGGTTAGAGCCAAATTCATTTTCCAATTGGATGGAATATTTAGATGACTCAAAAAGTTGTTTTTCGATCGTGAATAATTGAATACCGGATTTTTGAAGGTTCAATGGTACGCCTTCATCAAATGTGAATGACAAATTGTTTGCATTCAATGTTTCGAAGTACCATTTAACATTGGTTCCCTCCGGGATTTGAATGTTACCAATGTTTTGTAGCCGCTCCTGCTTGATTCCGAGGTATGTAGGGTACTGCAATTCCACTTCAAAATTTTTAATGTTAGGTCTGTTAACTACTTTGATTTTGTAGGAATTGGAATAGAAGCCGGCAGCATTTAGCGATATTTCAATATCATTTTGGATCTTTTCGAAGGTAAAAGTGAACACCTTGTTGTCGGATGGAGATAGTTTAACTGTGCGTTCGCCATAGACTAAAAACACCTCCGATGGAATTGATTCTCCGCTCAATTCTACCAATAAATCAAAGTTTTCATTTTTGAATGCCTGTAGATTTTCATTCAATATGTGGAATTGAAAAGGAGCGGCAGGAATAAATTCGGTTTTGTGTAAAATGAAGCGTTTTGCCGGTTCTGTCAATACTTGTGGGGATATGAAAGACAACAATGTGACGATCAGAAAGGGAATCAGAAGGATTCTTAGATATCGGTTGTTCTTTTTGAAATCTACAGAATCAGTAAAAGGAAGGTGAATAACATCATGTGTTTTTTGGTCGATACTGGCAGCAATTAGTTGATTATCAGATGATTGAAGGCTTTTTAATTGAAAAAGGTTAAGAAGTTTGTCTTGTACCTCCGGAAAAAAATTGCCAATATTTTTTGCTGCTTCATAATCAGAAATTCGTCGGCCTTTGTACAGTAGCGAGATAACGTTGAACAATATAAGTTTATAAAAAACAAAAGCCGCAAGTACGATATATCCATAAAAGAATATAGTCCTGACCGTAGTATTAAAATTCGCCTGATATTCAACCAACGCAAAAAACAGAAAAACACTTAATAAAATGGTAGCAGCGATCAGCAAACCTTTCAGGAGAAGGTTTACATAAAATTTTCTTTTGTAAAGGGATATTTTATGATCTAGCTCCTTACTCAAATTATTTAAAGCGTTTCTGGTTTTTGAAAATATACATGGCCTAAATCCCGGTATTGCATCGGGTTGTTAGGAAAATTCTTTACGTAAGACTGGAGGAGCCTGTAACCTTCATCGTACCAAAGTACCAGTAAAGGCGCGTCTTTCATTAAGGTGTTTTCAGCTTCCATAAAATAGTTGTTTGCTTCATCAAGTGACTTAGCGAAAAGGGCCTTTTCAAATAAATCATCGAACTTGGTACTTTTATAACGGGTAATATTTGGATAAGATGCTTGCCCAGTGTTTCCTGGAACATCTTCACCGAGGAAAACCCAAAGAAAGTTTTCAGCGCTTGGATAATCAGCCAGCCACGCCGCTCTCATTATATCATACTCACCTTTTATGGCCTTATCAACGAGTTGCGCGAAAGGCATCAGCTCAAGGTTCATTTCAATATTAAGATGATCTTTGAGCTGCTTTTGTATTTCAGTTGCGACTAATGTATTTCTGTCGCCCTCCGCATTATAGTAAAAAGTGATTTTTGGGAAATTATTGCCATTCGGGTAACCGGCTTGTTTGAGGTAATATCGCGCAGAGTCTACATTTAGATGATATCCTTTAACAGAATTGATATCATAGTTGACCAATACGGGTGGTGTGATACCATGATCTCCTGGGGCGAAGCCTTCGCCATTTAGTACAAAGTCCAATATTTTTGATCGGTCAATGGCATAGCTAAATGCTTTCCGAACATTGTGATTTTTAAATATTCCTGATTGGGTGTTGAAAGAAATAAACTGTGTCGCCATTTCCGGGGAACGCTGTAACTCGAACTGGCTGTATTCTCCATTGGACCCTGGCGCTGATTCTTCCAGAATTTCAATGATAAACTCTGTAGGAAGCCTGTATAACATATCAAGGTTCCCTTTTTTAAACTCGAAAAGTTCTGACTTTTTATCCTTAATGAATTGAATACTTACAGCATCTAAAAACGGCAGTTGATTGCCATCTTCATCCACGCCATGATAATGCTGGTTTTTCTTTAATATGATAGCCACCTCCTCATTTACGTCGCTGATATAAAATGGCCCCGTTCCTACAGCTTTGATACGCATTTCAGTTCCATATTTTTCCTCAGCTTCCTTAGGATAAATAAAGCAGGCGGGTCTTGCAAGGTGGACGGTCAGCAAAGAATTTGGTTCAACCAGTGTTAGTTGGATCGTCAATTCATCAACAACTTTTATTCCCCTTACACCTTCTTCAGGAACAATTCCATTCTTTGTCTGATTATAATATTCATTTGCTCCCAGCAGAACATCTTTAAAAATAGACGAAAAGCTCTGGTTATTGGGGTGTGAAGTACAAAGCCGGGTAAAACAATATGCCACATCTTCAGCCGTCATTTTTCTGCCTTTTCCGTCCTCAAAGCATGCATCGTCATGAAAAAACACATTGTCTTTCAGTTTAAAAGTATAGATCGTACCTGATTCATCGACTTCGTAATTGTCAACGAGATTTGAGACAACTTTAAGAGTCTTATCATCAAATTTAAAAAGACCTTCATAAATCTGAGAGGCTACGCGATAAGAGTAAGCGTCAGTAATGTTATGTGGGAAAAGATTTTTAATATACTCTGATTCGTTAATCCGCAATATCCCGCCATAATATTTTCCGCCTTTTGCTTCTGTAAATTCATTTTCACTTCCTGATTCAGAATTTTTCCCACATGATACCACCATTAATAAAGAAACAGCAACGATTATCCGAAAGATGCTTTTGTACATTTCAATTGATTTAATTTTTCAAAAAATTACCAGAATAAATATAGCTTATTAAAATAGGATACACATTTGAATTTGTCAACGTTTTACATAGGATCAACATATCATAATTCCAGCTCAGTATCGAAATACTCCATGACATGCATTTTTAATAGCTTTTCCTGTTCCAGAATATCAAAGTGCGGCAGTTTTTTCTTCAGCTTCCAGTGTGGCCAGCCGTCTTCATCCAATCCCTCCAGCTCATAGTACCCCGATAAGCTGAGAACCTTGCATATAGCAATATGCATGAGGTCTTGTTTTTGCTCTTTTGTAAATGTCTTCACTCCTTTCCCAAGCTCGTGTACTCCTATCAAAAATAAAACTGCATTTAAGTCTGTAGGTTTTTTTCCTATTTTTTTAGAAATTTTGACGAGCAGTTCATTCCATTTTTTATCAAAATCAAGATCTCTTTTAAACATAATCGATTTTTATTATTTTGAATATGTCCAACTCATTTCTTAAGTACAGCAAGGATTTCATAGATCTGATTTTTCCAAGGCTTTGTTTTAACTGTCAGACTGCACTTTCTACCACTGAGCAGATCATTTGTATTAGCTGCAAAGCTAACCTTCCGACCATTGACCACCACACCAATATTGAAAATTTTCGAGATAAATTTTTAGATATTGACCCAGCACACATTTTTTGCTTTTTGCAGTTCCGTAAAGATAATATTTCGCAAAGGCTGCTTCATGAATTTAAGTATGGAGGTTTTCAAAATATAGGATACACACTTGGAATTTGGTTTGGCGAACAGATTAAAAAAGCCGTTGGTTCTGAGAAATTTGATTTTATCATCCCAGTCCCTCTCCATCAAAAAAAACTTACGAAAAGAGGTTTCAACCAAAGCGCTGTTATTAGCAAGGGTATCGCAAGCGTTTTAAATATTCCCATAAATTTGACTGTTGTTAAAAGAATGGTGGAAAATAAAACGCAAACCTTAAAATCCAGATCCGACAGAATGTTTAGTGCGCAAGGGTTGTTTAAAGCCAGTGACCCGGAAAAATTGCTAAAAAATAAACATGTGCTGGTCGTTGACGATGTGATCACCACCGGGTCCACCCTTGCAGAATGCGCAAAGGAAATATTAATCACCAACCCGTCTTCAATAAGCATAGCTTCTCTTACAATGGCCAAATAAAAAAACCGCCCCAGGGAGCGGTTTCTTATTTATCAAATACAGGTATTTTTTTATTTGTTTGTGCCGGCCCTGATCATAGCGCACCGGAAACCGATGAATGAAGTGGCCGAATCCTGATCAAGATATCTTCTCGTTCCAGGGGATAACCAGTAGGCGATATCCCTCCAGCTTCCTCCTTTAAAAACCCGGGCCCTGTCAGAAATCAATGAATTAAAATTGGCAAAATCGTATCCAGATGCAGGGTCATCTATATTTGGATCGTAATCAGGAGCCTCAAATCTGTTTTCCAAATCATCCCGATTCCTTCTTACAGGGTTCATATCTTCCATATCCTGGTACGAAAGGGGTCGATAAACGTCAAAAACCCATTCGTTTACATTTCCTGACATATTGTAAAGGCCAAATTCATTTGGTGGGTAGCTATAAACATCGGTGGTGATCATGGCGCCGTCGTTTAACTTCCCGGCAATACCAGCGTAATCACCCCTGCCTCTTTTGAAGTTGGCCAAAAATGTACCCATTTGTTTGCCATAAGGATTTCTTAATGAGTGACCATCCCAGGGATAAATTCTTTTATGTGTTTGGTTTTCGTCTAACCATTGAGTTCCTATCAATGCCTGCGCGGCATACTCCCACTCTGCTTCACTTGGCAATCGATAATCAGGTAGCACAACTCCTGACTCAAGTGGAATTCTACCACCAGCACTTTCTGCCGGAAGCTCAATACCAGCCTGATCTGCCAAACGCGCATTAACGAAGGCTGTTCTCCAACCGCAGTAGTCGACAGCCTGTTTCCAGCTTACTCCAACTACCGGGAAATAACGGAAGCCAGGATATCTTAAATAATGATCCACATAAGGGTCATTGTATGCCAGGTCTCTTGCCCAAACAGAAGTATCCGGAAGAGCAGATTCGTAAAACACCCTTGAGGAATCCAACTGGATGTAATATAGATACTCTAGCCAGTGGATATTGGCCACTTCGGTTTCGTCCATATAAAATGAAGCGACAGTAACCGTTCTCTCAACGTTGTCCCTAGTGTTAAAGATATCTTCTTCAAATGATCCCAGAACAGACCGGCCGCCTTCTATAAAAACCAGGTTTGGTCCGTCCGGCTGACCTCTAAAATCCATTACTTGAAATCCTTCATCGGAATTGTACTCCATTCCCGTCGCCGTACTAATAGGCCCAGGATTTGAAGCAGTGGGGTGGCTTCCGGATTTACAGCCTTGTAAAAACACAAAAGCTATTGCCGGAAGGAACAATGCATAATTCACAAAATTTTTCATAACCTGTATTTTAATTGATAAACCTGATTATTTATTCAATACAATTATTCAACTTAAGATAAACCCTAAATATCTTAATTTAATCCTAAAAAATAAATAAAAAGTTAAATATACCGTACAATAATTTATTCAGAACCTAATATTAGAGCTATTCTTCCTACAATAAAATTAAAAGTTTGACAAATTATTGCATACATAATTAATTATTTCCACTTATTTCTTGGAATACTTCAACTGCCTCGTCAATGCTTTTAATGTTGTCTTGAATAAAAATCAACCTGGACTTTGTTTCCTTCAATTTACAGTTTTTTGAATTTCTTTGAATATAATTTAGGATGCTGCCAAAAATATTCGATTGAAAGAATTCCTTGTTTTCTGAATCAATAAAATATCCCTTAATGGATTCATTTTTGATGATAACTTTCTCAAAACCAAGTTTTTCAGCCATCCATCTTATTTTGACGACCTCAATTAAGTCCCTCACCGGCTGAACAAGTTTTCCAAAACGGTCCTCCGTATTTTTAATGAATTCTTCCAAATTACTTTCTGAGGCTATGTTGTCGAGCTGGTTGTAGAGTTGCAGCCGTTCACTAATATTGCTGACATAAGAATCAGGAATTATTACTTCAAAATCTGTCTCAATATTACAATCAACCACTAATTTTTTTGGATCAATGACGAGCTCATTTTTGAATAAATCCCTGAATTCGGTCTCTTTTAACTCATTTACTGCTTCATCAAGTATTTTATGGTAGGTGTCAAAGCCAAGGTCATTGATAAATCCACTTTGCTCAGCGCCAAGTAAATTTCCGGCTCCCCTGATATCCAGGTCTCTCATCGCAACCTTAAAACCATCACCAAGATCCGAGAATTCTTCCAGGGTCTTTAATCGCTTAATTGCCTCCGACGAAAGACTTATGGACGGAGGTGCCAGTAAATAACAAAATGCCTTTTTATTGGACCGGCCAACACGTCCGCGCATTTGATGGAGATCAGACAAGCCGAAAAAATGTGCCTGATTTATTATGATAGTGTTGGCATTGGGTATGTCAAGGCCGGATTCGATAATATTGGTGGAAACAAGAATATCATACTCTCCCTCGATAAAGCGCATCATCACTTTTTCAAGTCGGTGGCCCTCCATTTGTCCGTGGGCAATGCCAATACGTGAATCCGGAACAAGTTTCAAAATAATATTACCTATCTCTTCGATATCCTTTACCCGGTTGTGAACAAAAAATACCTGACCTCCCCTTTTTAGTTCATATACAATGGCATCACGGATTATTTCTTTATTGAACGTGTGAATTTCTGTAGTAACAGGTTGTCTGTTAGGAGGAGGAGTTGAAATTACTGATAAATCCCTGGCGCCCATCAGCGAAAAGTGTAGTGTACGTGGAATGGGAGTGGCTGTCAACGTCAGAACATCCACATTAACCCTCATTTCTTTCAATCGATCCTTAATCTTTACACCAAATTTTTGTTCTTCGTCGATAATTAATAAGCCGAGGTTTTTAAAGCTAATTGATTTATTGACTAAACGGTGTGTGCCAATGACGATGTCAATGGAGCCATCGTTGATTTTTGTGATAACTTCTTTCGATTCTTTCGCAGACCTGAACCTGTTTAAGTAATCAATACTTACCGGAAAATTTTTCAGGCGTTCGCTAAATGTTCTGAAATGCTGCAAGGCGAGAATCGTAGTCGGGACCAAGACTGCTACCTGCTTATTGTCGGTCACAGCTTTGAATGCTGCCCGGATGGCGACTTCGGTTTTTCCGAAACCCACATCACCACAGACTAATCGATCCATGGGATGCGGTTGCTCCATATCTTTTTTTACGTCCTCTGTGGATTTTCCCTGGTCTGGGGTGTCTTCATAAATAAATGAGGTCTCAAGCTCGGCTTGCAGGAAGCTGTCCCGGGTAAAAGCAAAGCCGGGGGCTGTTTTCCTTTTAGCATATAAGCTGATCAAATCTTTGGCAATGTCTTTGACTTTCTTTTTGGTAGCCTTCTTTTTGTTTTCCCATTCCTGGCTGCCAAGTTTGCTGATATTAGGGGGAACTCCTTCTTTACCCGAATACTTGGAAATTTTATGCAGTGACTGGACACTTACGTAAAGCAGATCATCATCTTTATAAATGATTCTGAGCACTTCTTGTTTGTTTCCATGCTGGTCAATTTGCTCCATTCCGGCAAAGCGCCCAATTCCATATTCAATATGGGTGACATAATCGCCCGGGTTTAATGTTTTGAGCTCTTTTAGGGTAAGCGCCTTTGATTTGCTGTATTTTTGTTTGGTCTTGTAGCGATGAAACCTTTCAAAAAGCTGATGATCGGTAAAAAGAGCTAGTTTTAATTCTTTATCAATGAATCCGCCCCGAAGGGAAGCGACAAGCTCGTGTATTTTTAACTCCGGAGCTATTTCCGAAAATATGGAATAAAGTTTATCGAGTTGTGGCTGAGACTCTGAAACAAAGATATTGGTAATTCCACTGAGGGAATTTTCCTCCATTTGTTTCGCCAGTAACTCAAAATTTTTGTTGAAAGATGTTTGTGGCGAGGAGTTAAAAACAAAGGATCTGGCATCCTTAAAATAAAATTTGCTCCCAAACTCAACAATTGGAAACCGATCAAACTGTTGCTTTATGTCAACCTTGCTGACGAAGAGATGTTCCGGGGAAAGCACTACCTGTGTATTGCCAGACTCCTTGAGAATATCCTTAAAACTGTCAGTGGCCAGCCCAAAATATTTGTCGACCAGATCGACAGTATATTCAAAATCTTTGATCCAGATTTTTGTGTTAGCAGGTAGAAATTCTAAAATCGACTGGCGCTCTTCTTCCCACAATTTAGTCTGTACATTAGGGACAACATTAATTTGTCGCAGTTTGGCAACGGACAATTGGTTATCGGGATTGAATGTTCTGATGCTGTCTACCTCGTTTCCAAAAAGTTCAATTCTGTAAGGCAGTTCATTGCCAAATGAAAAAATATCGACAATGCCTCCTCTGATCGAAAATTGGCCCGCTTCAAAGACAAAATCAGTTTTCTCAAAATCATAATTGATCAAATACTCGGTCAAAAACTCCAGGTCAATTTCATCCTCCACCTTAATATTAAAGGTGTTTTTATTCAGCGACACTTTATTGATCACCTTTTCAGTAATGGCCTCGGGGTAGGTCACTATCATTTCACCCACACTACTCTTTTGTAAAATCTTATTCAGGATTTCTGTGCGCTGAAGGATATTGGCATTTTCTGTCTCATCAAAACTGTAGGGTTTTTTATAGGAACCTGGAAAAAAGAGCACCTCTTTTTCACCGGCCATGCTTTGTAAGTCCGTGTGGAAGTAGGCCGCCTCTTCCCTGTCTTGCAAAACAAATATGCTGGTTTGATGGTTGATTTGCTGAATCGAGGAAGCCACGATGGCATCGAGGCTTCCTGACAAGGACTTCAACTGAATTTTATTTGGTTCATTCGGCTTGATGATTTCAGCGATTGAGCCAATTATAGTGTCATTAATGTAAAACTTTAAAAATTCCTGACGTTTCAATGTATAGAGCGGGATTATGATGACGACAAAATTAAGCCATCGGCAAATGTTTACAAATTAAAATATCGAGGGCAAACAATTAAAAACGTAAATTTGTTTAATGCACTAACTCATGAGCGGCAAAAAGATCCAACAAAAATCAGTTAAATACTATTTGAGGGAGATTGAGAAAATACACCCTTATAAGAGTTTTGTTTATTTGTATTTTGTCATCAGTGCATTAATTCTGGGTTTTGTGGTTTTTAGCCTTGAATTAAAAAAGGTGACATTTTTTAATTCCATCAGTGAAATAGTTTTTCCCGACATATTTATCCTTGGGGCATTTTTGCTTTTTTCCACCTTGCTTTTTACTACCCACCAAACCAGGTTATATAAATCTGAAAATGTCAACCGGTTAAAATCAAGTTTTTATCTTCAGCTTTTTATCAGCACATTGTTTATTGTTATTCAAATGATGGCGGTGTATCAGTTCCGATTGATGACCGAGGGGATGATTCCGGGGCCACTCGTTTCCTATTTCATTGTTTTGATCAGTTTTCACTTGATACACCTGATTTTGGCAATCGTGATCATGATCATTTTAATGTTCAGATTGATCAATGTGTTAGAGGATCCCGTGAAGACTTTGGTTTACGTGACTAACCCATTTGAAAAGCTGTTGCTGGAAATCAAGCAATTATTCTGGAACTACCAGGTGATAGTGTGGATATTGATTTTTCTGTACCTGGAACTACGCTTTTAATTAGAATATTTCTTAAAAATTTCTTCTATCTCATCTTTGTGCATCAGGTGGGCGGGACTTATGACGGTCTTTCTTAAAACCTCAGTGATGGCATTGTAATTCAAACCCATTCTCACACCCAATTCAAAGCAAAAATTGATTTCTTCACGGTGAATCATTTTGTCGATGCCAATGAGTAAAACAAGACGATGAAATTGCTCGATGACTTGATTTTCGAATTTTGGGGTGGAGAATTTTATTTTGATCTCCCCGCTTTTAATTTTTTCAATATCGCTTCTGTCTACCCCTAACCTGTCGGCTACGGATTTGATAAAGTTCATTTCCATGTGAGACTCATCTCCATCAACTTGAGATAGCTTGATCAAATCTTTTAGGTGGCTTAATTTTTCGTGGTATTGAGGATCCATTCCGAATAGGCGGTTTAAATTTGAGTTAAATATAAACAAAATCCATTTGGGTAAAACTTTATTAATTTAGAAAATGTGTTCTAAAATGAAAATTGAATATTATGCATATTTTCTCCGCGAGTGAACTTATTGAAAATCTGAAACTAGTCAGGCATCCGGAAGGAGGCTATTTCAGGGAGCTTTACCGTAGCGATGAATCAATTTCTCAGGGGGACTTACCTGGCCGCTACACCGGCGACCGGTCCTTTTCGACTGCTATCTATTTTATGCTTACCCATGAAGATGTTTCTAAATTCCATCGAATAAAGTCAGATGAGCTATGGCATTTTTATGCGGGAGATCCACTGGATGTTTACTTGATCAATGAGAACGGATTGCTCGAAATTAGAAAACTAGGGATTAATTTTTCAGCGAATGAGTCTCCACAGATTATCATTCCAAAGAATCATTGGTTTGGGGCAAAAACTACCGGGGATAGCTATTCACTTTTGGGATGTACGGTCGCGCCGGGCTTCGACTTTGAGGATTTTGAGTTGGCAAAAAGGGAAGAATTGATTCGGGAATTTCCAGATCTGAAAGAAACAATAATTCAATTCACATAAAAAAAGTGGCTGCTTACCAAACAGCCACTTTTACCACAAGCTTAATTATAACCAATTTATCCTCCAATGCCAGTGATGGCAGCCACCTTCTGTTGCAAGGAAGATAATTCAGCGTTTTTATCTTCTTCCCGAGCCAATTGCATGGCCTTCACATAATAATCCAATGCTTTGTCTGGCATCTTAACAGCCACAAAATAATCTCCTTTCAAAGTATGATTATAGGTTGTTTCTTTGATTTCAATGGATCGGTCGATCCACTCGTTTGCCTCTTTTAAATTCTTTTTGTTTCGCATCAGTTTTTCAGCGCTTTCGGCCAGTGTGTGCCAGTCGTCAGGTGCGGCGTTTTCTACAGCTTCACGCGCTTTTTCCTCTGCTTTGCTTCCTGTGTTTGCAAATGATACGGATACTGTCAGTAGCATAGCTACCACCATCCCTAGAGATAAAACATTTTTTAAATTAGAAGTTTTCATGATAAAAATATTTAGGTGATCGAAATTTATTGAGTAGAGTTTATACCATAGCTGTGCCAATTATTTCAAATACATCTTTAAGTCGTTTTAGTAAGGAAAATCTGTTCGGCAATGCATTTTTACTGTTCGATACTGCATCAACTATTGTCTCGATACCGAACAGATTAACCTTTCAATTGATAATTCGTTTTTCGGGTTTTTGTTAATATCCTTGTTGCTTCAGATCAAGCGCCTGCCGAATTTTGGCCTGGACCTCCTGCAGCTCCTTTGAGGTTCTATTCGTTTCAGAATAGATTATTTCTGCAGCTTTTAAATAGCACTTCATTGCCTCCAATGGAAATTTTTTGTCTAAATAGTAATCTCCCTTTAACGTGAGGTTGTCTTTGTTCGGATTGATCGCAATGGATTTGTCCAGCCATTCCAATGCTTCCTCTACATTGATATTTTTCCGAATACACTTTTCAGCGCTTTCCGCATAGGTTTCCCAATCATGCGGCCCGGCCTTTTCCACGGCTTCTCTTGATTTTTCAATAATTCGTTCATCGGCATCTTTAGCAAAGCCAACACTCGTAATCATCAAAGCTACTATCAGCAACCCTGAGAATCGTTTTACTGCATTTGTCATAATTGAAATGTTTTGGTTATAATTTTACTTCGTGTGAAAATGCAGCAGTCTATCTTTGTGCCAAAAACCATAACATTCACAAAACCAATGATTTATATCCCTATAACCTGAAATTGCCATTGGCAAGTGTGTACGCTCTTAAAGCATGGAATGAATTTTTGTGAACAGCCGCTTATTATTTGGGGTTATTGAATTTTTATGAATGGCAATTATTCCAGTGTAAATGGAGGGCTTAATCATTCCCGAATAAACGGAACAAAACGAACGGGAAAGGTGCCCTTTTTAGAAATTCTGCCATTTTCCTTCCTGACCAGTATTAGCTCTTGGGTAGCAAAAACAGGCCCAACGGGGATGATCATTCTTCCTCCCTCTTTAAGTTGATCAATCAGTGGCTGTGGAATTTCTTCCGGCGCAGCGGTAACTATAATGGCGTCATAGGGGGCGTGTTCTTTCCAACCGTGATAGCCGTCGCCGATCTTTACCTCGATATTTTCATAACCGAGTTCTTGAAAGATTGATCTTGCCTGGGTTCCTAGCCCAGGAACGATTTCCACGGTAAAAACTTTATGAACGATCTCAGCCAGGACAGCCGCCTGATAACCTGAGCCGGTTCCGATCTCAAGCACTTTATCCCCCGCATCCGGATCAATTATTTCAGTCATATAAGCTACAATGTATGGCTGGGAGATGGTTTGACCGTGTTTAATGGGAAGGGCATTGTCTTCATAAGCCCGGTGCACATATTCGGGAAGCACAAACTTTTCTCTTGGTATTTTTCCCATGGCATCCAGAACAGCTTGATTTTCAATGCCCCGGGATTTGAGCTGGACTTTGACCATATCAGCGCGTTGAGACTGGTAAGTGTTTTGCTGCGTTATCAGCATTGCAGAAAGAATCACAACCATGATTATTTCCTTCATATACAATAGCTTACGAAAAAATTGTCGGATGAAAGTAGCTAATGGCCAAAAATTTAACCCATTTTCTGTGATCTATTTGGTAGATAATATGATTGATATGCTTGCTATTGGAGAATGCAATATTTATTTTTCATTATGGATTTCGGTTTTATCAAGGAACATTTTTACCTGCTGCTTATCACCATCACCATCCCCGTTTATTGGCTGATAACTTACCTATTGAAAAAGCTGAATGTTAAGTCGTATCGTGCAAGAGCGGTCATTTCCTTTATTCTTACCACCATTATCATAATATTGATCGGTATTCTCGTAGCACTGAAAGGCTTTATTATGTCCCACAGCATCCCAGGGATCTAAGTTGATTCGTTTCTTAGAAAATCTTTACCCGCATTGTAATGTTTTCTTTTCGACAGCGTCATTGAATTGAAAATGGATAAACAGGAAATACATCAGCGGCTGATGTCGGCCAGAGTTAAACTGTTTAGGGTGGCATTAACCATGCTGAAGGATGAGGAAGAGGCGAAGGATGTAGTGCAGGATGCTTATCTGAAAATATGGTCAGAGAATAATGAACATGTAAACATGCCTGAAGCTTTTGCGATGAGAATGGTGAAAAACCTGTGCATAGACAGGTTGCGGGTAGCGAAGCGGCGGCCAATGGTCAACGTAGAAACACAACCGGAAATGCATGAAAATTTTACCCCTTTTCAAACTGTGTCATTTAATAATCTCAAGGATCTGATGATCAAATTGTTTGAAACATTGCCTGAGCAGCAGCGGCTGGTCATCCATTTGAGAGATATTGAGCACATGGATTTCGAGGAGATCCAGGAAGTTACCGGGTTAACGGTAAATAATATACGCGTTGTGTTGTCGAGGGCCAGGCAGAGCGTCAGGTCCAATTATCAAAAAATTAAGAGCTATGAAAGCAGAAGATATTAAACAGTTGATAGAAAAATACTACGAGGGACAAACCTCATTGGAAGAGGAGCAGCAGCTACGAACCTTTTTTTCTGAGGAAGAAAACCGATCACTTGATCCCGAATTTGCTGGAATGATCCACCTAATGGGGCAGTTCAGCGAATTGCCTTTAGAGGAAAAGACAGCTAGTAGATCTGCAAAACCAAAAAATAAAGGAAAGGTAATTCAATTTCCCTGGTACTTTTCGGTAGCGGCCTCAGTCGTCTTTCTTCTGGTGGGCATGATCACCGGACATAAAATAAACAGTGTAAATGTCAATGACAACATCGCTGAACTGAAGGAAGAGATCACGGAGATGAAAAGCATGATGAATTATCAGCATTTGACCAGCCTTAGCCCGAGTGAGCGAATAAAAGTTACGTATGAAGTCCGGGAAATGGATTCGCTGGATATCGAGTCGATGAATACTATGATAGACCTGATGCGATTTGATGACAATGCTAACGTGCGGTTATCAGCAACGGAAGCCCTGGTTCAATTTGGCAAGAACGAAAAAATTCGAAGTTCATTCGTCAACGCGTTAAAAGACGAACAAAACCCCATGGTGAAAATTAAATTGATTGATGCCATTATAAGACTGAAACAAAAGAATGCCATTCCGGAATTACAAAAGATAATTACTTCTCAGGAAGAAAATGAGGCGGTCAGGCAGAGTGCTGCCTACGGTTTAAGCAAATTGATTTAAAATAGAAACAGCAAAAAGATGAAAAATATAGTAGTAATAATCGTGATGATCGGCCTTGGTTTTAACACCTACGCGCAACAACCTTTTAAAGCAGAATTTCCAAATACTTCAGAAGGGACAATAGAGGTTTCACTAAGTACCGACGAAATAGTAATAGTGGGAACTAATTCCAACCAGATTACCATCGAAAGTCTGGGCACCTCCAATCCGGATTTTGGAAAGGTTGTAAAAAAAGAGGAGCCAAAAGAAACTCCAAAACGGGCAGAAGGATTAAAGCCCATTTCATCAGGAGGAGCAGATAATACAGGCTTGGGCGTGACTTTTGAAAAAATGGACAACTACGCCAAGATATATTCAAATATGATCCCAAAAAGCAATAAGATTAAGATCACTCTTCCCGACAACGTCAAGCTGATCATCAATGACATGCTTCCAAATAGCAAAGAAAATGCTAAATACAGTATTTCCAACATGAACGATGAAATCATCGTCACCTGCCTGAACGCCGATGTGGACGTGAGCCAAATCACCGGGCCGCTGGTACTTAATGCCACAAATGGAAGCGCGGAGGTAAAATATTCGACATTGGGTACGAATAAACCTGTGTCGATAGTATCGGTCAATGGTTTTGTGGATTTGACCCTGCCGGCAAGTACCAAAGCCAATATAACCCTCAACTCCATCAATGGTCAGGCATTTACAGACTTTGACATCAAATCAAAAGAAGATACTCCCACGATGTCCCTGCCGGGAATGAATATGATTCTCCTAAGTGGAACCATTAACGGCGGTGGGGCGGAAATAAATATAAATTCTGTCAACGGGGATATCTTTTTAAGAAAAGCGAAATAGGGATCGCCTTCTAAAGTATTTGATTCCCGATCACGGTTGCCAAAACGGTAACTATGATCGGGAATTTTATTGATATACCCTGAAACCTATCCGGCATAGCTCGGCAATAAAAACTCGAAGGAACTACCCTGGTTAGGTTGGCTGATTACTTTAATATGGGTATTGTGCAGCTCCAAGATCTTTTTGACTATGGCAAGGCCAAGCCCGGCGCTTTCCCGGTCTTTGGATTCCGAATGACGATAGCGTTCAAAAATGTAGGATTGGTCGGCCTCATGAATACCCTGGCCGGTATCAGAAATAATTACCTGCACAAACTTTTCTCCAGACTTGATTTTCAACGTTACCTTTCCTTTTTCAGGGGTATATTTTAACGCATTGTCCATCAGGTTTTGTATTGCCCGCTCTACCAGGCTGATGTCAGCGAAAACAAGGGGTAGGTTTTTATCGGCCTCCAGGTGAATGTCAATTGATTTTTTGTCTGAGAGGATCTTGTATTTTGAGATGAGATCCAACGCCAAATCTGTTATAGAGAAAGGTTCTTTATTCGGCGTAATTTGTTTGGCCTCCAGTTTTGAATACTCAAAAAGCTGAGAAATCATTTTGGACAGTTTTTCCGAACTGTCCTGCACAATGTCCAGGTAAGTTTCCTTTTCCTGATCGCTAAGGGAAGCCTTTTTCATCTGGAGTGTTTCCACATAGCCTTTCATAATCGACAGGGGAGTACGAAGATCATGGGAAACATTCGCGATCAGCTCCCTTCGCAAATTGTCCACCGACTTTATCTTTTCCATGTTGGTCACAATGGTATCGGCCATTTCATTAAAGGACTGTGCAAGGATGGAAAGATCCGATTTTTCAGGTTTTTCCACTCTGATTCCAAGATCGCCCTCTCTAAACCTTCTTACCGCTTCTATTATTTGTCGAAGGTTTTTGGTGAGAAACCAGATGCTGATAAACCCTATCAAAAGAGAGAAAATCATAATAAGAATGGTGGATCCTATCCCCAGTTTTAATGAATAACTGGAAAACAATGAAGCCGTGACACTCTCGTATACCTGGCTGGTTAGTATGACATAGATATACCCTGAGTGGCCTTGTTGTTCAAAGCTGGCTACAGAAAAGATCTTTTTGTTTCCGGGGTCTCGCGGATCGTCCCCCAGAATGTGAATGTCCCCTTTATTGGCGATAAATTTTTCAATTGGGGCCAGGTCTACCTGAGGAGAGGGTTCATTCGGATTGTCATGACGAAGTACAACTGAATACAAAACGGCGCCAGCGTCATCCAAAAGGTAAACTTCAATGCTTCTGTTTACTGCCATCATATCGTGCATCAGGTCGCCAAAGAAAGCCTTGTTCACAGAACCATCTTCAAGGTAGGGGGATGCATTGGTGAATTTTTCTTCTATGATATGGTGGGCGATATCGGCGTTCAGCTTTTGAGAAGTTTCTTCATAAAACATGTTTGTGAAGTAAACCGCCACAAATGTAAAGGACGCCCCAATCAACAATACCAGGAACAAAAAGCTGAGCAGAAGTTTTGTTACCAGCCGGTTGGACAAGGTCTTTTGGTTTTTCATAAGATTAAATTTCCTCGTTAAATTTATAGCCGACACCCCAGGTGGTGATGATGTATTTTGGGTTGGTCATGTCTGGTTCTATTTTCGCCCTAAGCCGGTTGATGTGCGAATTAACAGTGTGTTCATAGCCGTCAAAATCATAACCCCAAATGAGTCGAAGCAAATCCGACCGGGAATAGCTTTTCCCAGGACGTGAAGCCATAAGAACGAGCAACTCAAATTCCTTTGGTGACAACTCCACTTTTTCATCATCCACCAATACCTTTCTTTTTTCGATGTCAATGGAAAGTCCATTGAATTTGATTTTTGATTCGGCTTGCTCCGAGATGCTTTCGCGAATCATCTTAGTCCGCCGGAATATAGCCTTTACCCTGGCAATGAACTCCCTTACGCTGAAAGGCTTGGTGATATAATCATCAGCTCCCAGCTCGAGACCCAATACCCGATCGATTTCTTCTGACTTGGCTGTGAGCATGATGATGGGGGTATTTTGCTGCGCCCGTACTTTTCCACATACTTCGATGCCATCCATTTTTGGCAAGGCAATGTCCAGAATGATAAGGTCAGGCTTGTCCTGAAGGGCTGAGTCTAATCCAGTCTGCCCGTCGTATGCCTTAAGCACATCACAATCGAGGTCCTTCAGGTGGATTTCGAGGAGATTGACTATCTCAGGATCGTCTTCTATGACCAGTACTTTTTTGTTCATGGTTTCCACAAATCAACATAAAACTTGTCACAGAAGTATCACAGATAAGTTGAAAATGCGTGAATATGTTGGGCAGGATACAAAAAGTCCCCTAGCCATTGATGACCCGGGGACATAATCCTGTCAGAGATATGTAATTTACTTAACGTTTACTGGTACATCTAAATTTTCCCAGCTTAGTACGATTCCGTTTTTGTTTACGGCATAAGTGAGCCTTTCATGCATGGTGGATGATTTCGCAGTTTTTACAGTAACACGCAGGGCATCCATGCTTTCATCATAACTGAATGCACCCCACTGATCCGGGTTTTTGTTGAAAATAATAGTCCACTCGCTTTCTCCCGGGATGGTGAATAATGCATATTTTCCTTTTGGAAGGGTCTTACCTTCTACGGTGATGTTTTTATCGGTTTCAAATGTGGTAGCTTCATTGGCGCCGGATCGCCAAACTTTACCGTAGGGAACAAGATCGCCCCAGATGGACCTTCCCTTGACCGCCGGACTGCTGTAATTGATGGTGATGGTAGCTCCACCAATGTTACCGCTGGCTTCTGCGGGCGGACTCGGTCGGTCTTTTTTATCCTGTGCCTGTAGGCTAAAAACCCCTAAAAAAAAGAGGGCGCTTAATACGATATTGCATTTAGTCACTATGGTTTTCATATGGTTAGTTATTATATGTGAATTGGAAAGGTAACGATAGACTCCCGATTATTAATGTCGGAAAGCTATCATTTTCTAAATTATGAATTTTTATTAAACGAGTATTGCTCCAGGTAATTCCTAAAAAATTTGGTGACAAGTAGTATTGACTCCTCTCTGTTCGGGACGTTTTCTTTTTCCTGGGTTTCCCTGTAAATTTTAAATCCTCTTGAAAGATAATTATTCAGTGCGGCCGGTCCATCCAGATCACAGGTATGGACCCAAACCCGGGTTGGTTGAAAGGACCAAGCCTGCCGAATGGCGTGGGAAAGCAGCATGCCCCCTAATCCACCACCTATCATTTGCGGAAGTAATCCAAAGAAAACGATTTCAATGCTGTTGTCATGATGATGGACCAGTTCGATATAGCCAATAATTTTCTTGCCCTGCATTCCCAGATAAAGGTTGGATTTATAGGTGGAAAAATATTCCCCCCAGTCTTTTTGAGACCACTTCAGGCGGCTGTACCACTGCCAGGGCAAACCCACACCGCAGAAGAGCATCATGTTAATGAATTGATCGTTCTCTATCTCAACAATTTTCACCTTCTGAATAAACCCCTCTTTTAAATTAAATTCTTCCGGGTTGTTCATCTCCAGGTAGGTCGTGTTCACTTCAGTCAGCATAGTCTCAAATTAGGTTTTCCTTTTTGTAAATCTCAACTCCTTTTGTGATCATTTGATCAATCTCTTTTTTCAACCTGTCGGTTAATTCCTTAATATGAAAACAGCTTTTTCCTTTCAGGCATTTTCGCAAATCCCCTGATATAGCTACAAAAGATTCAGGGTGTGTATATATGGGAAAATAGTACATGCGGATGTCTTTCGGCTTTGGTACGATACTACCAAAATAAAACCCATCCACTTTTTGCTTTCCCTGCATGGCTTCTTTGGTACCGGCCAGCTCAAAGGTTGCCTCATTGTCTTTCCTGATTTGAAGTGGTGGCACGTGTTTCTTAAATAAGTGCTGAAGTGTTAATCGAATTTCGGAAAGTTCGGTTTTCATGAAAATAAAATTAAAGAGAGGGTAATTACCATCCAACGGTTTTCTGATAACCTTCGCCCGAAGCTTACACGAACCTCCAACCAGTCGATATTTTTAGTAATTTTCTATGGTACCCAGGAATTATGAAGATTACCCATCGGATAGTTTTATTGTTAGTGTTGCTGCCCCTTCTGTCACATGCGCAGAAACCGATCATTTTTGTGGTCGATTCCATACCCATTTACGACAGCCCCAATGAAAAACTGAATAACCTTAAAAAAGAAAACGTGCACTCTGTCCAGGTGATAACTAATAAAGATAGCCTGGCTTTGCTTGGAATAACCAAAAGAGATACAGGAATTTTCATTATTACAAAAGCCTATTTTAACCGTCCACCTGAAATTAAGAAGATACCTTCTGTCAATCAGATGGAATTGAAAGGAGGTTTGTGGTACCTGGTTGGCGGTAAAGAACCTTATAGCGGACCTTTTATTAATTACTACCTATCGGGAGATAAGCTCGGAGAAGGTAATTTTAAAATGGGAAAAGTGAATGGCAAGCGAGTTATGTATTATGAAAATGGGCAGCTTAAACTGATTCGTCACTACGCGGATGGCATAGAAAATGGGGAGGAGAAAGAATACTATCGGGATGGAATATTGAAGCAGCAAGGCAATTTCATTCAGGGTAAGGAAGATGGAAAGTGGGAAATGTATTATCCTAACGGACAGCTTAAACAGGTGAGTTTTTTTGTAAAAGGAAGACTAACCGGAGAAAGCATATCTTATTATTCCACGGGAAAGATAAAAACTCAGGAAAAGATAGAAGATGGCAGGCCCGTAGCTGATCCCGATAGGAAGAAGGTAATCGCTTATTATAACGAGGGATTTAAAAATGCCCAGCTCGGAAACTTGAATGCGGCGATAAAAAGCTACACCAATGCTATCGAGAAGGATCCTGGTTTTGCAGAGGGGTATTTTGCCAGGGGAACGGCCCGACTTAACAACATGGAATTTGATGAAGCGAAAAGTGATTTTGATGTCGCAATCAAATTGGAACCTTATTACCTTGAGGCTTACGCCAATCGGGCTTTTTGTTTAATAAGAAAGTATCAGTTACAGGAATCAAAGAAATTACCAAAAGGGGCAAATGAAGACGTCAACATTCCAGAAGGTGAGTTGGAAATAATTTGCCATGACCTGGAAAAGACTCAGGAATTGGGTAACACCAGTCAATTAATTATGGGAGCCCATAAACAATTCTGCCAAAGGGAGAACTGATCGTCCCTCTGGGTTTATTTTACCAATTAATGCATTTTATCGAATATGGCACTCAGTATTTTATTGCATTAAAAGCAAATAATTAATTCGAAAACCGACTACTACCTCACATTTTTTCATTTTCATAAATAAGAGAAACGATAAATTTTCCAGCTTTTTCCCCCGAAACTATTTTGATTTCCATTTGGCCTAATACTTCGTTTCCGGTGCCTAGATCTGAAATAATTTCCTGGTGAATGACCTTGCCAGGTGCACCAATCAGGTCTTGCTCGGTTAACTCACCCATCCAGAGGTTTGGCCCAAAGGTATGGCTGAAGCGATACTCACCAGGAGTGATGTTTTCAAATACATATTCATTTTGTCCCTCTTTAATCATTTTTCTTTCAAGCAGTTCATCGCCCTTAACCAGGTCAATTTCCGCGCCTCTGCCCATGGTCTGCTCAGTTCTTTCTTTGTAGTAATCCGTCCCACTATCAAAAGCCTCCACCTCAAAATAATACTCCTCATCCCTGTTCAGGCTATGGATTTTTAGTGAATAGTCATCATAGACCATATAACTATTGTACAATTTATTTGGCTCGATTCCATAACGAATGATGTATCCATCAGCGCCAGAAACCGGCTCCCATAAAAGCGAGGCATTTCTTCGGTCTTCGGAGTCTCGATATACAGTCAGGTGTTCAACTTTTGAGAATTTAGCATTGTCAGGATTTCCGAATATTCGAAAGTCCTTAATGGCAAACTTCCCTTCATCAGGCGTAAATACATTAGTGACTTTTACGTATCGAGCTTTGGCAGGCTCGTGAAGTTCAGTATAATGATGCTTGTCGTCAACAGGAGAATTACTTTTATCGATCAATTCAGTCCAATTTTCCATATCATTTGAATGGTGAATTGTAAATGATTGATATTGATCCAGTGGATTGTCAGATGCCCAGCGGAACCCTCTGCTGAAATCGATATTTACATCGTGCATTTCAAAATTGACTTGCAACGCATAAATATCGCATTGTTTTCCAAGGTCAACTATTAGGTATTCATCAGGATCGCCAGATTCAGCGCTCCAGTAGGTAAGGAAGTTTTCATCCACCGCGTTGCCACCATAAAAACCTTCTTGCGTAGAGGAAACCTCCACTCTTTTTTTATGTGACAACAGCATCCAACCGGTAAAATTATGATCGACAGCATCTTGTTTTACTCCAGGTAAATATTGTGGATAATCACCAAAAGCGGTATTGGAATACATTATACCCTCAGAGTTGACCGCTGTGGGGAACAACGCCAGCTCACTGTTTCCTCTTCCAGCAAAAAAGGAAGGTACCATAGCAATGGTCCACAATTGGCCATTTTTGTCATGGAAAGTGCTACCATGTCCTGCTCCAAGCACATAACCGGTTGTTTTAAAGGTGAGCGGGTTGTGCGGCGAATATTCAAATGGCCCTATGGGACTATCGGAAACATATACACCATGGGAATAGGTTGAAAATTCAAGGCCAATGGCAGCGTATTGCAAATAATATTTTCCATTATGTTTTGTCACCCATGGCCCTTCTATCCAGGGCGACTCTTCCGGAAA
Organism: Cyclobacteriaceae bacterium; assembly: GCA_050305935.1. Lineage (GTDB taxonomy): Bacteria > Bacteroidota > Bacteroidia > Cytophagales > Cyclobacteriaceae > CAJXNP01. The sequence goes on along the minus strand of JBNLGG010000007.1, from coordinate 70,034 downwards.
ATAAGGACGATGTCTGAAAAAAGGAAAGATAACATCTTCGCTTCTTCGTCTTTCAAAACCATGTGACTCATAATCACCAAAAAACAAAGTTTTGGCTTCACCTTTTTCCCTAAAGCCATTTTTTGGATCCAATTCCACTACCTGGAAGGGTAATACCTGCGACCACCCCCAATACATATAAAGCCTGCCATCATCATCTAAAAACATATTGGCATCGCCATATTCCCTATCGTAATAGCCCACTTTTTCCCAAACACCACTTTTAGGATCGGCACTGGCAAAAACGTCTCTACGGGTTTTATCACCTGAAGCATACATAGTTTCTCCATCACTAACCACCGATGGACAACCTCCTGGCAAATCCGGCGCATCTACGTACGTCCAATCCCTGAAGTTGGCTGAATACCAATATCCGCGAAGACCGGTAATGAAGAGGTAGTAGTCATCCTGGTGAATTACGACAACGGGCTCTCCCGACCTGCGTGCGCGTTCAGAACCAATCGGAATGGTGAAGGGGTTGCAGAATGTATTGGGCCGGTCAGTGATCTGAACCGTGAAATTTATTGATTCAGAGGCTTTACCCTGGTTGTCAGATTGCCGGGAATCGCAGGAGAAAAGCAAAAGACTTACCAATATAAGGGTCAAGAATCGGTACAGGTTGGTTGAAATCATGATATGAGTAGTTTGATTGGACTAAATAATTGCCAGTAGACTATACATAGATTTAAAAAGGCAACTCAATAAATTTAATGCATTTTTACCATTTAAGTACCTCATAATATGTGCTTTATCATTCAGTGGAAAAATTTCAATAGGGCCGTTTTATTGACGATTTGATTTTCCATGATTCTTAGTTTAAGAAAACTTATCTTTAGGATTGAATCGCGATTAACTTAAACCTTATCCACATGGCCAAAATCAGTAAGGAGGAGGCGCTCACCTATCATTTTTCGGGAAAGCCTGGAAAAATTGAAGTCATCCCTACGAAACCACATAGTACCCAGCGTGACTTATCGCTGGCATATTCCCCCGGAGTAGCATACCCCTGTCTGGAAATTGAGAGGGAACCTGAAAAAGCATATCAGTACACTTCCAAGGGAAATTTGGTAGCAGTGATTTCCAATGGAACAGCCGTGCTTGGTTTAGGCGATATAGGTGCGCTGGCGGGTAAGCCCGTGATGGAAGGCAAGGGAATGCTCTTTAAGATCTATGCCGATATTGATGTATTTGACATAGAGGTGGATACCAAAGATGTGGAAACTTTTATCACGACCGTTAAAGCAATTGCTCCAACATTTGGGGGAATTAACCTGGAGGATATAAAAGCACCCGAGTGCTTTGAGATTGAGAAGAGATTAAAAGAGGAACTTGATATTCCCGTCATGCATGACGATCAGCATGGTACGGCCATCATCTCCGCAGCAGCGCTGATTAATGCTTGCGAAATTGCCAAAAAAGATATTTCGAAGGTCAGGATTGTCATCAATGGGGCGGGTGCTTCCGCTATATCCTGCGCACACCTCTACCTGGCCGTGGGGGCAAAAAAGGAAAATCTTCTCATGCTCGACAGTAAGGGAGTGATCTCCAAAGATCGCACTGACCTCATCGGCTATAAGGAATTTTTCGCAGCCAATACTGCCGCTAAAACACTGGAAGAAGCAATGAAAGGTGCTGATGTATTTGTGGGGCTTTCCAAAGGAAACGTGGTAAGCAAGGCCATGGTAAAAAGCATGGCTAAAAGCCCAATCGTGTTTGCGCTGGCAAACCCCGATCCTGAAATATCTTACGATGATGCTACTTCAGCCCGGGAAGATGTGATCATGGCTACCGGAAGAAGCGACAACCCCAACCAGGTAAATAATGTCCTTGGCTTTCCCTATATCTTTCGAGGCGCCCTGGATGTGCGTGCTTCGAAGATCAACGAAGAAATGAAAATTGCGGCGGTGCAGGCCATCGCGAGCCTGGCGAAGGAACCGGTGCCGGATATCGTAAACCTGGCATACGGTTCGAAAAACCTGAGTTTTGGCCGGGACTATATTATTCCCAAACCAAATGACCCAAGACTGGTTTACGGTGTTTCACCTGCTGTAGCGAAAGCGGCGATCGACTCCGGGGTGGCAGGACATACCATTCCCAACTGGGAAATTTATAAACAACAACTGATCAATCGCCTCGGACTGGACAATGAGTTGATAAGGTCCATTACCACGAAAGTAAAACAGAATCCAAAAAGGGTGGTTTTTGTGGAGGCGGATAATTACCGGATATTGAAAGCTGCACAGGTAGTAAAAGATGAAGGCATTGCCCATCCTATCCTGCTGGGGGATGTAGATAGAATCCACGAATTGATTGAAGAATATAACCTGGTGCTGGATGACGTGCAGATCATTGATCCGCGGACAAGGGCGATGGAGGCAAAGCGGCACCAATTTGCCGACCTGTTTTTTGAAAAAAGAAAGCGTCGAGGATTTACCCTGTATGAAGCCCGAAAGGTGATGCATGAGCGCAACCACTTTGGTGCTATGATGGTGGATACCGGCGAGGCGGATGCGATGATCTCGGGTATTACCCGTAAATACTCCGATGCCATCCGACCGGCATTGCAGATCATTGGTATTCAGGAGGGTGTAAAACGGGCAGCTGGTATGTATCTGATGCTGACGAAACAAGGACCTTTCTTTTTTGCTGATACAACAATGAATGCAAACCCCTCGGCACAGGAACTGGTAGACATCACCCTGGTAACGGCCAAGGCAGTACGTCAGTACAATATAGTTCCCAGGATAGCTTTATTGTCGTATTCCAATTTCGGTTCTGTGGAAGGAGAACTGCCAAACAAGGTGCGCGATGCGGTGGAAATCCTTCACCGGGAGCATCCGGACCTAATCGTAGACGGTGATTTGCAGGCCAACTTTGCTGTTAATGAAGAGCTGCTAAAAGAGCAATTTCCGTTTTCCCGCTTGATCGACAACAAAGCTAACACCCTGATTTTCCCGGATCTTGCCTCAGGAAACATTGCCTACAAGCTTATCCAGGAAATGGGTGAAGCGGAGGCCATTGGGCCTATTTTACTTGGCCTGAAAAAGCCAGTGCACATACTACAAATGGGGTGCTCCGTCAGGGAAATTGTGAATATGGTGACGATTGCCGTGCTGGAGGCGCAGAAATAATAAATTAACGACGATTTTTCCATAGGCAAGGTTCGCCTGCTTTTGTGGGTTTGCAGGTAGTATTTGTCACCTGAGTTTATCCAGAATCAATGGCAAAATAGGAATTCCAAAAAGTGGACTATCTAAGTAATTGCTTCGATAACACTAGGACAATAAATGGCTGGATGAAAGTGATTCCTTTTATTTTTGTTGTGCTCCTTTTAGTAAGTTTCTATTCTCTTTATTCAAATGCTGAACAGAAGAATTGCATTTATCTATAATCTTATTCAACTGATAGCGTGCTTTTTTCTTTTTAAATAGCAATCCTGATTTTCTCCATTTTTGATAAGCTTCAATCATTTTTAAATGATAGTTCAGCAACTCTGATTGTTTAGTCAGAATTGTGTTTTTCTTTCTTGCCAATATAAGGGTTGCCCGGTTCAAATTATAAAGTTCGCTGTCTATTCTAAAATTAACCAAATATGCGTTTTCTATACCTTTTTGAGTAATGATGTAGGATGTCTGAAGAAAGTCTGCTTCATTCGAATCGGGATAAATTTCAGCTAATAGCTTTTGACATGATCTCGCCTGATTTATGATATTTGCATGCGTTTTCCTTGCGAGTCTGGCAAATTTCGAAATATTCGCTTCAATCTTAAAAAATTCCTTCACCAAACTATCGATTAATTCAACTTCCCGATTAATCAATTGCGTATTGATGATAATTTTGGAAAGAGGCTGGTTTTCTTCAATCGTAATGGAGGCCTCTTTTATTTGTTCATTAAGATTCAAATGAAGTCTTTCAATTTGCATTTGCATTGCCCTGCTACGGCTGGACAATAGGTTTAGTCTTTTAATGATGGCATTTGCAGTATCTTTGAAAATTGCCATGGTGTCCAGGAGATGATTTATCTGTTCTTTTTTTTGTAGATAAACTTCCTTTTCCGGTTGGATCTGATTTCTCCTTGCACGAAGAGAGTCATCATTTAGATTTTCAATTAGGTCTTTCAGTTTTGTTAGCTGTGTCGATTGCTTTTCAAGTGACTGCGTAAGCCGGGGAATATTCTTGTTCACAGTTTTTAGTTGAGACTTGGTGGAGTTGTAAGCGAGCTTTGATGGATAAGTTAGTTCAAAGTGTACACTTTTCTTGTTTGCATTGATCATTTCCCCTATTTCTCGATCAACAGTTTTTTTGTGAGAGTTTGCGTGTTGGATGGCAGACTTAAAATGTTCAATAGAAGCCTGATTTTTCTGAACCAGTTGATCCCGGCCGCCATAATTGTATCGATAGGCAGAACCAAGAGAATATTGTGCCTCACTTAATATCCTGTCATTTTTTGGGTTAAACTCCTTTGCTTTTTGGGCTGTTCTCAGAAGGTAGTTTATTTCGGGCAAAAACTCATATGCATTGAGTTTTTCGCGGTACTCGAGTGAGTCAATTGTCGCTTTAAAAAAGGAATCTGGTTTGTGCGGGTATTCGTTCCAGTCCTTGGATTGAAAGGAAGAAATCGATACGGGATACGTGATGAGTTGCCACGAAGGGTCTGCTGGCAAATGATTTTCAATAAATTTTTCAGGTTTCGCAAGAAAATATTCAAAGTTTGGCTTTTGAATGAATTCGTATTTGACCTTGATATATGGCTTTTTTCGTATCCGATACCACATTTCTTTGAGTTTCTGTGATTTCGGAACAGCAATTCCACTCCCCCATGTTGGATCGAGGAGGTACCATGCAGAGTCTAGTTTGACGGCGTTCCATGAATGATCCGCTTCAAAAAACCGGTCTCCTTCAAAGTATGACAGCCCCTTACTGTATCCTACGATCTCTTTTGATGAAATCCCGACTTCGCTACAAAGCGCGTTAAATAAGGTAGTGTATTGAAAACACAAGCCTTTCTTTCTTCTCAGGATTTTTCTGACCGAATAGTTTTTGGTTTTTAATTTGTTGAACCGCTTCAGATTGTATTTAATGTTGTAGACGATCCAGGTGTAAATGTTTAATATTTTTTGCTCTTCGGTAGACTCATTTTCAGTAAGATATTGAGCAAGTTTTTCTGGATACCTTGAAACCGCTCCCGGGCTGGATTTGGAGTATTCCTTTATATGGGAGAGTCCAACTTGTCCAAAAACAAATTGAGCGAAAAAGAAGGAAAGGAAGAACGGAGTAAAAAATCGCATCAAGACCACACAAAAAAATGACGAGTGAAAACATAATAATAATAAACCAATTTCGAAAGGTCTGGATGGCAATTTTGGGGTCATCAGCCAAAGATGAATTATGTTCATATAATTTCACCATGCTTACATAAAATTCCTCATACTGATTAAACCCATAAAACGTGAATTCAAGAAACCTTTCATCGCCTGTTTCCAGGTACTTGTTATATAAATAGGCTTCAGACCGACCAAACTCAATCAATAAATTCCTTACTCCGAAGTGCTTGTTTAAATGAATCCAGAGATCTACCTGAAGAATCGGGTTTGCGGCTAAATAGTGTACTTCACCCAGGAGAATAATTTTTTTATACTTTATGTCTTGATTGAATGCTTCAAAATTTCCGAATGTTGGTTTGTTCAAATCGATGCAATAGGTGGTGCCCTGGGAAAAGGATGAAACTGTAGATATTAATAGTAGAAGGGTGAATTTTGCGAACTTAAAGAAAGGCATTATGAATTATTTGATTGATTGATTCAAATTATAAATTATTTCTTTTAAGTAATGGGCACGTATTTTAATTCAGGGAAAAAGATTTTTTATCCAGCCCATTGCATTTCTGATCAATCTTTTAGCTGCATTTTTTTCAAAATAATATCGCTGGTAATTTTACATTAACTAATAATTCCGATGCGGTGCAAGAAATAGCAGCGTCATTTCTTGGCAGGAAATACAGCGCTTATCAATTGTATAAAAGAAAACATCAATAACCCATTCGGTTTGCGATTGACTATTAAGAAACAATCGCCAATGTCCGGAATCTTTTTTCTAATCAATTTTCTTAAAAAAAAAGCCTGGCTGAAACTATTTCAACTCCGCAATAACCGTCTTGCCTGCCGTTGTCTTATCATTGATCCCCACTTTGATGGTGGCGTCGAGGGGAAGAAACAGATCAACGCGTGATCCGAATTTGATAAAACCAAATTCTTCGCCTTGCACTACCTTGTCGCCTTCATTGATATAGCACTTAATTCTTCTCGCCACAGCGCCTGCGATCTGCCGGATTAAAATTTCCAATCCATTTTCGAGCTGATATACCAGGGTGGTTCGTTCATTTTCTGTACTGGCCTTGGGGTGCCAGGCTACCAGGTATTGTCCCTGGTGATATTTGAAATATTTAATAATTCCCGAAACGGGATTTCGGTTGATATGCACATTTACAGGCGACATGAAAATAGAGACCTGGATCCGTTTGTCGCCCAGGTATTCCTTTTCCCGTGCCTCCTCTATCACCACTACTTTTCCATCCGCTGGTGCAATAATTTGATTCGGATTTGTATTAGTAATTATGCTTGGACTTCGGAAAAACTGGAGGAACAACAAAAATATAATGGCGCTCGCCAGGAGTAATAGCTGATTCCAGATGCCAAAACCATCCAGCAAAAAAAACAGTAATACATTTAATGCAGCTAAGACTGCTATCGAACTAAGCAAAAGTTTGTGTCCCTCTTTGTGTATGGTCATGCTGCATTTTTTTTTCAGGGTGGAAAATTAATTAATTTTTTAGAAACCACCTCGATAACTGTATGCTTGGGCTACTCTGTCGATAGCGACAATGTAGGCCGCTATCCTCATAGACACATTATATTTAAGAGCTGTTTTGTATACATTGTCAAAGGAGCTTTTCATGATCCGGTCAGAGCGACGGTTTACGCGTTCTTTGGTCCACTTGTAGCCCAGCCGGTTTTGTACCCATTCAAAGTAAGAAACCGTCACACCGCCAGCGTTGGCGAGGATGTCCGGGACTACCATGATTCCTTTTTCGGTGATGATATCATCGGCTTTCGCAGAGGTGGGACCGTTGGCTCCTTCCACGATTAGTTTAGCCTTGATCTGGTCGGCATTATGCATGGTAATAACATCTTCCAGTGCGGCCGGAACCAGTACATCTACGTCCATGGTAAGGATTTCATTTCCATCGATTTTTTCTGCCTCCGAAAATCCCTCTAGCGATCCGCGGTTTTCATTTCGGTACATTATTGCCTTGTCGATGTCGATTCCGTCTTTGTTGTAGTATCCTCCACTGAGATCACTTATGGCTACAACTTTAACACCCCTTTCAAAAAGTAGCTGGGCTGCAAATGAGCCCACATTTCCGAAGCCCTGTACAACGCATGTGGATTGATAAGGATTGATCTTAAGCTTTTCCATAGCGACCATGGTGCTGATCATGACTCCCCGACCGGTAGCTTCTATTCTTCCGGATGAACCACCCAAAACCAGGGGTTTACCTGTGACAACTCCGTTCGATGTCACCCCTTTGTTGCGCGAGTACTGATCCATCAGCCAGGCCATTTCCCTCTGGCTTGTTCCCATGTCCGGTGCCGGGATATCTGTATCGGGGCCAAAGACATCTAACATGGCGGTCGTATACGAACGGGTTAATCGTTCGATTTCGCCCGATGACATTTGCCGTGGATTACACCGGACACCACCTTTAGCGCCGCCAAAGGGGATTTCCACTACGGCACATTTCCAGGTCATCCAGGCGGCTAGTGCTTTCACCTCGTCAAGGTTGACATTTTCATCAAAGCGAACACCACCTTTAGATGGTCCCAAAACATTGTTGTGGATTACGCGATACCCTTCAAATACTTGTATGCTACCGTCATCCATCGTTATAGGCAAATTCACTATTACCTGCTTGTCAGGGCTTTTCAATACATTATATACTTCGTCGTTCAACCCCAAATGCCTGGCTGCTATCTTAAAACGGGACATCATTGATTCAAAAGGATTTTCTTTATCCTTTATGGGGGCGGGCTCTATGTATGCCATATTCTTACCTTTTATAGCTGTTTTTAGCGGCTCAAAATTAGGAAAGCAATTTGAGACTTTAAGTGATACAGATCAAAATATTATGAATAATCTAATCTATGTCATCAAAATGATATACAATTTGCGAAATCTATAAAAGTTTAAGGAATGCAATGATGAAAGGAATAGCCAGTAGCAGGCCATCGAAACGATCAAGGAAACCTCCGTGACCAGGAAGTGTGCGACCGGAGTCCTTGATTTCTATGCTTCTTTTGAATAGGGATTCCACTAAATCGCCGTAAGTACCACCGATAACAGTAATCATCCCAATGGCAATCCATTTCCAAGTGGGAAGTATTTCAAAAAAATGGGCCAATATCAAGGCAATCACCAAGTTGAGGACGGCACCACCTACAAAACCCTCCCAGGATTTCTTTGGTGAAACCCTCTCAAAAAGTTTGGTCTTACCGAATTTCGTTCCGGCAAAATAAGCGCCGGTATCGCTGGCCCATATCAGCAGGAGCATACCGAGGATAATTTGGTAATTGTATTTGCCAAAATGAAAGGCGATTATATTTAATAATGAAAAGGGAACCCCTATGTATAAAATCCCGAGGAAGGTAAAGGCAATGCTGGTAAAGGGTTTTGAATCCCGCTTGCTGTAAAGCTTAATAAAAAAGGTGCTGGTGGCAACGGGAAGTATTATGTAATAGTATTTTGGATCGAGCAGTTGGGCGCCTACCAGGAAGGAAACAATTACCAATAGTATGGCAGATAAGGCTCCCCAGAATTTCAGCGGGAACATTCCGTCAAGCCCTGTCAATTTATAGAACTCAAGAATTGACAATACGGTAATTAAGGAAAAGAGAATTAAATAGGTCCACTGGCTGAAAACTACTGCGGTTATTAAAATAGCTACCCCTGCCAGACCCACGATGATCCTTTGTGTCAGATTACTTAGTTTATCCAAATTGGATTTCATCCTGAATGATCTTTATTGCATTTAAAACATGTTCAATCTCTACCATTACTTCGTAATGCCCAAATTTATAGTAGGAATCTTTCTTATCGATGATCACGGCGGGTATATCATGCTCCATCAATACTCCTTTTACGATTTCCGCCTTATGCATTATTTCTGTGTCAAACACCTTTTTCCAGTTTCCCATTTTTTCGATTCAATTCAGAAAAGTAGCGGTAGAAATAATACATTAGAAAAATAAATATGCTGGTAAACAAACCGATAACCCAGACAGGTGGGGCTTCGCTGGATTCAATGTCTACGTCGGTCAAGTTTAACTGGTACACATATAAAAGTGCGAGAGAAAGGAAATTGTTTAAAAAATGTGCCAGCATGGGCAGGAGGATATTGCCCGACCACACATATAGGTAACCGAATAATGCCCCCAATAACATACGTGGCAGAAATCCATAAAACTGGAAATGAATGGCGCTGAAAATAAAGGCAGCTACCCAGATAGCAACGTGGTAGTTGCGGAAAATCTGCCTGAAAATATTTTGCAGCAAGCCCCTGAATATTAATTCCTCTCCTATGGCAGGTAGCACAGCCACCACCACTATCGAAACAAGGAAGTATGTAGGAGTTTCAAAAGATGTCAATATCTTGGTCAGAGTTTTTAGCTGATCTTCCAAGTCGCGGATAGCTTTTTCAAGAGTAGCCATCGACTCTGGTAATTTCATACTTTCATTAAGATCAATGAAAAAAGAATTTACCACAAAAAAACTTAGCAATATCAGCCCTCCCACGAGATAGGGTTTTGCATCCTGATAATTCGTCGAAATCAAATCCTTGATTTGGCATTTATTGTACAAAGTAAAAAAAAGCACTGGTGGAAGAAGGAAGGTGATTAAGGAAATAAGCCCCTGATTTATGAGAATGGAGTATTTTTCCTGAAGGGACAAATCAATGGCTGCGCCTGGAAGTAGAAGGTCATGCTGGTTGATTCCCGTGGTAATGCTCATAAACAGTTGCGCAATTCCTGAACCTACTATAAGCGACCCGACAAATAGAAGAATGAAGACAAAAAGCGACAAAAATGGGTTGCGGTGGTGCGCTACCAGTCTTTCGGCATTAATATTTTCCATAATTGCGCTAAATTTACGTCAAAATTTTGAAACGTGGTTAAGATTGGAAATGTAGAGTTAGGTGAGTTTCCCCTGTTACTTGCCCCGATGGAAGATGTGAGTGATCCGCCTTTTCGTGCTGTTTGCAAGGAAAATGGTGCTGACCTGATGTTCACAGAATTTATCTCGGCGGAGGGTCTGATCAGGGATGCTGATAAGAGTGTTCAGAAACTGGACATCTATGACTACGAGCGGCCTATTGGCATTCAGATTTTTGGGGATAAAATAGAATCGATGCGCGAAGCGGCGTCCATTGCTGAGGAAGCCAACCCCGAGATCATAGATATCAACTATGGTTGCCCGGTAAAAAAGGTGGCTTGCAAAGGCGCTGGAGCCGGGATCTTGCTAGACCTTCCCAAGATGCAGGCGATGACAGACGAAATCGTCAAGCGGGTCAATAAACCAGTGACAGTAAAAACCAGGTTGGGCTGGGATGAAAAAAACATAAAGATCATTGAGGTGGCAAAAAGGCTTCAGGATGTGGGTATCCAGGCGTTAACTATTCACGGTCGTACGCGCCAGCAAATGTACAAGGGTAGCGCTGACTGGTCATACATTGCCGAAGTGAAAAATCACCAGGACATCCATATTCCAATATTTGGGAATGGTGATATCGATTCTGCAGAAAAGGCATTGGAATACAGGAACACTTTTGGGGTCGACGGCATTATGATTGGCCGGGCCAGCATTGGCTACCCCTGGATATTTAATGAGATCAAACATTTTTTTAAGACAGGTGAAAATTTATCTCCTCCCGACATCAAGGAAAGGGTCAATGTGGCCAAAAAACATCTGAACTTTTCTGTGGAATGGAAGGGTGAGCGCAAGGGCTTGTTTGAGATGAGGAGGCATTACACCAATTATTTCAAAGGATTACCCAACTTTAAATCCTACCGAACAAAATTAGTCGAAACAGAATCCTACGAGGAGGTGATGGAGACGCTGGACGAAATTAGTCGAGAGTTTGAAAATGCCAAAATAATCCCGGTATGAGCGAAAATCCCGAAAGCAGGAATGACGATCTTCTTGCCTGGATTTTGCTTGTTACACTTTCCATTGTCTGGGGGAGTTCATTTATTCTGATTAAGAAAAGCTTGTTGGGCTTCACAGCACCTATGGTGGGAGCCTTAAGGGTTATTTTTGCCTCGCTCTTTTTACTGCCATTTATTTTCAAAAACCTCAAAGGTTTAAAAAAGGAGGAGATTAAATACCTTTTTTTTGTGGGATTAACCGGGTCATTTGTTCCGGCTATTCTATTTGCCCTTGCTCAAACCAGAATTAATAGTTCGGTGGCCGGATTGTTAAACTCCCTGACTCCTACGATGGTGCTAGTCGTCGGGGCTTTGTTTTTTAGGCAAAAAGTAGAGAGGAATTCATTTTTCGGGGTGGCGTTGGGATTGGTTGGCTCATTTATCCTGATCGCCGGGTTTTCATTCGATCAACTTACCTCTATCAATTTCTACTCTTTTTTTGTGATACTGGCCACCTTGATGTATGGAATCAATCTAAACCTTATCAAGCATAAATTGTTGAGAGTAAAATCCACACAGATCACTGTCATATCTATTTGCATGGTGATGCCACTGGCTCTCGTTTTCCTTTTGGTATTTACACCTTTTACCGGGCTGCATTGGGAGGGTGAAATCTGGTGGTCTTTGCTCTCTGTGGCGGTGCTTGGTATGGCAGGTACGGGAGTAGCTCTCTTCCTATTTAACACGATGGTAAAGATCAGCTCGGCGGTCTTCTCCAGCAGTGTTACCTATTTGATTCCAATATTTGCAATTTTTTGGGGAATTATTGACAATGAGACGATTAAATTTCAGCATATAGTAGGATTGACTATTATCATCACGGGTATTATTCTCATAAATCGAAAAAAGTTAAAAAAATAAAAGAATATTCCTTACATGCTGAAACCAGTGGGGTAAATTTTTCTGTTTATAATAAAGAGATATAGTAAATTTTGTCTCCTCCTTTTTGAAACAAAAAAAAATACTATTATGGTTGCATACAGTAATTTAATCAGCACACAAATCCCAGAGGAAGATGTAAAGGAAATATTAGGAGCCATTGATTTTATTAACAGGAAGCTCCCTGAGTTAGTAGTCTTAAGCCCGGAAGAAAGAGCGTCACTTCCTAAGATGAAATCAAACACTATTCATTTTGTTCACGAATGCCTGAAATTGGCCAAGGAGTCCCCTGAACTGGTGCCCAAAAATGTGGATGTCCCGGAAATTAAAAAGGATGTCGATCTGGTGGAAAGTATCAGCAAGATTTTAACTCCTCTTAAACTGTTAATGAAGAAATTGAAACACAGCAAGATGCTGGCTGAAAGTGAGGCATATCTCCCTTCCCTGGCGATTCATAATTCACATCAGCACGAAATAGTAAAAAGACAGACTAAAGAAGCCTTCAAGCTGAAGGTTTAGTCGCCCCGAAATAACCAACCAAACCTAACCCCAACCCCCAAAACTTCCCTATCGATTTTTTTATCATAACAGCTATTTTTAACAAGACCCTTACGAGGACAATTTGTGATGCAACCTTGTTAAACCGCATGGCAGAATAGAGCCTGGCACGATTTTATTGTCCATTGTGATAAATTGAGACCCATACAATGGCAAATACAAGATAAATTCCTTATTTATTGTGTAAATTATCCAAAGAATATATTGCTTAAAAGAAAGACATATGAGGCCCAAGAATAAAGGGTGGATTAGAAGTTATGCCGATTTTTTGGAAGGCGTAATTTTGAAATTGAAATATGGTGAGCAGCCATTTGCTTCCAGGGTGGAAAAGGACTTTGATAAAAATTTTTATCGTCTTATCCAGCCAACCGGATTAATGTACGGCCATCCTTTACAGCCCGCCGGAAATTATAATGTCAAAATGAAATATTGGAATGAACGGGAAAAACTTTCCTTTATTTTATTCGACAGCTTTATCCATAATTCCTACCTCTTGCGCGAATCCGGCTATCAGAACAATATCAAGGACCTTGTATATGATTCGGTAAAAGAGCTGGTAGAGTATTACCAGGTTACCCATCCACAGATCAATATCAAGGAAAAGACACTTTTCGGAAAAAGGAAAAATGAGATTCTGATCGCCGAGGATTTAATTCAAAGCCGGGTTAGGGTAAAATCGGGGTTGAAACGCAATTTTTGGGCTGGGTTTTTCTACAATAGCTTGTTGTTTTTGGACGTGTATTTCTACGGGCTTTGGCTGCAAAAAAAAGATGGTCTTATTACCCTGGACGATTTTGAAATCCAGCAGGAAAAGCTGCGTCTGGCGATTTTGAAAATCATTGCTTCTGCGTCACAGGCTGATCAGGCTATTGGCTACGAAGAAAAAAAACTGTATAAATTCTTTCTCCAATCTGCAGGCCTTTCACCTTCAGCCGAGAAAGAGGCCAGGGAATACCTTACTACCAGGATCAAAATTGACGACATTGACTTTCCGCACGTTGATAGTTGGTTGATGCGAAAATACTTGCTAGAGCTGGCCATGCTTACCATCTGGTCTGACAAGGAAGTAAAGGAGATGGAAAAGGACTATCTGAATAAACTGGCGAAGAAACTACATTTTACTGAAGAAGAGCTGGAAAGCAGCCTGCTAGCGATTGAATCGTTTGTCATTACCAATTGGGAACAGGTTCACTTTTTACAGTCAAAGCACAATTTCCAAATTGTCCGTGATCAATTCGCAAGTCGGGTAGGGAAGTTGCTGGTTAAAAACAAAAAAGCGGTAGAAAAAGAACTGAAAGAAAGCAAAGAGCTAATGATGCTTCTCAGGAAAGCCACCAAGCATGAACTTACCGATGAGGAAAAAATAAAAGTAAAAACGCAATTAATCGATGTGCTGAAGACGATTCCCACATTCGTCATAATTGCGCTTCCATTTACCTTTATCACCTTGCCGATCCTATTAAAAATGTTGCCTCCCGGTGCATTTCCGAGTGCTTTCTCGGAGGACGATTAGCTTTTTTTCCACTTAATAGTACAGCCAATTGCTTTGGTGAAATCAGGATCCGGGTTTTTACTATCGATCATTGCTTCGATAGCATCCTCCACATATTTCTTATCCGCTGCACTTGCATCAGTGTGGTTGTTATCAATTGCTCCGATATATTTAACTGTCAATGCTTTATCCAAAATAAAAACATGGGGAGTTCTCGTTGCTCCATAGGCCAGGGTGGTTTCCTGCGTTTCATCCATCAAATAGGCAAAGGGAAAGTTTTTTTTCTTGGCCCGGGCTTTCATTTTATCAAAGGAATCTCCCGGTTGGACATTTGGGTCATTTGGATTAATAGCCACTACCGGGTATCCTTTTGACGCAAACTTATTGTGCAATTCGATTATCCGGTCTTCATAGGCAATCGCGTATGGGCAGGTATTGCAGGTAAAAATAACGATGTATCCTTTTGCATCTTTGTATTGATCAAGTGATACCAATTTCCCATCAACATTCTTGAGGGAAAAGTCCGGTGCTTTGTCACCTACTTTCAACTCCGAGGTGTTCACCGTATTGTTTAGAAACAACAATAGCGTGAACACTCCTAATAATGTGTATGTCAGTTTCATTTTGTTAATTGAGTTGGTTTCTAATTAAAGTTTTCAATTCATCTTCCGAAAATTCCTTTTCAAAAAAGAGTTTTTCACCCGTGTTATTGTTGAACACGATGGTAGCAGGAATAGCTCCAGACCATCGCTTGTCGATTTTGTCTATGAATTCATTATAGTCGGTTTCATCCAGCAAGAAAACTTCGGATTGGATACCTTTTCGCTTTAGGAAGGGAATAACCCGGTCTTCCATTTTATTAATGTCATCGAATGAGACAAACTTTACTTTCACGTTATCTTCACTGTTTGCCTTATCAAAATGGGGCATTTCTTTGACACACGGAGCGCACCAAGTGGCCCAAAAATTATAGATGATTAATTTATCCGAATGATCTTCCTCCATCATTGTTAGTAGTTCCGGGTATTTAATGACCTTTACTTCCTGGGCAAAAGATGCCACAACAAATAAAATAGTAGAGGGGATGATAGGTATAAACCTCTTCATGTTAAAATTCATCAGCCAGGGTCTAATTTAATAAGATTGGGAATGACATAACACCGATTATTAATGGGACGACTAAATATTATATGAATGGTAATTTTGGAGGTGAGCAGTACCTTTTTTTTAAGGTAGTCGAGCGTGTAAGAAAATCTTTGAATATGTACGTGACTAAATTAATCAGTCTGTTAAAAATTTCACTTAGTGTCGATATGACCATAAACAAAATTATGAAATTGTTAAGTGAAAAAAAGTTATCCACAAAAACGATAAGTTATCCACAAAATAAATAAAAAACATTACAACAAATTGCTAATCAATTGGTTACAAAATAAATTTAAACCATTGCTTTTGTGGATAAGTTACTCATTTTTATGTACTTACATTTTAGCAAGAACTTTTTTTAAATTTTTTTTAACAAAAAATTAATTGGGACGTTTACAACGATTTTTGTGTTTTGTTGCAAATTTCAAATGTTAAAAAGAAGTAATTATTCAGCCTTATCTTGACGAAGTTTTGAGCGGTAGGTATTGAATACCCTGGACTTGGAAACCAGCCCTACATATTTGCCATTGTCGATGACAGGAAGGTTCCAGGCTTCTGACCGCTCGAATTTAGTCATCACCACATTCATATCTTCCATGGACGAAATATAATCCGGCGGATCATGCATGATCGAGTTGATATAAATTTCATTTCTTTCCTTCTCGTCAAACATCAATTCCCTGATGTCGTCCAGTGTGATAATTCCGTGGAGCCTTCCTTTTTCGTCCACCACCGGGAAAATATTTCTTTTTGATTTTTTGACGATTTTTACCAAATCACCCAGTGTCTTATCCGGGTGAATAGTAAGGAGATCCTTTTCAATAATATGTGTTAGGTTTATTTTACTCAGCAACTGAAGATCCTTATCGTGAGGAATGTATTCCCCGCGTTCAATCAGGTTTTTGGTATACATGGAATAACTTTCAAAGTAGGAACTGGTGATATAGCTAATTGCTGAAACGATCATTAGTGGTACAAATAGGGTATATCCCCCAGTGATTTCTGCTATCAGGAAGATGGCGGTAAGAGGGGCATGAAGGACTCCGCTCATGACGCCACACATCCCCGCCAGTGTAAAATTGCTTAAACTGGTAACAGCGCCTCCACTGACTGTATTAAGGAAATTAGAAAATGTAAATCCCGCCACTCCGCCTAAAAAGAGGGATGGGCCAAAAATTCCGCCACTACCCCCTGCGCCGATAGTGACCGAGGAGGCGATGGGCTTGATGATAAGCATCCCAATAAAAAACACCCATAAATTCAAGGTGTTGGAGAGTTCGTATCCCATGAGATGATAAGAAAGAACCTTTTCAATATTTCCGGATAATAAGGTCTTTATAAACCCATATCCTTCACCATAAATAGGAGGAAGAAAGAAGATGCAAGCCGCCAGTACCAGTCCGCCAACAACCCCTCTAGTCAGGTAATTTTTGATCTTTGTGATATAAACTTCGATGAAATAAGTGGTACGCGTGAAATACACAGACAACAAGCCACAAAGAATTCCAAGTAAGATGTAGTATGGTGTATCCTGTGTGCTAAAAGCATCGCGGATATTAAATGAAAACAGTATATCATCCCCCAACATCATTAAAGAAACCAATGATCCACACACTGCGGCAATTAAAAGTGGAATGAACGAAGCAAAGCTGATCCCTGCCAATATCACTTCACTCGCAAATATTACCCCGGCAATCGGACTGTTGAAAATTCCCGCAATAGCACCGGCGGCCCCGCAACCTATCAAAACAGTTCGCTGCTTATAATCCATATGCATCAGTTGACCGATGTTTGACCCGATAGCCGATCCCGTTACCACAATAGGCGCCTCAAGCCCAACAGATCCCCCAAAACCTACTGTAAAAGCACTTGTGATGATTCTCGTATACATTTTATTGGGTTTCAGGAGGCTTGATTTTCTGGATATGGAAAACAGGATGTCAGAGACACCATGGCCCAGTTTTTCGCCCATGAAATACCTGGAGATTAGAATAGTAATGATGATTCCGAAAAGAGGATAAATATATTTTAGCAGGTCAAACCTCAGTTCAAAAAGAAGGTGTTCAATGCCATGGACGGAAAGTTTCAATACAACAGCCGCCGATCCGGCTATCGCACCAATAACACCTGCAAGGATCATCCCAAAAGTTTTATTATTGATATGCCTTATCCGCCAGACTAAAAAGTTTCTTATTATTGCTTTCATGTTGTAAACAAGAGGTAAAGGTATTTAAAATTTGTACCTGTTTCATGAATAATGTAAGCTTATGTGTGTTTGTCTGATTAAAGTCAGCTTATCATGAATAGAATAAAGAACTTATTTGATATAGAATTTCCGATTATACAGGCGGGGATGGTTTGGTGTAGTGGATGGAAGCTGGCCTCGGCTGTAAGTAACGCTGGAGGTTTGGGACTCATTGGCTCGGGCTCTATGCATCCTGAAACCCTGGAAGAGCATATTGTGAAATGTAGGAATGCTACTGCAAAACCTTTTGGTGTAAATGTGCCCCTGTTATATCCTGAGATCGAAAAGATAATGGAAATCATAGTGAGGAACCAGGTAAAAATTGTCTTTACCTCAGCAGGTAATCCCATCACCTGGACACCTTATTTAAAGGAGTATGGAATCAAAGTAGTGCATGTAGTGTCAAGCAAAAAGTTTGCAAAAAAAAGCCAGGAAGCAGGTGTAGATGCTGTTGTGGCGGAGGGATTTGAGGCAGGAGGGCACAATGGCAGGGAAGAGACTACTACCTTGTGCCTGGTGCCTTCAGTTTGTGAGTCGGTAGATATTCCGGTAATTGCGGCAGGAGGAATAGCCTCAGGAAGAGCAATGTTAGCGGCCTTTGCGCTCGGTGCAGAAGGTGTACAGATCGGGTCGAGGTTTGCTGCGTCAGTAGAGGCCTCGGCGCATCAAAAGTTTAAAGAAAAGATAATGGAAACGGACGAAGGAGGCACTGAATTGGTTTTAAAAAAGCTGGCTCCTGTTCGCTTGATAAAGAATGATTTTTATCAACAGGTAAAAAACGCAGAAATAAAAGGGGCGGAAAAGGAGGAGCTTGTGGCGCTTTTAGGAAAAGGACGGTCGAAGAAAGGAATGTTCGAAGGCATGCTTGACGAAGGTGAATTGGAAATAGGGCAAATAGCCTCAATGATCAGGTCGATCGAACCGGCGGGGAAAATCCTGAAAGATATCTGGAAGGAATTCATGGAATCAAAAAATAAATTGGCTAACCTTCGTCTATAATTTTTTAGTTTTCTGATTATCAGATGAATTGTAAGGCTTATCTAACCTTTAAAAAATGAAACCTTAGCAGGTATCAAAAGTATATGTAGGAAGTATTTTCACTGACCCAAAATTATGAAACGTATTCTTATCATCTCTGGAATTGCAATAAGCGTAATTATAATTTTAATCGTAGGTGGGCGACTATACACCAAGTCGTTCAGCCCTGAAGATATGGCCACCTATGTCAGTGGCGATACGGAAATCTCAGTGGAGTATTGCAGGCCATCAAAAAAAGGCCGTAAAATCTTTGGGGAGCTTGAGCCCTACGGAGAGGTGTGGCGAACCGGCGCCAACGAAGCAACCATGATCCGCCTGAGCCGGGACTTTAAAATAAATGATAAAGTAATTAAAGCGGGCAAGTATAGCTTATATACTATTCCCGGACAGGACAGTTGGACAATCATTTTTAATGAGCAGGTGGGGCAGTGGGGTACGATTTATAATGAGGAACGGGATGTGCTAAGGGTACAGGTGGATAGACGGCAGCTTATAGATGTGGTAGAAAAATTTACGATCGAATTTGAAGAAAAAAACGGAACGGTTATTATGATTTTAAAATGGGACGATACCGAAGTTAAAATACCTTTTGTCCCGATTTCTTAGTCACAAATGCTAATCAGGGAATCGTTTACCGATCACATCCACAAATTCTTCATATTCCTCAGACTCAAGGTCCCAACCCTTCGGTTCGGCATAATTTGCCTGGATATAGTCAAGGGCATCATATTTATCTTCGCAATTGTCAAGGTAAGAAATGACAGATTCAAATTCGTCAGCGTTTCCCTCAAAAAGTTCATTGACAAACATAAACCGCTGATTAATGGTAATGCTTTGTTTCAAACCTTCCACCCCTTTCCTGGCATGGACATCCGCCAGGGTTTTCTGCTCGTGGTATAGTTTTTCATTGAGGTTTTTTACCTCGTTCGTTTCTTCCTTGGTTTGCGTTTGCTCAGCAAGCTCTTCTTCAGTATAGAACCGGGTGATATCAATTTGAGTTATTTCATTGAACATGGTAATATAAATCTCAAAATCTTCAGGCGTTTCCGAAGTCTTCTCACAGATTTCATTAAAGATCGAGATCGCATCTTCGTTAAATATTTCTACAATCTTCTCTTGTTGGAAGTGGGCAATCATATCCTCCAGTAAATGGCGGTTGATCTTCACGTATTTGTTTAACTCCGTAAGAAAGGAAATTGACAACCTGGAGTGATCGGGGCTGTCGATGATGTTTTTGTAATACTGGTAAGGGGAGAATATCAGCAGGATAGCTTTTTCTGTGGCAGTTACCACCAGAGGTTCAAGATCATCTCTTTTGACAGCAATCTTCTTCGAAAGGGTATTCATAAACTTTTGAAGCGCTTCCTGCACATTCTTATCGGAATAATCAAAGTACGGGCTTTGCAGTCTAGCCACTTCGGCTTTCCAGATGGCCAGCAACTCTAACACAACAAACAGGTTTACCTGCTGTACCGGCGAAAGCAACAAAAGTTCTTCACCTGATACTGTATCTTTGTTTTGGTACTTTTTGTCCAGGAGTCGGGTGGCAAAAATTTTACTGTAGTTTCTGATCTCACTATAACTGATGTTGCTATCCATTTATATGTGGTATTTTATTTCAAATTTACATTCGCTATTCATAAAAATGGTATTAATTTTTGAAAAAGTAATTTAAAAGTATAACGCATCAGCTATGTCTTTTGAACCAGGCCTGCACAAGGTAATTCATTTAGAACAACGTGGATGGGTAGAAGTGATCACTGGCTGCATGTTTTCAGGAAAAACGGAGGAGCTTATCCGACGCTTAAAACGGGCAGTAATTGCGGGGCAGAAGGTGGAAATTTTCAAACCCAAAATTGACAATCGCTATTCCGGGCATGAAGTTGTGTCACACAGTGAACAAAGAATTGCCTCCACATCGGTAGATTTTGCCAATGACATTCTTATGTTAGCAGACCAATGTGATGTGGTGGGTATAGACGAGGCACAGTTTTTTGACGATCAGATAGTCAAAGTGGCTAATTTACTCGCCAATAAAAGGAAGCGAGTGATTATTTCCGGGCTTGACATGGACTTCAAAGCCAGGCCTTTTGAACAGATAGCCGATTTGATGGCGGTTGCCGATTACGTCTCTAAACTTCAGGCTGTTTGCGTGAATTGTGGGGCACCGGCAAATTATTCACATCGTATAGTCAATTTTGACCAACGGGTAATGATCGGTGAAAAGGAAGCTTATGAGCCGAGATGCAGAGTCTGTTTCTTCAAAAGCAAATAGAAAAGTAATGTAGATGGATTTTCTTACAAAGCGTTAATTATATGCTGTTCAAAACCAAAGCAATAGCATTCAATTATATTAAATACCGTGATACTTCTATCATCTCACGTATTTATACCAGGGAATTTGGCTTGCAATCCTACATTGTCAACCGTGTACGGACAAATAATGCCAAGGTCAAAATAGCACATTATCAGCCCTTCACATTACTGGAATTGGTTTGCTATCACAATGAAAAAAAGGACATACAGCGAATCTCTGAGGTTAAGATTGATGAAGTACTTCATGAGATTCCCTACCAAATCACGAAATCTTCGATTGCTTTATTCCTGACTGAAATAATGGTTAGGATCTTTAGGGAAGAACATGACGATTATGCCCAATTTGATTTTATCCGGGATTCGATCAGGAAGCTCGATCAATTGCAAACGGGCCTTTCCCATTTTCACCATCAGTTTTTATTAAAGTTGGGAAAGTTCATTGGTATTGTACCAGACGATGCCAGGGAGCTGCTGGAGGAGGTGTCTTATTTTCATAACAAAGGAAATGAAAAAACAATTGATCAAATTCAGTGGCTTATGGATGAAAAGTTTGGGGTGATAAAACCTTTGTCAAAAACCGAGAGGGAAGAATGTCTGGAAATTATACTGGCACTCTACAAGCACCATTTTGATCATTTGCGGGAGATAAAAACACTGCCAGTGTTAAAGGAAGTTATGAATTAAAGCATTTGTTTATCAAGTCCAGAATTTCCTCCACCTTAAGGGGTTTGTGCATGAAGCCGGTGATGGAGGGGTATTTTTTCGATTTTTCTTCATCATCAGGATTTACCGAAGTAGTAAGCATGATGATGACCGGGGGCTTTTTATCAAAATGGAGCGATTGATACTCTTCCAGAAATTCCCAGCCATTCATAAGGGGCATATTAATGTCGAGAAAAATGAGCTCTGGCAGGTTAGAATTTTGATGTTTCTCAATGTAGTCCAATGCTTCCTGACCGTCAAATGCCGTAACAATTTTCTCGACGGCGCCAGTTTTCTTTAAGGTAAGCTTATTTAAAAAATTTGTGGGCTCGTCATCATCGACCAACAAAACACAATTCAATTTTTTCATGCTACACTTTGATTGTGAAATAAAAAATACTGCCCTTTCCGGGCTCTGAAACTACCCAAATTTTGCCCCCATGAAGTTCGACAATTTTTTTGCAATGTGCCAGCCCTATTCCGGTGCCTTCATAACTATTTCTGTTATGCAACCGCTGGAAAATGATAAAGATCTTTTCCCGGTGTTTTTTGTCAATACCGATACCATTGTCCCGAATCGCAAATTTCCAAAAACCTTCCTCTTTTTCCGCCTGTACTGAGATTTCAGGAGCTAGTTCCTGTTTTCTAAACTTAATTGCATTGCTGATTAAGTTTTGAACCAACAGCTTGATCTCATATTCATGTCCCACAACAACCGGCAATTTTTCCACATTAATTTTTGCATCGGCAATTAAAATGGATGTACTGAGATCTTTGATCACCGTTTTAACCACCGCATTGCAATCGACCATCTTATATTCCTGTGATCTACCTATGCGAGAATAATCCAACAGGCTTTTTATGAGCACCCGCATCCTTTCAGACGCATCAATGATAAATTTAATGTATTGATCACCGGAAGCATCCAGCTTGGTTTTATAATCTTTTTCAATCAGCTCCACAAAGCTGGAAATTGTACGGAGAGGCTCCTGAAGATCGTGGGATGCTACATAGGCAAATTGTTCGAGTTCTTTATTTTTAATTTCAAGCTGTTCGGTTTTTGTTTGAAGGGCCACTTCTGCATTTTTACGCTCAGTGATATCCCTGATGGCCATATTGAAATAGAAGCCAAATTCTGTTTCTAATGGGTTGATGCTCACCTCCACCGGAAATTTCTTTCCTTCACGGTTTATCCCAACCAATTCAATGGTACCATTGTCAGCCGACGGGTCGACATTGAAATATTTTTTAAGGCATGACGGTTCGCTTTCATAATTTTCCCGAAGAAAAACTTCCAGCTTCTGGTTTTTTATTGCCTCTTTGGAATAACCAAAAAGATTCTCGGCTTTTTTGTTTGCCAGGTCAATTAAACCTTCATTATTGATAATGATAAAAGCATCTGGGCCAGATTCCAGTATGGCTCTAAATTTCCTCTCGGAATTTAAAATCACCTGTTCAGTCAGCTTAAGGTCAGTAATATCCTGATAGGTGCCGTAAAACTTGACCACCTTATCGTCTTCATCCAAAATACTTCCTCCCCTGGCGGAAATATACTTTAGCTCGCCACTGGGCGTGATGGACCGGTATTCGATCGGAACAGTAGTTTTTTCAATGGACGATTGGTTAACGGTGCGAATGAACCGCTCCCGGTCATCAGGATGGGCCAATTCAAATAAAATATCGATTTTTCCATCATGGTCTTTTTTATCAAGACCAAGGATCTCGTACATCTCATCGTTCCAGATAACTTCCCTCGTGTAAGGGTCAAATTCCCAGCTTCCCAGTTTGGCAATTTTCTGGGATTCCTGAAGCATGCGCTCGCTGTTAATGAGTTTCATGTGGCTTTTTACCATTTCAGTCACATTTTCAATCATCATATAGATGCCCACGATCTGATCATTCTTGTCATACCAGGGTCGCATTTCCCAATTAAACCAGGAAGCATTGCCATGGCGATCCATTATTTTATCCTGATATTTTTTCTCTCTGTAGCCATTTAAGCATTTTTCCACGATGGGAGGCCATTTGTTTTGAGCTTTAATTTGTGGGAAAACATCGTAAACATTTTTGCCAATAAGATCTTTTTCCGGCCTTTTTACTTCCCTGATCCACTTTTGGCTGACGAAAATGAAATTCAGGTCCAGGTCAAGCAGGGCCATCGCAGAATTGGAATATTTGATCAGCAGGTTAAGCTTGTATTCATTTTCCTTAAATTTTTCTCCCAGAATGACGCGGTCACTTATTTCCCGTGCCGATGCGATGACCAGCTTTTCTTTTGTCAATAAATGCGAATTCCATTCCAGCCACTTGTAGCTGCTATCCTTCGTACGGCAGCGATTAATGAAACTGTGTGTTTCTTCCCCTTTGAGGATTTTAGCAAACTCCAGTCTTGTCATTTCAACATCGTCCGGATGGACAAAATCAATAAAGGGGGTGGCTGACAGTTCTTCCAGGTTGAAGCCCAATACCTCTGTCCATTTTGGATTGAGTTTTATGAAATAGCCCTCGAGATTGCAAATGCAAAAAAGCTCAAGTGAGTGATTAAAAAATGACTCAAAAAAGTCACTCGTCAGAATTTCATTTTGTTTTATGTTGACGTCCATATCCCTATTTAGAAATAATTGAACTATTTTCTATTTGGAAGCTGTTCTGGCTTCATCAAATAAATAGGTATATTCAGGTTTTTTTGTCAATAACGTTGTGGCAATCGTCAGGATAAATCCAATAACGAATCAAATTACATGTAATTGCCAGAATACTAAAAATGTAAAAACTTAATGAAAAATTATAAAAATATCGACGAACGCATGAAAAAAGAGCTTGAAGAGCTTCATTCTTATGAAATGCCGTTTGGTCGGTTTAAGGGGAGGAAGGTGCTGGATTTGCCGGTGGAGTACTTAATTTGGTTCAGGAGAAAGGGCTTTCCCGCCGGAAAATTGGGAAAATATATGCAAATCGCGCTGGAAGTTAAAATCTAAAAGGCTGCCAATTCAAAGGCAGACCGATAGAGCCCGGCATCATTTACATAGTCTAAAAACCGGCTGTAAAATGGGAAATTGCCAATAGTAGCACTGTCGCCGATGACGATAAGTTTTTTCTTTGCCCTGGTCATGGCCACGTTCATTCGCCTGGTATCACTTAAAAAACCGATTTCACTCTTATCATTGCTTCGCACCAGGCTGATGATCACGACATCCCTCTCCTGCCCCTGAAAAGCATCAACGGTGTTGATCGTGATATTCATGCCCGAGATAAATTCTTTGTTTTCTTCCAATAATAATTCTCTCAGTAAATGGAGTTGCGCTTTATAGGGTGTGATGACCCCAATATGGTGGTTTGTCAGGCTTTCAAATCCAACCTGTCCCGCCAGCTCTTCCAATACTTTGAGAACAAGATGAGCTTCTTCCTTGTTGGCTGTACTTTTTGATTCTTTTTCTGTATGCTCTGCGAAACCGCAACCTGCCGTATCGATAAAAACCAAGGGATCGCTATCGTTTTCCAGGAGCCAATTGTTATTTTTTTTATTGGCAATTAATTGATCTTTGTAAAACTCAAGGCTGGAAAAGCCCATGATTTTTTCATGCATCCGGTATTGTTCGCGGAGCATCGTATCTACATTCAGGCGTTTGGCAATTTTTTCAAAAAGCGTTTCTGCCAGGCCGGATCTTCCTGCGTCAAAAGATTTGATCGTGGGCGGAAGTTGGCAGTGGTCGCCCGCCATGATCACCCGGTCAGCCTTCGTGATGGGAATCCAGCAGGCAGGCTCCAGGGCCTGTCCCGCTTCGTCAATGAATAGTGTCGAAAATGTCATGCCTTTTAGCAGGTAGTGTTCGGAAGCTACCAGGGTGCATGTGATTACCTGGCATTTTGACAATAGGTCGCTGGTTATGTAGTGCTCCAGCATGTCGGCCTGGTTTAAAATGGAATGGGCTTCCCGGTACATCAGTTTACGTTGCTCCCGTTCATGCCGGCCAAAGTTCCTTTTATACTGCTGGGCCATCCTTCTGAATTCTTCAGCTTTCTTTCGGAGCTTTTTGATCTCCCGGAAGCTGTCGTGTTCGGAGATTTTTGCATCGAGGGTCAGATGAAGTAGCTTTTCCGTTACCCTCGCTGGGTGTCCCAGGCGCATGACAGCAATATTTTCATCATGAAGTTTTTCTGTGAGCAGGTCGACCGCTGTGTTGCTTTGCGCACACACCAATACCTGGTGTTCACTTGACAGGGTCAGTTTAATAGCTTCTACCAGCGTTGTAGTTTTGCCTGTACCTGGAGGGCCATGAATAATCGCGACATCTTTAGCGTTAATAATCTGTTGGATAGCCGCATTTTGCGAGATGTTCAGTCCTTCACTCCCGGCAAAATTGTTCCGTTCAAACTCAGGCTTTGCATATCCCAGTAAAATTTCCCTCAATTCCGACAAGCGCCCACGGTCTGCTTTTCGCACTTTTCGCAGCGCATTATACATCTCACGGTAGCTTCCCTCGTCAAACATCAATTGAATACTGAGCTTTCCATCGTACACCCAGTCAGGCAATTCATCTTCGTTCATGGTTACTACCATCACATTTTTTTTTAGGTAATTGATCACACCCTGAACGCCGGGCAATTCAGATGAATTTTGTTGAAATGAATTAAACAATGAAATTACCGCACCAGATTGGAATGCATGCTCGGTATCCTTGTCACCCCCATTTTCCAGTTCCAGGATCAGCCTTTCTGCTGTGCCATAATATTGTTTTTTTATATGGACGGGCGACCAGCATATTCCCTGTGAGACCCTGTCCTTGATCGAGACGGACAGCACCTTGCGGTTGTATTGTTCGCGATCTTCTTGCTGCTCTTGTTTAAGCAAGTTCTCCAGGGTTTTCAATTCTTGAATTGCATTTGACATTCTGTAAACTCAGGTTGAAACTCGCCTGATTTTTCGAAGTTTAAGTAAACCTGAAAGATATGATAATTCGGTGAATTGCTCCCGAAGATTAAACCGTATACAGGAAAAACATTTAACATTTACGACCTATTTTAAAATCATTTGGATTCCAATTCCCGGTACTTTTTCAGGTAATTTTGTCTTTCCTTTCGGTCAATATAATTTTTACAAAATGATCCAGAATTTAATAACCAATAGTATGAAATTGAAATTCAAAAGTGCTGTCTTTCTCATGTGCCTTCTTTTTTCTACTTCGCTGATGGCGCAGGAAATAAGAATCTCCCAACTCAAGGTAGATAAAAATAAATTCGTTGATGAAAGTGGAAAAACATTTGTGTTTAGGGGATTGAATGCAAGCGATCCGGCCAAGCTTCTGGAAGATGAACATTGGAACAAAGAATACTTTGCAGAGGCGAAAAGCTGGGGAGCCAATATAATCAGGCTGCCTGTTCATCCGACCGCGTGGAGGCAGCTAGGTCAGGAAAAGTACATTGAATTGCTGGATCAGGCATCCGAATGGGCAAGCGAACTCGGCCTCTATGTGATTATCGACTGGCACTCTATTGGAAACCTCCGGACGGAAATGTACCAGTCAGACATGTATGAAACTACCCAAAAAGAAACCTTTGAATTCTGGAGGACAATCTCGCAGCATTTCAAAGGAAACAACACCATGGCTTTTTTTGAGGTGTTTAATGAGCCAACAACCTACCATGGCCAGTTGGGCACTTGCTCGTGGCGGCAATGGAAAGAGCTGGTGGAGGAGATGATCATGATTATCCGGGCAAATGGTTCTGAAGCGATACCTCTGGTAGGTGGGTGGAATTGGGCATACGACCTGACTGCAATAAGGGAAAATCCTATTGAGGCAGAAGGAATTGCCTACGTCAGCCACCCATATCCTCAAAAGAGGGATAAGCCCTGGGAGGAAAAGTGGACAAAAGATTGGGGCTTTGTGGCGGAAAAATATCCTTTGATACTAACCGAGATTGGTTTTTGTTATGAAAATGAAAGGGGTGCCCATATCCCTGTCATGAGCGATGAATCTTATGGCGACATCATCACCAGCTATTGCAATGAAAGAGGGATTTCGTGGGTGGCATGGGTATTTGACCCCAATTGGGCACCCATGATGTTTTATGACTGGTCTTTTAAGCCCACGCCGCAGGGAATGTATTTTAAAGAAGCGATGCTGAAATACAACAAATAGAAAATCAAACCACAATCTCAATCCCTTTTGGAGGATATTCTGAAAGGGATTTTTTCCTGGCTGGAAGCTTATTGGAGTTTGATAAGAAAAATGTATTTTCAAACCAGTTTTTACATACCAGCGGGGATTAATGCTTTTTAACTTCCTTATTTTATTTATTGGATTTGTCCTTCTTATCAAAGGTGCAGATTGGCTGGTCGACGGCTCGTCCTGGCTTGCGAAAAAATATAAGGTGTCCGATCTGGCCATTGGCCTCACCATTGTAGCTTTTGGTACTTCCATGCCGGAGCTTGTTGTAAACGTGGTTGCTTCCGTAGAAGATCATCAGGAGATCGTTTTTGGGAATGTTTTTGGAAGCAACATTTTTAATTTGTTCGCCATTCTTGGTATTTCCGGAATGATCACGCCCTTGGTGGTTCAGTCGAGTACCGTGTGGAAAGAAATCCCGGTGTCATTGATCGCAGTAATGCTGGTAATTCTTTTAGCCAATGATGTTTGGTTTTTTGGGGCTAGCGAAAATATTTTCAGTCGATGGGACGGGATCATCCTTACCTTTTTTTTCCTCCTGTTCCTGGTGTATGTTTTCACACAATTAAAACATGATGAAAAAGGAATTTCCGAACTGGCTACTCCACGTCCTACCTACCAATTGATTGGTTATATTGTCTTTGGTTTGGTTGGACTCATCTATGGCGGCAAGCTGGTGGTAGACAGTGCAACGGAAATAGCGGCAAGCTTTGGCGTCAGTGAGCGGGTAATTGGATTAACAATTATAGCCATCGGTACGTCGCTTCCTGAATTAGTTACTTCGATTGTTGCCGCCAGAAAAAGCAACATTGACCTCGCCGTCGGAAATATCATCGGATCGAATATTTTCAATATTTTCTGCATCCTGGGCTTGAGCGCCGTCATAAGTCCTATCACCTATTCGGCTTCTTTTAACTTTAACCTGTATGTTCTCACTGCCGGGACAATGTTCCTTTTCATTGCCATGTTTACGGGGGTAAAGCAAAAGCTGGACCGCTGGGAAGCGGCTATTCTGTTTATTGGCTTCCTGGGCTTTTTTGCCTATTTGTTTTTGGTGGAGGTATAAAACGCATCACTAATGTGATGATTTTTAAATGAATGTACCAATTCATGCCATCACTGAAAGCCGGGTTTTTTATTTTTTTTGCGCTTGTAAAAGCCGAGTGATGGCATGAATTTTTAGTCGGCTTTTCGTCAATTCGTTGGTCTTGTTTTTTATCACTTGAAAATTAGAAGTATATTCTCCCTAATTTCTGAAAAACAATCGCTAATCCACCATGGAAAGAGTCATTGGCCAATGGAAAAAAAGTGACCCCGGAGTAATGTATCGAGGTGAATCGCCCACCCGCCTGGACAATTTAACCGATGCGGTGTTTGGAATAGCCATAACCCTCTTGATAACCAATGTCACCAATCCAAATTCTTTTGATACGCTGCTGGATTTCACGAAAACTTTTCCTGCCTTTCTGATCAGCATTATTATCCTGATGCTGGCCGTACCATGTTTTTCCATTCTCCTGGCATTCAGTTTAAAATTTGCATCCATTACCCGGGCGTCCATTTTGAGTGGGATGGCCTATGGACTTTATGTGCCGACCATAATGATCTGGTCAAAAAAAATTAAACTTAGAAAAGAGGAGTTATTACAAAATGATTTGAAAGGTGATGACTGACTCTGGAATTAAGAAAATAAACATTTTGGGAGATATGCTCTTCCCGATCCAGTTTCAATTTCTGGGCATCTTGTTGCTAATAGGTGGTTTTGTCGTAGCTACCCAAAATATATTTATTGGATATTCATTAATGTTTCTGGCGCTGATGATTTTTACCGGCAGGGATGGTGTCGTCTTTTACCCTTCGCAGAAGCAGTATAGACCCTATCGATCGTTTTTGCTATTTAAAATTGGTAAAAAGAGATCTTACGAAGCCATCGAAAAGATTTTTCTCAATTCAGGGAAGTACAACCAGAAAATGTATACCATGCATACTTTGCAGCATATTGAGAAAAGAGGGATTGAATTTAATGTGTATGTCAAATTAGACGAAGACCACAAAATATACCTGGGACACCATAAAGATAAGGAAAAGCTGCTCACCCGATTTCGCCGGATTGCCGAAATCCTGAACACTCCTTTTCAGGACAATACGATTTGATAAATATGAGAATATGAATAAACGACGAGAATTTTTAAGACTGACTGCTTTTGGCAGCGCATTGACTATTTTTCAATCGGGCTTTGTATTCAAAGCTTCTCCAAAAAAAAGCATAAGCAACAAGCCCATAGTCATTTCTACCTGGAACCATGGTTTTGACGCAAACAAAGCTGCTTGGAAAATATTATCTGATGGAGGGAATGCCCTGGATGCGGTGGAAGCCGGAGTTCGTGTTTCCGAGTCGGACCCTAATGTCAGCAGCGTAGGCCTGGGAGGCCTGCCCGACCGGGATGGAAATGTAACGCTGGACGCCTGCATCATGGATCATCAAAGTCGTTGCGGCTCGGTTTCTTTTTTACAACACATTGAAAATCCAATTTCTGTCGCCAGAAAGGTGATGGAAGACACACCCCATGTGATGCTTTCGGGTGAAGGAGCTTATCGTTTTGCCATTGAAAAGGGATTTAAAAATGTCAATTTGCTCACAGAAAAGTCAAAAGCACATTGGGAAGAGTGGCTGAAAGAGTCCAAATATCAACCGGTCATCAACATTGAAAACCACGATACCATCGGCATGCTGGCGCTGGACGAATCGGGAAACCTTTCCGGGGCATGTACCACCAGTGGAATGGCTTACAAGCTTCATGGAAGAGTGGGCGATTCGCCAATTATCGGTGCCGGACTTTTTGTGGACGGAGAGGTGGGTGCAGCCTGTGCCACAGGAGTGGGTGAGGCGGTGATCCGGGTGGCGGGTAGTGCTGTAGTGGTGGAATTGATGCGGCAGGGAAAGTCGCCGGAGGAAGCCTGCAAACTGGCCGTGGAACGAATTATCAGGAAGCATAAAAGTGTGGCTGATATGCAGGTAGGCTTTCTGGCGCTGAACAAAGAGGGGGAATATGGAGCCTACAGTATTTACAATGGATTCAATTTTGCCTTGCGCACCAAAGTGACCGAAGAAATGATCGACGCTTCTTACAAAACAAAAATATAAGCCATCGGTGAAACTAGAACTGTGTATTGACTCATTCGGTGAAGCGGTTATCGCACATCATTATCATTTGGACAGGGTGGAGCTTTGTGCTGCACTGGAGGTGGGGGGACTCACTCCATCTGCCGGTTTGATCCAGCGCTGTTCGTCCATGGCGGGAATAGAAACGCATGTGATGATCCGTCCACGTAGCGGGGGATTTGTCTATTCCGCCGATGAATTAAAGATTATGCAGAACGACATTCAAATGGCTGCTGAACTGGGAGTGAATGGCGTGGTGTTTGGGATTCTTGACAATTCAAATCAGATTAATACAGCGGCCAACCGCATTTTGGTTAGCTTAGCCAAGAAATACAATCTGGAAGCCACCTTTCACCGCGCATTTGATCTGGTTAAAGATCCTAACCAGTCATTGAAAACCATCATTGATCTGGGATTTGATCGCCTGTTGACCTCAGGTCAAAAGGAAAAAGCCATCGAAGGGATTGGGTTGATTGAACAGTTATTAGACGAGGCCAAAGGCAATATCCAGATCATGCCCGGCAGCGGGATTGATTCCTCCAATGCCCGACAGTTTAAAAGCCTTGGGGTGGATGCCCTGCATTTTACAGCAAGAAAAACGGGGATTAATTCGACCCTGGCCTTTGGGGAGGAACACATCCCTAACCGGGACAAAATTGAAGGCATCCTTGCGGAAGTCCGGCCTTAGTTTTCCTTTAAAGTGTGATATCTTTACACATCCCTTTTCTTCAATAGCAAAAACGACAGGCCATTGTATACGATGAGCCAGCATATGACAATGAAGACATCAAACACAGCGACATAATCCTGAATTTCCTGGAAAATATATTTGCCGAAAGGAAGTCTTGTCAAATTATTGAGCGACTTAATCGGAAGATAGGGAATGATCCAATCCATGACATCTGTAAGATGCGGATTATGTTCCATATTGATGGTGACAAAAGGCTCAAACATTAAGGTGTACATGAATAAAAAAACGATGACAAACCCTGACTTTCTAATCAAAAGCGATAGCAACAAGGCAAAAGATAAATAGGTACAAACTTCCAGAAAATAGGCAAACAAAAACTGTGTGTCTTGAAGGATGTATTTGATGCCTGTCACATCTGAATAAATTAGTCCCATTACCAAACCTTCAAAAAAAAGAAAAACGGTGCCAGTCAGTGACAGGACGATGATGAGCAAAAACTTGGATTGCAGGAATTCATATTTGTTTAACCCATCGATGATGTTCTGGCGAATCGTACGGTATGTGATTTCATTCGTCACGGAAATGACCACAATAAATGAAAGGAATAATTTAAAGAAGGTAGCAATGTAAGTTATGTTTTGCCACACATCGGGAAAATCATACAAAGGCAAAATGGTAGGATCGATTCCCTCAAATTCCGCCCCCTTGCTTTTTAAAAACTCCAGGAAAAACATTCCGCTGGAGAGGATAATCAAAAGCCCCAGGAAGTACATTCCCGACAGGATCCAAAAAACACGGTAGTTTTTTAGCTTTAGCCATTCTATATTAAGCAGTCTGATCATCGGTGGACTCTTCAAGGATTGATAAAAATTTTTTTTCGAGACTGATTTTTTGTTCGGAGAGGTGGGTAAGGACGACCCCCTTTTCGATGAGGAATTTGTGCATCGATAAAATATCAGCCCCGTCGTTTAAATGTACCTCCAGCGAATTTGGCAGTTCCTTTATTTGATCAATAGACTTGAATTCGCTGAGCACATTTTTTAGAGTCACCTGATTTTCGCTCTGCAGTTCAATGACCTGCTTTTGGCGCATGGCTTCCTCCACACTACCATCGTAGATCTTTTTTCCCTTTTTCAGTACAGCGAAATGAGTGCATACTTTCTGGACTTCATCCAAAATATGGCTGGCAAAAAGGATAGTCTTTCCCCGAGCAGCAATGGACTTGATCAGCTCCCGTACCTCGGCGATACCCTTCGGATCGAGTCCATTGGTCGGTTCGTCGAGGATCAATACGGGTGGGTCGGCGAGCAAAGCGGCCGCAATGGACAGTCGCTGCTTCATGCCCAAGGAATAAGTTTTGAACTTGTCATCTTTCCTGTCAAAAAGCCCCACTTGCTTCAGCACCTCCGCGATGCGGTCACGGCCCTTTTCCTTGATGGCAGCTACCACCTTCAAATTCCGCTCCGCTGATAAGTAGGGATAAAAAGCGGGCATCTCGAGTATCGCCCCAATCTTTTTGCGAGCGGCACTATTGTTTTCGCCGCCAAACCACTGGTAGTCACCGGAAGTGCGCTTGACCACGTCCAGGATCATTCCCAGCGTGGTGGTTTTTCCGCTACCATTGGGTCCTAAGATCCCATAGACATTGCCTTCATTGACTTCAAGGGATAGATTGTTGACGGCATGTATCCTGCCGTAATGTTTATTGAGGTTGTTGATTTTCAGTATGCCCAATGTGTGGATTATTTTGTTGTCGGTTACCGATATTAAAAATGTTTAGAAATTCCTCGTCATTAAAATTTTCCATCAGCTTGGGGATTTTGACGGGGTTGATCATTCCCTCTAGTTCCAGGACGCTGATCGTCTCACTGTTTCGAATAAAGGCAATTAAAACGGGTGTTTTCTTTTCCAATAAAAATACCCGGGCGTTAATTTCCTTGTTTTTGATTTCCAGGATTTCCTCGTAATCGTTTTCAATCAGTTCCCTTTCCAGGGTTTTTAGTTCGGAGCTAATTTGATCGTCGATTGGGTAGGAAAAATATTTTCCTTTTTCCATTTCCCGGATCATGTCATTGAAATCCTGGTTGTTTTTCAGGTTGACCATGCGTAGCGTGGAGGGGTAAAAAAAGAATGACTGTTCCGGGTGGTGTTTTTCTGTAAACTCTTTTAGCCGGTCCTTTTCGGAGCAACCGGCTAAAAGAATCAGTGATAAAATAATAAAGCAAAACCTGGTCATAGACTTATTTTTTGTTGCTTCCAGCGTGATGGTTGCTTTTATTGTCATCCATGTTTTGCAGGTACTCCATACCTTTTACATTCATGCTTTTAGACAACTTCGAGATGTTCTTCAGGTCAATTTCCCCATACAGGCTAATCACCACGAAATGTTTCTTACCTCCCACGATCATGACCAGTTCGTCAATGATGGCCCCTTTTTCATGGATCATAAACTTCATGTTTTCTTCGGCGTCTTTTACTTCCATAAGTTCATCGTAGCCGCTGGTAGACACTTTTTTGACCACATCGTCATACATCTTTTTGGGATTGGCTACGCTGTCGGCCGCCAGTACCTTCAGCCCTTTTAATTTGCTGATGGCATCAAGTATTTCCTTTTCGTCTTCATCGCCCGGTTCAATTTTAGTAAACAGGCTAAACATTTTGCTTGATACCGATACTTTGGTAAAACTTTCATCATCGTAGTACTTTTCAAAAAGGGAACTGATGACATCCCCCTGGGCGAAAAGCCGTGTGGCAGAAGCCCCTACTATTATTAGAATTACTGCTATTTTTTTCATGATCATTCGTTTTTCAAAATTTCTTGTGACTCATTAAATTTTTTGATTTCCAATGTGTACGCCGCGCCTTCATTTAATTTTCCGGAAAGGAACATCAGCGCTTTTTTGGTTTCCTCATAAGCTTTTTCAGGATCATCATAGGTATCGACAATGACTATTTCGTTACCCGTAAGTTTTTCCCTCGGCTTATCGGGGGTTAATTTGTTCAAGACAATACCGGCGGTGATCAGAAGAATGAAAGCTGCAGCGACCCGCCAATAGTTGCCTGGAAAGGACCGGGTTTTTGTTTTTTGTTGGTTGATTTGATCCAATACCTGTTTGTCAAAATCACCGTCTGTGATTTTCTCTTCCGATTTATTTTTAAGGTGATTAAAGTATATCTCACTGCCCGACTTGCTTCCGTCCCAATCAACGTGCTCTTTCAACCAGTTTTCCTCATCGAGAGTGGTTTTTCCCTCCCAATATTTTTTTAACAACTCATCCGTTTTTCGCATAGTCATATATTTTTAGGAGTTTTTCCTGAAGCAACTTTCGTGCGCGGAAAATACAAACCTTGACATCTGAAAGTTCATACCCGGTGATATCGCTGATCTCCTTGTAAGAACAGCCCTCTACTTCACGCAACTGAAAAACCTCCTTGATCTTTAGGGGCAATTGCATAATGACCGAATCGATTTGAGCCTTTACTTCCGAGCTTTCCAGGGCTTCCACGGGCGATTTTCCCGCATCCCGGAATTCACCTGCTACTTCCAAGGGCGTATTTTGATAATCTTTCAATCTAAATTTTACCAGCGCATTGTTCCTGGTGATCGTCATGCACCAGGCTTCCATATTTTGAATATGTGAGGCCTCATCTCTCTTTTCCCATATTTTCAACATGGTCTCCTGGACAACATCCTTTGCGTGGTCTGCATCACCCACAATGCACTTGGCATATCGGTAAAGCTTATCCCGCAATGGCAACACCTCGGAAGTAAACGATTCGATGGTCATTTCAATGAGGAGATGATTTGCAGAAAGAAAAGTTACAACTTATTTGAAAAAAAGTTAAAACGTTTCCTCCTGTCGTAGACCCTGGCAAGGGTGGAATGGGAGTTGGTATTGGGCATTGGGTCATTGGATGGGGTTCTGTCATCCCCTGAATTAGGTTTATTGCAAGTCAAAATAAAACCAAAAACAGGGACTGTGGCTCATGATCGTCCAATCGTTTTGAAATTGACAACGCGTCAAACTTACCCAGGGATTGACAATTGTCATGATGAGACTTTGGTCTTCTGACCCTCCCCGCTTATCCCAGCCCTCTTCTCTTACCTCTTCGCCCTTGCCATCCTAATCCCAATAACTAATTCACTCTTGCACAAAAGGGAAAAGCACTCCCTCTCTAAAAATGGGGATTGTTCGGCTGGTGTTTTGTGAAACGCTCAGCAGGTAGTCGTCTTCGGTCAGCAGGTGGTTCAAGCGGTTTCGGTGGGAGGATTTTCTCAAGTATTCAGCCAGGTCAGGTTTTGCAAGTTGCCAGAGGTCGTACGCCGCCCTGGCGGAATCACACTCGGTGGTAAACCCGGCATCCAGTAATTTTTCGGCCAGCGCACCGCCAAATAAAGTATCTTCCAGGTTAAACAGGTTTTTCCACGAAGCACAGAGTATTACGACGTTTTCATTTTTTTCGATCAAATGATCAGCGATGGCAGCGACATTCATAAAGGCCCCAACCAGCACTTCATCAGCTTCTTCCGCCACCAGGTTAATGGCCTTCGTCCCATTTGTGGTGGAGAACACAACTGGTTGACCTTTCAGCTTTTCCACAAAAAAATCAGAAGGTGAATTCCCGATGTCGGCAAAGTCCAGGAGCTTTCCGTCACGTTCGCAAGCCACCAGATAGCCCTCCTCCTTTTTCCTTTTGGCCTCGTCAAGACCAGCGACTGGAATGACGCTGGAAATGCCATAGTCCATCGCCGCGCAAATAGATGTGGTCGCCCGAAAGATGTCTGCCACGATGCCGATGAAATTTTCTTTGATCAGTCGGTATTCATATAATTTCGGGGAAAAGCAAATTTCAATTTTGGAGGACATATTGACTGATATATAATCTAAAAATCTATTTAATTGTGCACTACTCAAACGCACGCAATTTAGCATCAGAAAATCCAATGAAAAAATTATTTCTAATTGCTTCAGGATTGATGTTGAATTTTGATTATGCACAATCTGCTACTGAAGAAGTAGGTTTCCTACGGGTTGCCATTGTAAAGGAAATCAATGCCCTGGGTTAGGCAACGGTAAGCTACATTTTGACGGGAATTTGTTTCCAGATCTTGGTTTCGATACCATTTATGCGGAATAGAATGTTGATTAAATCAAGCAAAGCCTGATTTTAGACCATTGTATCAGGTTTTTTATGTGT
Organism: Cyclobacteriaceae bacterium; assembly: GCA_050305935.1. Taxonomy (GTDB): domain Bacteria; phylum Bacteroidota; class Bacteroidia; order Cytophagales; family Cyclobacteriaceae; genus CAJXNP01. The sequence goes on along the minus strand of JBNLGG010000007.1, from coordinate 33,141 downwards.
GAGTTTTTAACTTGCCACTTTTTACAGTTGAAACAATTTCACCAGAAAAATGATGAAAATCTATCACAATCCACGATGTACAAAGAGCCGTGAAACCCTTCAGCTTATTCAGGAAGCCGGCAAGGACGTAGAGATCATTGAATACCTGAATAATCCACCAACTGTAGCGGAGCTTAAAGAGGTAATCGGTTTATTGGGTATTAAACCAGCAGACCTACTTCGAAAGGGCGAAGCCATTTTTAAAGAGAACTATAAAGGAAAAAATTTTTCGGATGACGAGTGGATCACCATCATGACAGAAAATCCAAAGCTCATCGAGCGGCCCATCGTGATTCAAAATGGCAAAGCTGTGATCGGTAGGCCACCTGAGAGGGTGTTAGAGTTGATGTAAGGTATATTTTTACACAATTCAATGTATCCTATAAAAATATATCACCTTTACCCACCGAAGTTATAGCTCCAGCGAAGGACGAAAGTTAATAAATCAAATCTCCACCTTTCCGTGATACTTTCGTGAAGTCTTCTGGCTAGTATTGGTCATTAATCCTTGAAATGTCTTCCCTGGGATAGATGTTCTGATGGATTACCAGTATCTAATGGCTTTTAACAGAACCGACTTTTCCATGAAAATCAGTACAACCGCGATTATTTTCTTTTCTATAGGCATTCAGGCGTATGGTCAATCTTATCTCTATAGCCAATACAAAGATCTTGAAGGGAATTACATTTCTATCCAGGACACAAAGGGGGAAAAATTTACCGTCCTCGACTTTTGGGCAACATGGTGCAAACCTTGTGTGAAGTCGATCCCGGAAATAGTAAAACTAAACGATGAGTTTGTTGAGAAAGGGGTTACAATAATTGGCGTGGACGTGGATAGTCCGCGGAATTTGGCAAAAGTACGACCCTTTGCCCTTTCGAAGGGGATTGATTACCCGGTCATATTGGATGTGGAGCAGGAGCTGATGACCGCCCTCAATGTGTCCGTGCTGCCAACTTTTATCATTCTGGATTCCGATGGCAAGGTAGTGTATACCCATGAGGGGTTTGTTCCGGGAGAGGAGAAGGAACTGAGACGAAAACTGGAGGAATTAAGTTTGGGGAATGAGTAAATCAGCAACTACTTTTCTTATCCTGCTTTTCCCAATTGCCTTGGTCGCACAGGTACAATTTAATGGGTCAAATCTGATGGAAGCACAATTGGGAAACTTGCCCCAGTTGGAACCAAAAGACCAGTATTCATTTTATGATCAACTTAATCTCACGCTCCGCTACAAGCGGTTTAGTGTGCAAAGCCGGATAGAAGGCTATTATCCATCCTTCAATGACAGCAAGTATTTCCGTTTTAGCCAGGTGCGCGCACAGTACAATTCAAAAATATTGGATGTAACAGTGGGAAATCAATTTATTTCCCTTGGCCGGGGAATATTGCTGAGGACATATGACATCCCCTCCTCCATTTGGGAAACGCGGGGTTATCGCACCCGCTATGGATTTTACCGCGATCTTCTTGGTGCGAATGTAAAACTGAAACTAAAGAAGTTTGAGCTCATGTTGCTCCATGGCGAGGTGCTTGATGTCGCACTTCCACCTACTATCGATGATATAAGTGAGCGACGGCCTGACCTGGTCGATGCGCTGGAGGCTAGTGTGCGACTCGGGAAACAAACCGTCGCTACGAGGTATATGCTTCACACGCGAGAGGATTTGCTCGATCAAAATAGTAAAGTATACGATCATTATGTCTCCTTAAGTTATGATGGGCTTATCGCAAACAACTTCTCGGTATACGGTGAATTGGCAAAAAAACCTGAAAGCGATATTGACCTCTTTTCTGATGATGACTCCTATGCCGGGTACCTGGGCGTGAACTATGCCGCCCTCAATTTTGGGATAAGTGCTGAGTATAAGAATTACCACAACTTTTCCTTGGGTGCCGGTATAAATGATCCTCCCACTTTGGTAAAGGAGCATTCTTATAAAACACTCAACAGAAGTACACACGTTCCTAATTTAAATGATGAAAGCGGCTACCAGGTGGAGGTTTACTATAGTACGCCATCGGGAGGCTTGCTGACCTTTAACACATCGTTGGCTAAAAACATGATATCGGAAGGAAACAACCCGGTATTCAATGAATACTTTGCCGAATACCAGTTTTATTATAAGGAACAGGTGTTTGCTAAATTATATAGCGACTATGCGCAAGATCCCCTGGTCAATGAAAAATACCGCTACGCCCTGGGAGCGAATATTGACTTAAACCACAAAAAGACCACTTCCACTTTCGAACTGGAATGGCAACAAATCAACCGGGAAAACATAACTTCTTCCCTATTTTCCAACTGGTATGCGGCTTACACATTGGCAAAAGCTTCGAAGTTTAGCGGTACTGTTTTACTGGAAGTGAGCGCTGACCCGATTCTTTTGCAAGAAAACAAAACACGTAACTTTTTCCCTGCAACGTCTTTCAGCTACCGTCCTAACAATAAAAATATCTTTACCTTATTTGTTGGAAAAAGGCGTGGTGGTCCGGCCTGTAACTCCGGTGTGTGTTACGATGTCCTGGACTTTGAGGGGATTGAGTTGCGAATACATTCACGATTTTAAAATCTGGTATTATGAAAAAGATATTTATCGCCTTCTTTGTTTTAATTCCCATCATGTGGGTGACTGGTGCCAGCGCTCAAAATGTCGGTAGCGCTGCACCGAATTTCACCTTAAATAAATTGAATGGTGGGACGTTCAACCTGGCAGCATATCAAGGGAAAGTTGTTTTCATTTTTTTCTTTGGGTATGCCTGCCCGCATTGTCTGGCGAATGGCCCCAACACCCAGAGTGGGATTTACGAAGTATATAAAAACAATCCCGATTTTGTGGCAGTGGGCATCGACACCTGGGATGGAAATAGTGCGGGGGTCCAGAATTTTCAATCAAGCACCGGAGTTCAGTATCAACTTTGCCTCAAAGGAAGCGCTGTGGAAGACTCATATCAGACGACCTATGACCGAATTGTAATTATCGATAAGGCGGGGGTGATAAAATTTAAAGCTACCTCCGACGCGACACCGACCGTCGTTCAGCAGGCTGCAAATGTAATCGACCAATTGCTGAATGAAGGTCCTCCACCCATGGAAGAACCGCCGATGGAAGAACCGCCCATGGAAGAACCACCAATGGATGGCACCGTCACAGGTCTGGGCGAACTGTCTTCTTCCCATCGTTCCGATCATCTTGTATTCCCGAACCCTGTACGAAATTCCCTTTTTATCAATGGAGAGCTGCTCCCATCCGGTGATTATGACGTCGACCTTTACAACATGAACGGACAGCATATTTTTCAAACTCAATTGGAAAAACAATCCGACGATCCGATACAGGTGGAGTTTCCTTTTGTAAGTGATGGCCTGTACATCATGCGACTTAGCTCTTCAGAAGGAATGATTGTCAAAAAAATCCTGGTGCAACGGTAAAAGAAACAAAAATGAATATCTGTGGAAGATATACATTTAAAGTTCGGAAGCCTAACAAATAGTGCTTCCGATTAATTGTTAATAAGAATATACCAACAATGAAAACTAAACTTTCTATCATGCAGGGTGCCCTGTTTACTCAAGGACAGGGGAAGATGGGATCCATTTTGTGGATTTCGCCTGGTTTGACCTTTCCATAGTACATGTGGGAGAAGACAAAAAACTAGATTCCAAAGACAAAAACTGTAGATGTTAAGGCAGTTCTGGAATTCGTAGCTGGGAATGGGAAAAGGATCCAGGTGAATAATTTTTGAGTTGGAAGTGGTGAGCTTTAAATAATTTTCCCCCATGGTTAGGATCACTAATTAACAATCATTAGTTTTAAATCAGGAAAAAAATTACAGTCCCTGTTTCTAATATGAATGACTCGCCTTTTAATCTCGAACATCAAAATCAGCAGTTGGATGCGAAAATAGTTATCGCGATGGAAAGAATGGCCGACCTCATCAAATCACTTCAGTGGTCGGTGGCAAAAGATTTGCAATTAAGCCCAATTCAAATCCAGGTCCTTTTATTCATCGAGCATCACAAGGGAAATCTTTGCACGGTAAGCCACCTGGCGAAAGAATTCAATGTGACCAAGCCCACCATTAGCGATACAGTCAGGGTTTTATATTATAAAGATTTATTGGATAAAATTCCGCACCCTAGTGATTCCCGAAGCTTTTCATTGCAGTTGAGTTTTAAGGGCAAGCGAATATTAGATCAACTGGAAGGCTATATTCAGCCGCTGCACGAACAGGTACAACGTCTGGATGAAAATTCAAAGTTGGGTATCTGGGATGGTATGACCAAACTGATCCATCATTTTAACAAAGCAGGTATATTAAAGGTGCAGCGCATGTGTTTCAATTGCAAGTACTTTGAGAAGGGCGACAACTCCGACTATTGCCGCCTGTTGAAATTTGCTTTGGCGAAGGAAGACATTCGCTTAGATTGCCCGGATTTTGAAGAAAAAATTTTAACCCAATAAACCATGTTCCAAAAAGTAAAATGGGGAGTGATCAGTACCGCCAATATAGGCTCGAAGCAGGTCATCCCGGCTATGCAACAGTGTGAGTTTGCGGAAATCGCGGCAATCAGTTCGAGGAATCCGGAATCTGCCAAAAAAGCCGCCGATGAGCTGGGTATACCGCGATTTTATGGATCATATGAAGAGCTTCTGGCTGACCCGGAAATTGATGCCGTTTATAATCCTCTTCCCAACCACTTGCACCTGGAATGGACAGAAAAGGCTATTAAAGCGGGCAAACATGTGCTGTGTGAAAAGCCATTGGTTTTAAAAACAGAAGAAGTAAAATACCTGATCAGACTCAGGGATCAATATAAAGTCAAAGTGGGTGAAGCATTTATGGTTCATACAAATCCCCAATGGGTAGATGCTGTTCGTCGAATCCAGTCGGGCGAATTAGGCACATTAAAAATTGCCCAGGGCTTTTTCAGCTACCACAATGTTGACAAAGGAAATATTCGAAACGTTGCAGAATATGGTGGAGGGGCTATGTGGGACATTGGATGCTATCCTATACATACTTCACGACACGTGTTTGGTGAAGATCCCGTCAGGGTGGCGGCGCAGGTTGCTTACGACCCGGAGTTTGGCACAGATATTCTTGCATCCGTTCTGCTGGAATATCCATCCGGTATGGCTTCCTTTCATGTCAGTACACAATTGGTTTCCCATCAGCGGATGACCTTTTTTGGTGACAAAAAAAGATTGGAAATAGAAATTCCTTTTAACGCGCCTGGCAATAAACCTTGCCGAGTGACAATTAATGAGGGAACATTCGATGGTGTAAATGAAATTGTCATTAACCATCCGGTGAACAATCAATATCAGGTACAGGGTGATGCGTTTAGCCGGGCAATCCTGGACGACAGCGAAGTACCTGTCCCATTGGAAAATGCGCTGGGAAATATTGCAACCATCGAAGCAGTGTTCAGGGCCGGGAAAAGTGGCAAATGGGAGAATGTAACAAAATAAAAAAGGAGGCATGGAGCCTCCTTTATGGAATAATTTGTGTTTCTTTTTTATAGCATAAAGGTCGCACCAAAGGTTGCACCTCCAAGTACGGTCCCTCCACCTACTTCGAGGTTAAGGCCAACTTTTTCACTTACAAAGTATCGGGCGCCTAAGTGAATTCCCAGGGAGAATCCGCCGTAGTTAGTGCCTGACCAGGTAATGGAAGTACCTGAATCATTATAGGTGGTGTTCCAAAAGTAATATCCCAATCCTAAGCCGGCATAAAAATCCCAGTCGTTATTTGCTTCAAGAAGCTCATTAAAATGGTAGCTGCCCCGTCCGGTTAAACCGAAGATGGTGTGACGCCATTTGTAACCCACGAAATTTTCGCTTGTTGATTGATACGAAAGACCTCCGCCTACCGTGATATTATCTGCAACGGGTGCTTCGAAGCGTACAAAAATGGGAACGCCCCATCCTGATATCCCGACTCCGGCGGTCAGCATTTTTGCATGGTCAGCATAAGGATTGAATTGAGCTTGTGTAGTGTGAAATGCAGTAGCAAACACGATTGCTATTGCAGCAATTAACATCTTTTTCATGTATTGACAATTTGGTTTTACGATAAGTAGATTAATTAAATGCCCTCATTGACATACCCAAAGGTAAAATAATATTTAAATAATATTTAAATATTATTCAACAACCGTTGTATGAAATGAGCAATAATTACATCTGAATTTTAGTCAATCAATGATATATTTGAATCGACTAATTTAAGCAACAAACTAAATGCAAAAAAGATGAAAAAAGTAGCGGTATTCTCTATTTTATTCCTGATCGGAACAGCAGTCTATTCACAAAATTTTTTGATAGGAGGTGGCCTGGTGTACGGCACAGATGTTGACAAAGGGGGTATTGATATAAGAGGTGATATACGGGTGACACCGAAGTGGGCGATTGTACCAAACTTCAATTTCTTTTTTCCTAATAATGGCGTCAATTATAAGTCATCCAATACCGGAATAAACATCGATGCCCACTACATACATGGTCTTAGCTCGGAAGCACATGTTTATCCCTTGTTTGGTCTGAATTTTTCAAGGGCAGCTGTAAAATATAAACCAACTGATACGACAAATTCGAACACAGAACTGGGCCTGAACCTGGGGGGAGGTTTAGAATATTTCTTTTCAAGTAAAGTCGCTGGTTTGTTTGAGTTAAAATACGTTTTAGGTGACTACGACCAGGGTGTTCTGACCTTTGGTGTGCTATATGCCATTAACTAATACTTTGCCGAGCTAATAAAACTCCTTGTTGAGTACCCGCCTGCTGCGGACAGGTTTCCATCAAAAGGAATACTATCAGGAATTGCTGTTGAGAACCTGCCTATTGGAATGAAGGCCAATACTTGGCAGGCAGGTACGCAGCAATGGACAAAAATGAGAAGTCGACAAAGAATTAATTATAAGCACCTTCTGGAACTTATTACCAATTATATAAATTACTTTCGTAGAAGTAACAAACTGTCGGATGGGAAAATTGGTAATAAGTTTTTTGATTTTAGCTGGGACTCTGGCTATTAGCTGCCGCAATAATGAATCTCCTGATGGTCCCGGAAAGCTGACGCTGCAATTCTCACATCTCATTGACGACAAGGAAATCATATTTGATGATCTGGCCTATACAAATGCTGCGGGAAATATATACGAGGTAAGCGAAATTCAGTGGTTTATCAGTGATATCACGCTGATCAATGATCAAAATGAAGAGTTTTTGTTAGATGAGGGTGGTTTTGCCCATTACGTAGATACTGATATTTCCGAAACCCAAACCTGGGAGTTGCCTGATGAAATTGAACCAGGGAATTATAAATCCATCAAAATTACTTTTGGCATAAAAGGAGAAAAAAATATCCCTTACTTTTTTCCTAACTCACCGGAAAGCGACATGCAGTGGCCTTATAATCTCGGCGGTGACAATGGCGGCTACCACTACATGAAACTGAATGGATTTTGGATCAATACTAGTCAGGAAAGGACACCTTTCAATTTTCATATTGGAGTTGGGCAGGAATATGACAATGAAGGGAACGTAACTGCTTTTATTCAAAATTGGTTTGAACAAGAGCTGCCAGGTTCTGCATTTACAATGGTTCCCGGGGGTACTCAACACATAAATATTGTGATGAATGTCGAAGATTGGTTCCAAAATCCTCATGCCTACGATCACAATGTCTTTGGTGGAAAAATTATGAAAAACCAGGAAGCCATGAGAATGATTTGCGAAAACGGAAAAGATGTTTTCACAGTGAGGATTTCTGCTAAAGGGGAGGGGTCAAATGGCTTGTAATTGGAATAGTTCAACTAAACATTTAATGGTTTGGACTTATCTTTTGATAGGTGCCTACCTTTTATTGGCGTGTAAGGATGAGGGAAAGAATCCTCCTTTATTTTCACCGACCCCCTTTGAATTTCCTGAATTAAAATATTTTCCAACGAACCTTAATATTCCGGAAGATAATCCGATGACGCTGGAAGGTATTGAATTGGGTCGTTATCTTTTTTACGATGGCAGGATGTCAGGAAGGGCGCACGCTGATTCGTTAATGAGTTGCGGCTCGTGTCATATCCAACAAAATGGTTTTGAAATTGGCTTGAATCAGCCCGGATTTCCTGACGGTCACCCAAGAGGGATTCCAACCAAAGGATTCCCAAATGGCAAGCCCACACCACATGTTATGCTTGCCACAGTTAACTTGGCATTTAACAGCGTGGGATATAGCTGGAACGGGTTTTTGGAAGAAAGCAATACCATGACAGGTATTCCGGGATATGATTTTTCGGGCGTGGAAAGTTTAAATTTTAAGAACCTGGAAGCATTCGTGTACATGACAATCGTAGCGCCGCACGAAATAGATGGCACTATTCAGAAAACAGTAGATTTGATTTCATCTGATCCGATGTACGCCGAAAAATTCAAAAAGGCATTTGGGACGGAAGAGGTTACAGCAGCAAGAATCGCCAAGTCGATATCGCAGTTTGCCAGGTCCATCATTAGCTATGATTCCAGGTTTCATAAATGGCTCCGCCACGAAGCTGAGCTGTCACCGTCTGAGCAACGTGGGCATGATCTTTTCTTTTCAGAGGAGGCAGATTGTTTTCACTGTCATGGTGGAACAGCCTTGCTAACTAACAACTTATATTTCAATAATGGAAAAGACACGGTTTTCACAGATGACCGGGATCGCTTTGCTATTACCGGTGATCTGATGGATGTAGGGGCCTATCGTGCGCCTTCGCTGATCAATGTGGAGCACCATGCTCCTTATATGCATGATGGAAGATTTAAAACACTGGATGAAGTGATCGATTTTTATTCGGAGGGTCTGGTTTACTCAGAATCCGTTCATCCGCTGATGAAAAATGTGAACAGAGGTGGTGTTCAATTATCTCAGGAAGAAAAAGCCGATTTGAAGGCCTTTTTATTGAGCCTGACGGATGAAGAATACGTCAAGGATCCGGCATACGGGCCTCCAGCCGAACTTGGTGAATGGTCAGTAGCCCGTTAGTCTAATGATTTGTTAAGTTTAGAGCTAATTCGTGCCACCACGCATGTCATTTCATTTAAAGAAGAACTCAAAGCAAATAGTGGTGGCACGAATAATAAGATTTATTTTTTGTGATCATCACGCAAGTGTTTCCGCCCACAGATGAATAGCCATCTTCCTGGTTAAATTGTCTGGCGAATCACTGCCCAATTTTACTTCAAATATCTCTTCTATTCTTCCTTCTCTTGACTAAATTGGCAGTCAAAAATTTAATCCATGTTAAAAATTGCCCTTGGGTCTGACCACGCTGGATTCCAATTGAAGGAAGTAATAAAAAAACACTTGATAAAAAGGGAAATCCAGGTGGAAGACTTTGGAACGTACAGCGAAGAGCCATGTGATTACCCCGATTTCGTTATCCCTGCGGCTGAAAGCGTCGCCAATGGAAAGAATGATCTGGGGATCGTTTTTGGAGGAAGTGGCAATGGGGAGGCTATCGCTGCCAATAAGGTAAAAGGCATTCGTTGTGGTGTGTGTTGGGATGAAAAATCGGCCGGGTTGACCAGGGAACATAATAATGCAAATATGATTGCGTTGGGAGGACGCATGGTCAGCGATGAAATGGGTGTCAGTATTGTGGAGCATTGGCTGAACGCTGTCTTCGAGGGGGGTCGGCATCAGAAAAGAATCGATAAACTTACGAAGTACGAAGATGGCCGATAAGGAAGAGCCGAGGCCAATTGATATATCGAGTTTTAGGGTTCCCTTGGCAAGGATTGCTCTATCCATCTTCCTTTTGATCGGGATGATTAATTATTTCTTTGATCTCATCACCGGCGCCTTTCACATGTCGAAAAGCATTTCCTTCATTTTCCTTTTAATGAATGCCCTTTTGATCATTTTCTATATGATTGAATTAAGGTTTGAGATTACAAAAGGATCTTTTAGCAAAGCACTGTATTTTAGAATTGCTACGCTCATAATAGAATTTGTATTGATCATCCGAAATGTGTTTTCAATATGTATGCTGATACTGGTGGACGGGAAGTCACCGGAGTCTTGGGTGTTTATACTTCAGGATTTGTTCCTTGTAGTCTTGCTGATCATTCTTATTCGGAAAAACTTCGTCAGAACAAAAACGCTGTTTCATTGACTTGAAACATTTTTGCCACATTCTGGACACATTTTGAAAGTCCTGTTTTTAATTAATTGATAATTTTGAGCCAACAAAAATCTGAGCTATGAAACGACTGTCCTTTTTTCTTTTTCTCTGCCTGTTGTGTGTATTCTTTTCTTTTGCGCAAAACCCGGAGCGTTTTTTCAGGGAGGGAGACCTGATCAACGTGGGTACATTTTATTATCCGGAGCACTGGGACGAATCCCAATGGGAAAGGGATTTTAAGAAGATGGCAGAAATGGGTTTTGAATATGTTCACATGGCGGAATTTGCCTGGGCTTTTTTGGAACCGGAAGAAGGGACATACGATTTTGAATGGCTGGACAAAGCGATTGATCTTGCCGGTAAACATGGTTTAAAAGTCATGTTGTGCACGCCTACGGCTACCACCCCAGTCTGGATGGGATTAAAATATCCGGAGACCTATTTGTTGGATTCCAAATACATGCGGAAGGAGCATGGATCCCGTCAAAACCAGTCCACTTCCAACCCGGATTTTCAGCGACTTTCAAAAAACATTGTCACAGAAATGGCCAAAAGATACGGCCAAAATCCCCATGTGTGGGGCTGGCAATTGGATAATGAACCTGGCGCCAAAGAGGATTACAGCCAGTCAGCTCAAAAAGCATTTACGGTTTGGGTAAAGGAAAAATATAAAACCATTGAAGAGCTTAACAAAGCCTGGGGCACTGCTTTCTGGAGCATTACTTATTCATCATTTGATGAAATAAAAATTCCAAATGCATCTTCCATTGATTGGTGGGGATTTAATCAACATGCGCTGCTGGATTTCAGAAGATTTAACGCTGACGTCCAGGCTGACTTCCTCAATATACAGGCAGACATCTTGAGGAAATATATTTCCCCCAAGCAATTCATTACTACAAATTATGTCAATTTGACCCATAGCGCTGACCCCAGGCGATCGGATAAATTAGATTTTCAGAGCTTTACCTGCTACCTCAATTATGGTAACCGCAACCTGGGGGACTTGGGATTTCGCATGGGAGACTACCAGGCCATTGCTTTTGGAAACGATTATTTCAGACCAATCGACGGGGTGACCGGTGTGCTGGAAATTCAGCCAGGCCAGGTAAATTGGGGGAGGATCAATTCAATGTTACTTCCGGGAGCCGTGCGAATGTGGCTGTGGCATAATTATGCAGCCGGTAGTTCATTGGCAAGTTCCTACCGTTTTCGTCAGCCTCTTTATGGAGTGGAGCAATACCACAACGGGATGATTACTACGGATGGGGTTACCCCATCGCAGGGCGGTAAGGATTACATGCGGTTCATTGATGAAATAGGCAGACTGAGAAAGGAATACAAACAAGACCCTGGCTATCCATCCGAATTAACAGCAAGGAAAACGGCCATTCTGTGGAGCCATGAAAACTGGTGGGACCATGGTCGTCAACCACAATCCTCCCAATGGGATTTAATGGGTCATGTAAAAAAATACCATGGAATTTTAAAGACATTTGGCGCACCAGTAGATATGGTTTCTGAGCAAGACGATTTCACTAAATATCCATTTTTACTTGTCCCGGCTTACCAGCAGGTGGACGAAGAATTGGTAGAAAAGTGGAAAGAGTATGCCAGTCAGGGCGGCCACCTGGTCATTACCTGTCGCACGGGCACCAAGACAAGGGACGGCCATTTTTGGGAAGGGAAATTCGGATTACCGATACATGATTTGATTGGCGCGGACGTAGAGAATTATGATCAACTTTTGGAAAATGCGAATGGTACGATTAAAATGGGGCAGCAGGTTTTTTCCTGGAACAACTGGGCAGACATATTGACTATTAACAACAAAGATGTGGAAACCTGGGCTGAATTGACTGATCAATTTTATGCTCCAAAACCAGCGGTGATTTCAAGAAAATTGGGCAAGGGCACCATTACCTACATAGCGGTTGATAGCGATAATGGCGATCTGGAAAGGGCAGCATTGGAAAGCGTATTTTCAAATGCCAAGGTTCCAGTAGAAAATTACCCGACAGGAGTCTATGTATATTGGAGGGACGGGTTTTGGATAGCTGTTAATTACACCTCCAAAGATCGGACAATTGACATTCCGGCAAAAGCGAAAATAATTATCGGAGAAAAGACGCTTGCGCCCGCCGGAGTTGTTGTATGGAAGGAGTAAAAATCCTAATTGATTTATTCCATAGCTTTTCCTGTTAACATTCTTGGTTTGTTGCTAATCGGATTACCGCTGGCGCGCCTGAACGAAACCACCTGGCCTACATGGTAAATGGCATCTGCCAAGGGACCATTTAGCAGGTTCCAAAACGGAAATTCGTTCGTGGAAAAGATCAAATGCAGTTCGTCAATGTTTTCAGGATTTATATCCTTCATTGTTTGGCTGGCAAAGGCTATGTTTTCCAGAGTACGTTTTCTTAGTTCATCGAAACTCCATTCACTTATTTCCAAACCTTCATTGGCTTTATTGATTGTTGCATTTTTAATAACATTGGAAAGCCCGAATATATGCTCAAGTGTCTGTCTGATAGTTCGCGCTTCTTCACTTGGTTTATACTGAAGATCTTGGTCAATCAATCCTTCTGTAGCCCAATAGTACCTGAATCCCAGTCCATCGATCATTCTGGCTGCAACGGTAGTCGCTGAGTATTCCTCCGGGTATTCCGGAATTTGATAATATGGAAGCTGCGCACCACCTGGCTTGGATTGTGCCATGGTAGCAAATGGAATTCCAATCATGAAAAGGAAAATTAGAATTCTGCTAATGGAAGGAGTAGATTGCATTGGGATTAATCGGTTTATTTTTTGCGCAACATAATAGATTAGGATTTAATTCCGTCTAATATCCACCACGATATCGTAATGGTTTTTAATAAATCCTTACCAGTAGCAAGACTTTTTTTGCTTTCCATATTACAAGTTGCACAACGAAAGATGAATCGAAGAAGCATGTTTCCTTCCAATCCTAGGGAACTGTAGTTAATCCGGGGAACAAACTATGAAAATGGCAATACCACCGAAACCGAATCATCGTAGAAAAATACATCCGGGTAAAATAGAAGCCCTTAGCATTCGAGGCGTCGAGAACGAAAGCTTTTTGAAGAGGATTAAGTACTCGTAGAAGCAAAATTTCCACGCAAAGATCGCCAAGAAAAACTCACGCGAAGGCCACAAAGGAAGGAAAGTAGGAATTGGATTAAAAAACAATTACAATTGTCACAATATGAGACAATGAAAATTTTACTGATATGATACAAAAATCTATACAGAACGTTCTTTTCGCGTTTTTACTGATTCTCAATTTAGATGCATTTGCGGGACGACAATTGGCTCCGTCAATTATAGAGGAAAAATTTACCCTGGCTTCCGATGTCAAGTGGGCATCTCCCGATGGTTTTAATCTGACAATGGACATTTATACTCCAAACACAGGAAAGGAAAGCTATCCGGTCATAATTATGTTTCATGGCGGCGGTTGGCTGATCAACAATAAAAGTATTATGAAGTCAGGGTCCGAATACCTTTCATCGAATGGTGAATATGTGGTTTGCAATGTGAACTACCGGTTATTATGTGATCAGGAGAACACTGTAAAAATGAACCAGATAGTGGAGGATGTATTAGGGGCCGTAGCCTGGGTGAAAGAGAACATTTCAAAATACAAAGGCGATCCGGAAAAAGTCATTGTTACCGGTGATAGCGCCGGTGGACATCTGGCAACGATGGTGGTGGTTGCAGGCAAAAATTTAAGTGCCAAAGGCTTTGATGGAAAGCATTTTACATTCAAACCCAGCTATATTCCAAAAGGAAAAACGGCAGAGAGCCTGGCAAAAAATGGAGATTTGGAAGTCCAGGCTGCGATCATCAGCTATGGTGCATTTGATATGTATGGAAGTGCCAAAGGGGGCTTTGAAAAACCTGGCAATATGTTTTGGAATTTTGCCGGGGCGCAGCCGAGGGGATTGTTTGGTAACGAAATAAATGTAGAGGATAATCCTGAATATTATAGGGCGGTGTCCCCTGTTTATCTAATTCCCTCATCAGAAGAGAAATTGCCGCCGATGCTGTTTACTGTGGGAGAAAAAGACAATTTAACGACGCCTGCCTCCATCAAGGAGTTTATGACAAAGCTTAAAGAGGCAGGTCACAGCAATATCGAGTATTGGGAACATGCCGACAGGCCGCATGCTTTCCTCGATTCGGGATCAAATGAATATTTGGGAATCGAATTTGAAAAAGATGCAATTCCGGCATTGGAGGTCATGCTGGAATATCTCAATAAGATTTTTTACCAATAATGACCTTTGCCATGAAAACTATAATATCACCATGTTTGTGAGTTTTTCCGGTTGGGTATAGATGCCGGAAATCTCTCCTGAGAACGTGGATGACAATAGAAATGTAATTGGGTAATACTAAAGTGATTTCAAATAGATTTCCAATTCACTTCTCTCTGAAAACTGGTGCACTTCAAATCCTTTTTCCCTGTCGGCAGATTTTGTCTTGATATTAACAGCGGAAACTTTCGAGAATATTTCAGTAGGATCCAGGAATTGCGCGTGGTGCAGCATCTTTCCATTTAAATGCTTCATCATTCCCGGAAGTAAAAAGCCAATCACCCATTGTTGTGACTCAACAGAAATCACCCCCATCTTCCGGATGTCGGCGACAAATTTTTGAGTTTGTAAACTCTCAAAAGCCTTCAATACTTCTGTATTTATCTCAATGAATTCCTGATGATTTTTCACCTTGCCAACGTATTCCAGGAATAACGTATCCAATGTTTCATCATAATACACCTTTGCAGTAGCGCTGCTGTAAAACTCTTTTTTTGACATCACCGTTGATTTTTTAACCCTAAATTAACCGTACCCAAAAATGGCACATCCAACTCAATTTTTTAAACAATGAGTGAATAAATTTACGAATAGGGTTAGTATTCCGTTCATCCCATTCCAGTTTTTCTTTTGGCGGCAGTTTTTTAATTTATCATAATAATCAAGTAATGAGAGTATTTGTTACCAGGAACATTCCTGACATCGGAATTGAATTACTAAAAAATGCCAGACATGATGTGGAAGTGTACCTCGAAGATGTGCCGATTTCCTACGATGAATTAAGCGCCAGATCCCAAAGGTTTGATGCATTATTATGCATGAGCATTGATAAGATTGATGCAAAATATTTGGAAACAAATAAACACCTAAAAGTAATTTCACAGTTTGCTGCCGGCTATAATAATATCGACGTTGAAAAAGCGAATACACTTGGAATACCCTTGGGGTATGCACCCTATGCGATGAGCAATGCGGCAGCTGACATAGCTTTTATGTTAATGATAACAGCTTCCAGAAAAATGTGTTTCATGCACAAGACCATTGAAAAAGGCCAATGGAATTACTTTCGGCCCAAGGCAAACCTGGGAATGGAATTGAATGGAAAAACTTTAGGTGTTTTTGGATTGGGGAATATTGGATTTGAAATGGCAAGAAAGTGTAAAGGGGCATATGATATGGAGATTCTTTATTGTAACCGTGGAAGAAATCAGAAGGCCGAGGAAGCGTTTGGAGCCCGAAAAGTCAGCTTTGAGGACTTACTTAAAGACAGTGATGTAGTGAGTGTTCATTGTAGTCTTTCTTCGGAGACGGAAGGAATTTTTAACCAGAAAGCTTTCTCCAAAATGAAACGCACCTCAATTTTCATCAATACATCCAGAGGTGCAGTCCACAATGAAAAGGATTTGACGGAAGCGCTGGCGAATGAAATTATTTGGGGTGCAGGATTAGATGTAACAAATCCGGAACCAATGAGTCCGGACAACCCTCTGCTCAAAATGGAAAATGTATCGATTACTCCACACATTGGTTCTGCTACTATTGAGGCTAGAAATCAAATGGCCAGATTAGCTGCTGAAAATATTGTTCAGCACTTCAACGGTGAGAGAATTGTGAATATCATTAATCCGGAAATTTATGAGTAAACAGCTGTTTTTCATTCTTATGATGATTCAAGTTAGTATCTCTAACTATGCACAGTCAGATAAAATAATTGTTCACAATGACCTCTTGTTTGCAGCAATTGGGTCAAGAGTTCTTTCATTGGACCTCTATTTGCCGACAGAGAAAGAAAATCCACCAATTATAGTATGGATACATGGAGGCGCTTGGCATTCCGGTTCTAAAGATGATCCCCCATTGGATTTTCTACCTCATGGGTATGCATTGGCAAGTATCGAATATCGACTAAGCACGGAGGCCACTTTCCCCGCTCAGATAAAAGATATTAAAGCTGCCATTCAATGGTTGAGAGGGCATAGCGACGATTATGGATTCAATGCAAATAAAGTGGTGGTGTGGGGAAGTTCTGCAGGAGGGCATCTGGCTGCTTTAGTGGGAACTACCAATGGTGTTGTTGAATTTGATCCGGATTATGGCCATCACAATGATCAAAGTACCGATGTTCAGGGCATTATTGACTATTTCGGACTAACTGATTTTTTAACCATTTTGGATCAATCGACTCCGCACGGGAGAAATGTAAGAATGCCCGCCATGACATTACTATTTGGAGAACCGATTGGCCATGATTCAACAGTTTTGAAAATGGCAAGTCCTGTGCTTCATGTTGATCCGTCTGATCCACCCTTATTCATTGCCCATGGAAATCAGGATATACAGGTACCAATTAATCAATCTATCGAATTGTTGAAACGATATGAGAAAAATGGCTTATACGTAAGATTTGAAATACTGGAAAATGCAGGCCATGGAGGAAATGAATTTCATACCGAGGAGATAAAAAGCAAGGTCGTGGAATTTCTACAGAAAATCTATGATTAATTAAGGCATTGGCAATATTCTCCTATATTTATTCCCAGGTATTAAATCACATTTGATATGAAAAAACTTTGGTGGATGGTGGTTGTCGGCACAATGGCGTTGGCGTCATGTTCAAAAACTGAATTTGTAAATTATACTCCCGCCAATGAGCTCATCAGATATGCCGGCAGGGTGGATTTTGCAAATCCGAACGAACCCATATTAATTTCCTCAGCATCCTACATCGAATTTAATTTTAAAGGGGATTCATGCATCGTCTCGCTGAAAAAATTAAATCCCCCGGGCGAACCCAATTACATATCGATAGAACTCGACGGTGTAGATCAGGGAAGAATCCGGCTGGAGTCTGAAACTATGGAAGACATTAAGATTAAGACAGACGGGCCAGGGGTTCATCGTGTAAGAGTTTTCAAGGCCACCGAAGCACAAAATAACCAAATTGCAATTGGTGGTGTAAAATGTATTGGCCTTAAACCCCTGGATAAACTTCCAGAACTGAGAATTGAGTTTATTGGTAACTCCATCACATGCGGGATGGGGAATGACATGGCAGCCATACCCTGTGATTCCGGGCTTTGGTATAATCAGCACAATGCCTACTGGGCTTACGGGCCTATCGTAGCCAGGGAATTAGAAGCACAATTTTTATTGAGTTCTGTTTCAGGAATTGGTATGTATCGCAACTGGAATAGCTTGTCACCCGTGATGCCAGAGGTATATGAAAATTTGTATTTAAATACAGATGTCACGAAGAGATGGGATTTTAACCAATTCACGCCAGACCTGATAAGTATTTGTCTTGGCACTAATGATCTTTCGTTGGGTGATGGAGCAAATGAACGACTACCATTTGACTCTGCCAGCTATGTCGATGCATATATCAAATTTCTCGAAATGGTTTACCAACACTATCCGCGTGTCCAGGTATGCCTGCTTACGAGCCCCATGGTTCATGGAGAGCCAGGTGTACAGCTAAGCAATTGCCTAAATGCTGTTAAACAGCATTATGTTAAAAAAAATATAGAAAAGCCATTAGCTATTTTTGAGTTTCCGTCTGAACTGGAGCCGCATGGATGCAGTTATCATCCGGATATTGAGGACCATAAAGAGATGGCAGAGGTGCTGATGCCTTTTTACAAAGTGTTAATGAATTGGTAAAAGTGTTTTATGAAAAAGCCACTAGTAAATCCGAAAAGCGGAGACGAGGATCCAGAACTGCAAAAGTTGATAGAGTTTTATAATGAGACATTGGGTTTTTGCCCTAACAGTATCAAAACAATGCATCACCGGCCCAGGATTGCCTTTGCATTTATTGAGATGAATAAAGCGGTTATGGAAAACAAAGGGAGGGTCACGAGTGCTTTAAAACGGATGATAGCTTATGTCAGCAGTAATGCTGCTGGCTGCCGGTACTGCCAGGCGCATGCGATCCGAGCAGCTGAAAGATATGGCGCGGAAAAGGAACAGTTGGAAAATATTTGGGCTTACCAAACTCACCCATCTTTTAATGATGCGGAGAGATCTGCATTGGACCTTGCCCTGGCAGCATCAATAGTCCCAAATGCTGTTGATGATGAAATTTCCGAACGAATGAGAAAGTATTGGCACGAAGGTGAAATCGTAGAAATTATGGGGGTGATAGCACTCTTTGGATATTTAAATCGGTGGAATGATTCAATGGGAACAGAGATGGAAGACGGGGCTATTGAATCCGGAGAAAAATACTTATCAAAAAGGGGATGGAGGGTAGGTAAGCATCAATACTAAAAAAGCTGCTAATTAAAATTTAGCAGCTTAAATGTTACAGGCTTTTTTTCCTTTTAGAATGTATATCCCATTGATATTTGAAATACCCTATTTGGGTAAGTTTCACCGCCAGTATCTTTCGCAGTATTAGAAACTCCTAAATTATATCTTAAGGCAAAATTTACATTTTCAAGGTCATATCCCAAACCTAGCGCAATTGCAAAATCAAGTGTATTTAACTCGCTGGTTATATCTACATCCACTCCTCCTCCGGAAAATTTTCCCGATGTCAAAATACCAAGCTGTGGCCCAGCCTGAATATTAAAACCTTCTGATGGGAAGATTTTAAAGATCACCGGAATGTTTATATAGTTATATTTTGCTTTAAACTCACCATCTGCATCATCTTGGGCTCCCTGTGCAGAATAAACTATTTCGGGCTGAATTGTTAAAAGGTCAGATGTTTTGAAAGACGCATAGGCCCCGAGATGAATACCCACTTTGGACGAAACTCCTTCAGAATCTCCTCCTATGGTGGCCAAATTAACTCCTCCCTTTATACCATATCTGGATTCCTGAGAAAACGCGTTATTGTGAAAGCTACCTATCACAATTAGTGTAAAAATCAATAATAAATTCTTCATAGTTTTTTTTAAAAAGTGATTGATACCGTGAATAAAGTGAAAAAACAGAAAACTATACAGATAAATCAAACAAAAAATGGTTGCTATTACTAACAACCATTTATAGCTTAATTATTTTAGATTTTTTAGTCAGGCATTTTAAAACATCTTCGTCCCTCTTTACAAGTTATTGGGTCTACCAGTCCGTTATCTGGCCCCATTCTTCCCTGGCTTTTTATGCACCAGCATATCGTATTCGCATTGTCCATCAAAAACCAATCATTAGTACCACCTTCTAAAGTGCCATAAGGACTTTTAGCTTTCAGGTATCGGCAAAATTTGTCTGTTTTTATTTTTTCCATAATCTTATGCCAGGTTTAATAACGTTCTTTTTATGATGTTCTTAAACAAAGGGACTTTATATCCGTTTTGTGCCAGGGGGGTTGCACCTTCCATCGCAATGCCGGCAGCCTTTCTTGCTGTGTCTTCATTAATTTCATTGTCTATTAATGCCTGAGCAGCCGATTCAGAGATCAGAGGTACCGGTGCTGCGGCTCCAAGTGCGATAATTGCACTTTTACATTTACTTCCTGTGAACTCGATTACAACTGCTGTGTCAGCCAATGCCCAGTCATAAGATTCCCGGCCACCCTGTTTCATGTAATAGCTTTTTGTGTTTTTCTGAACTGGTGGGAGGATTACATTGGTAATTAATTCATTTTCTTTAAGCACATTCTCTTTCGATGGGTCATCACCCGGGAGGACAAAGAATTCATCCAGATTGAGAAGTCTCGTTTTACCGTCGGCACTTGTAATTTCTACCTGGGCGTGAAATGCCAGAAGCGCCGTGGCAACTGAGGAAGCGTGGACACTACAACATGTTCCATTCTTCATGATGGAGTGAAATTCATTTTCTCCATTTTTGGCAAAACACATATTTCCCCCCTTCCTAAAACATTTGTGCTCCAAAGATCGAAAATACCAGCATCTGGTACGCTGAGCCAGATTTCCGCCTAACGTGGCAGTATTTCTCAATTGAGGAGTGCCAGCATGAGCAACGGCCTGATGAAGCGCCAGGTACTGTTCTTTCACAATACTATTATCTTCCAGTTCACTCAGAGTCACATTGGCACCTATTTTTAAACCTTCTTTTTTGTCAAAACTGACTTCTTTTAATCCGGGCAGATTTCGGATGTTGATGATCGTTTTTGGCTCAACCAGGCCTTCTTTCATCAGATCCAATAAATCGATTCCACCAGCCTTGATTACTGCAGCAGAATTTGCAGGTTTGGTTAGTGCTGCGGATACAGTTGAATTTACATGCTGAAGAGCATCTTCCACGGATGTAGCTTCATACCAACTGAATTTATTCATGGTAAATATTTTTATGCTTTTTGGAGAGCGTTTAAAACTTTAGATGGCGTAATAGGTGCTTCGTAAAAACGAATGCCTGTTGCGTTGTAAACAGCATTCGCGATTGCTGCTGCTGTAGCTATATTGGCTGGTTCACCAATGCCAAATGCATCAGTAGAAGTCAAGGCAGAATATTCCTCAATAATAATTGGTTCGATTTCTGGTATTTCAAATGCCGCTGGAATCTTGTATTGATCGAGATTGGCATTCATTTGATGACCTGTCCAGTCATCCATTACCCTGCTTTCGTACAATGCATACGAAATTCCCTGGATGATACCCCCGTTAATCTGACTTTCGATTTGTGCAATATTCAATGGTCGTCCACAGCTATGTGCGGCAACTATTCGATCTACTTTTATATATCCCGTTTCTGTATCCACACTTACTTCGGCAAATTGCACCGATCCATTATCGCCGTGAGTTAGCCATGTGCCCTGCTTGAATCCCCCATAATCATCAGACCTGCTGGCGGAAGTAATAATCTGTCCGTTGCGCATATTTTTCAAAGCTTCTTTCAGACTGACATTTTTAGAAGGGTCTTTAGTGGAAACAATCTGTCCATCTTCAATCTTTAGATCAGAAGCATTTGCCTCCATCTTACCCGCTACTTCCTTGAATATTTCCAATTTCAATTTATAAGCCGCATTTCTGGCTGGTGGGGTGATCGATCCTGTTACAATACTACCGCCGGAACCGGGGGCATCGGGAAATAAGGTGTCACCTATTTTAATATTGATATCTGAAGGATGTAAACCCAATTCTTCCGCTACTACCTGGGCAAGAATTGTCTTAGTACCAGTTCCGATATCTTGCACAGCCGATCTAACTTCGATGGCTCCATCCTGAAATGCCCTGACTTCAACGGTGGAATTTACCGTAGTAAATCTTGGCCAGGTAGATTGGGCTACTCCATACCCCTTCTTGACAGTTCCTGAATATGATCCTGGTTTCTGACGTTGATTCCATCCAAACTTTTCAGCTCCTTTGGTTCTTTCCAGTTTTCTAACTTCACTTTTGTCAATTTTGTCACGATAAGTCAGCGGATCAAATCCAAGTTTCTCTGCCAGTTCATCAATCATTTGTTCCACCGCCCAGGCGCCCTGAACATTTCCTGGTGCACGCCATGCTTCTCCAGGTCCCGCATGGGTGAAAACGTCCCATTGCTCAGTAGTAAAATTTGGGCAGTCATATAAAGCCTGTGCAATCCGGCCAACGCCGGCCCCTAAACCTACGCCAGCAGTTCCATGAGATCGCTGCTCAATAGCTGTTAAGGTTCCATCCTTTTTAGCCCCAAATTTTAGATAATGAATAGAATTAGGCCGATTACCGGAAGAGATGTGTTCTTCTTTTCTATCTAACATCAATTTAACCGGTCTACCGGATTTTTTTGAAAGGTACCCTGCCATGACACCGAAATTTCCTAGTGCGTGTTTGGCTCCAAATCCCCCTCCCATAAATTCACAAATAACCCTGACTTTACTTCTGGGGAGTTCAAAATATTCGGCAAACTCATCCCTGACGTTGGTTGTATTTTGGGTGGAAGAATAAACCGTGACAAGATTAGGCTGCCAATCAACTACAACTCCGTGAGTTTCTAGTGAACAGTGTGTATGAACCTGTGTTCGATACGTATTTTCCACGATAAGGTCAGCATCCTTAAATCCTTGCTCATTGTTTCCTCTTGGTCCGCCAAAAAAGCTTCCGGTTGTAGGGCCTCTTAGATTTCCCCGAGTCTTCAGGCCCGATTGGCCTCCACCACCACCTCCAGAGTCTTCCTGCTCCACATCAGTGCTATAAACCAGGGGCGCATCAGGTTCCATGGCCTGCTCGATATTTGAAACAAAAGGAAGAACGCTGTAGTCAATTTTTATTTTTTTAATCGCTTCATCTGCAATGTGCATGCTGGTTGCGGCTACTCCTAAAATAGGTTGACCAGCATATTTTACGTCCGGATAACCACCTTTTTCATTTTTCCCCTGGGGTTCAGCCATTCCTATCGCAAACTTAAAGATGTGAATAGCATGTACGCCCGGATGATTCTCAGCGGCAGAAATATCGATATTTTGAATCTTTGCGTGCGGATAAGGCGATCTCAGCATTTTACCATAAAGCATACCGGGAAGATTCATATCGGAGGTGTATTTGGCAGTTCCGGTAACTTTAGCCTCTGCATCAAGACGGTTTACACGTTTTCCTACATGCTTTAGTTTTTCATTCGTGGGCCATGCATTGGGTTCATCGGTAGGAATTTCCCGTTCAATCTCAGTGAGATTATGATCTGGAATTCCAAAGGGAAGTTTTATTTTTTTAGTTTCCATGATGTTTCTGTTAGACTTTTTTTGCGGCTTCCAGGGTAGCTTTAAAAACATGTGGATAGGTACCGCATCTGCATAGATTACCCCTGGTGGCATGTTTAACATCATCTAAAGTAGGATGAGGATTTATTGACAGTAGATGGGCGGCGCTCATAATCATACCCGGAGTACAGTAACCACATTGTGAGGCGTCATGTTCGATAAAAGCCTGTTGTACCGGATGAAGTTCACCATTCTTTGCGAGTCCCTCAATGGTTGTAACTTCCATGTCTCCTACATCAAGTGTAAGTGTCATACATGAATTGACAGGTTTGCCGTCCAGCCATACCGTGCAGGCAGAACATGAGCCCCGGTCACAAACAACTTTCGTCCCGGTCATTTCCAGGTGATCACGCAGAGTGTGAGCCAGTGTCGCTCTTGGCTCTACCAGTACCCTTTTTACCTGGCCGTTAATTTTAAGTTTGATGGGCACAGCACCAGGACCAATTTCTTTCTCTTCCAATGTTTCGGCATTGGCCATTCCCATTAATCCCGAGGAGGCAATGGCAGTTCCCGCTGCCGTTAATCCGGCGCCTTTTAAAAAACCGCGCCTGCTGATTCCATTGCTCGTTTTTTTGATTTCTTCAGGAGGGAAATTGTCAGGAGTATTATCTTTTTCCATAGAACATTGTTGGACGATTAGATCTAATTAAATTTAATAATTCTATGACCAAGAATGAATCGAAATCGGTTGAAAGTAGGTCTAAAATTGCTAATGAACACTATTTAGGGACATGTGGATTTTTTCGTGTATGAATGGAATTGTTAAGATCAACTTTTTGATTTCGTATTTAATTTCACCAAAACTTTAGTGAACGGATTTACATAAGAGGAAGTAGAGCAACTCACAGTAATTAATCCGGCTACTGCATTTAGCATAAGTGTCAAGAATTTATAAACGAAGTAGCTTAAATACACCATTCACCATTAAAAGTTAAAATCAATCCGTTACATAAAATTGTTCCTGATAGAAGGGTAATTTGTTGATATTTAGTGGTATAACTACTAACGTGTACCCTTTTACAGCATTAAAACCATGAAAAGCTTTCATAGAGCCCCAGGGGTTTTTTTTCTCATCTCTTTTATTGTTTCCATTTTGACCTTAGCCCAAACTCATGCACAAATGAATGGCATTGGAACTTTTGATCAACACCAGGACATCGGAAACCCGAAAATGAAAGGATCGACAGTTTATGACGAAAAGGAGCAGACGTATACGATGTCCGGCGCTGGGTATAATATGTGGTTTGACCGGGATGAGTTTCAATTTGCCTGGAAAAAATTAAAGGGCGATTTTATTGTCAGGGCTACCATACAGTTTGTAGGGAAAGGCGAAGCAGCACACCGTAAAATTGGCATAATGGCCAGGGAAAGTTTGGATGACAATAGCAAGTATGCAGACGCCTGCGTACATGGGGACCAGCTAACATCGCTTCAATACCGGACGGAAACAAGTGGCGAAACAGACCAGGTGGAATTGTCTGTGTTTCATCCTACTGATATTGAATTAGAGCGTAAAGGCAATAAGTTAATTTTTTCGGCTGCTGTCTTTGGCGAAAACTTTAAGTCTGTAACTAAAGAACTCGATTTAAATGAGGAGTTGTATGTAGGTTTGTTTATCTGTTCTCACCTGGAGGATGTCATTGAAAAGGCGGTTTTCAGCAATGTGCGGATCGTAATTCCTGCATGGGAGGGGCTTGTTCAATACAAAGACTTCCTGGGAAGCAATCTGGAAGTGATGGACATCGCAACCGGTCACCGGAAAATCCTCCATACCGCGCCCAATTCACTCCAGGCACCAAACTGGACGCCTGACAATAAAAAGCTCATTTGGGCCGAAGAAGGCTTGCTTAAATATTATAACCTGGAGGATGGAACTCTCGGCACGTTAAATACCGGGTTTGCTACCAGCAATAATAATGACCATGTCCTTTCCTTTGACGGTAAAATGATGGGCATCAGTCACCATGTGGGGGAAGCCCGCACATCCACGGTTTACCTGATGCCAGCTACTGGCTCTGATCATCCTGAGCAAATTACCAAACCTGAAAACGGCCATTCATATTTGCATGGTTTCTCGCCTGATGGGAAAAAAATGATATACACTGCCCAAAGAAATGGCCAGTGGGATATCTGGCAAATTGATATTGGAACCAAGGAAGAAATAAATCTTACCAATAATGAGGCATTGGATGACGGATCTGAATATTCGCCAGATGGAAAATATGTCTATTTTAACTCAGTGCGTACCGGTACAATGCAAATTTGGCGGATGAAACCCGATGGAAGTGATCAGGAACAAATTACTTTTGATGAATACAACGACTGGTTTGCTCACTTTTCGCCCGATGGTAAATGGATAGCTTATATTTCCTTTCCTAAGGACATGGATCCAAGCACCCATCCCTTTTATAAAAAAGTGCACATCCGTTTAATGCCTGCTTCCGGAGGTGTACCAAAAACGATTGCATATGTCTATGGTGGTCAGGGCACCATCAATGTACCCAGTTGGTCGCCGGATAGCAAAAAGATTGCCTTCATAAGCAATACAAAAGTGGAATAGTAAGTGGTGCTAAGAGGCCGGAAATAAATATTATTTGGACCTATTAATTTTAGTTGCTGAGGCCTGCGCCAATGGAAGTACTAACAGGTCGGCGATGTTCACATGGGTTGGCCTCGATATGACAAAATGAATAATTTCCGCCACATCTCCGGCGGTCAGAGGTGTAAAACCCTGATAGACCAGATCTGCTTTTTCCTGGTTTCCTTTAAATCTGACAGATGAAAACTCTGTATTGACAGCTCCGGGCTTGATTTCAGAAACTTTGATACCCGATTCATTTAAATCAATTCGCATTCCGTGTGACAATGCATTCACTGCTGCCTTACTCGCACAATAAACATTACCTCTTTCGTAATTCTCAATCCCGGCGATGGAACCGATATTGATGACATGTCCTGATTTTCTGGCCACCATACCAGGGAGGATTTCCCTGGTGACATAGAGCAAGCCCTTAATATTGACATCAATCATTGCCTCCCAATCCTCGATGTTCCCATCCTGAATGTGAGATAGTCCATGTGCATTGCCCGCATTGTTGATGAGCACATCGATATTCCTAAAATCATCCGGAAGACTTTCAACAGCATTGACCACTTCATCTCTTTTACCTGCATCAAATATCAATTTGTGAACAGGAACCTTTTTTGACAGGACATTTTCCAATTCTTTGAGACGCTCTTTTCTTCTTCCGCATAAAATGAGTTTGAAAGTGTGATTAGCCAATAGCTCCGCAGTTGCGCGACCTATTCCAGAAGTTGCGCCAGTAATCAATACAGTTTTCATGTCAAAAGATTTTTTGCTAATCCGAAAATTGAAAATAGAGTGAAATGGAGTGGGTGGTAAGCTTTTCTATCCCTTTGCTGTTTCCTAGAGGGTCATCTTTTAAAACATTTATCAATCCTCTGGAATATCTGATTTCAGGAGAGAATTTGTATAAGGGATAATACATATCCACACCAAAACCCACTTCAAAAGACAAATTACCACCTGCTATCTGAAACAGGCTCTCCGATTTTTCCTTCCGCTTTTTTCCCGATGCTTCGATGGAAGGAACTATCCCGGCTACCATGTACATCCGAAAGTTTTGATGTCGTTCGGATTTATATTTTAGCATGATGGGGAAGTCAACATAAGTGGCCTCGATGATATCTTCGTTGGTGTATACCGTCGCAGAGTCACTTATAATATTGATATCGGTATGAAATTCACTGAAGGACACCCGGGGTAATATTCTCAGGTTAAACTGCTCATGTAATTTAAAATCGACAATAAAGCCAAGTGAAAACCCAAAGGTATTTTTAGGCATCATGCTTTGCACCGAGTCGAGATTGTTGACGAAATAGTCGGAATAGTTTAATTTAAATGCATTTGAGTGAATCCCAATAGAAAAACCGTAATGCAACCATCGCTGGTCAGAGTTGGGAAGGTTCAATTGGGTATAAGGCTGGGCGGAGGCTATTCTGCCAAAACCAGTTAAAAATAAAACAGCGAATACTACTTTTCGGCAATGTATATGGAGCATATTCCAAATGTAAGTGGTATACAAATAGGGTTTTTAAAACCTGTTTTGCGCAATATATCCAAAAAATCCTTTCCGTAAGGAAAAGCCCGTACGGATTCGGGTAGGTAGGTATAGGCTGACATATCTTTTGACACTACCCGCCCGATCAGGGGGAGAATGTATTTAAAATAAAACTCATAGCCTTGTTTCATAGGAAATTTTGTTGGCATACTGAACTCAAGAATCACCACTTTTCCACCTGTTTTAATTACCCGAAGCATATTTTGCAGGCCTTTTTCGAGGTTTTCAAAGTTGCGTACTCCAAATGCAACGATAGAAGCATCGAAAAAATTCTCTTTAAAATTCAGATTTTCGGAATCTCCCGATTGCAATTCAATACGGTCATCATACCCTTTCTTTTTCATTTTTTCCCTACCCACGTTCAACATTCCTTCAGAAATGTCCACACCTATCACTTTTTCGGGGTTGAGTTTTAGGGCTTCAATCGCAAAATCGCCCGTGCCGGTAGCAATATCAAGAATGATTTTAGGCCGATCTTTTTTAAGAAGTTTGATGGCTTTTTTTCTCCAGGAGCGATCAATGCCCATGCTCAGCAGATGATTTAAAAAATCATATTTGCGGCTGATGTTATTAAACATTTCAGCCACCTGCTGTTTTTTTCCTTCTTCTTTGTTTGAATACGGAACAACTGTCTCTTTCATTTGATTTGCATTAAAATTTGGGCTTCGGAGAACCCTCCCCTAACACCTCCCAGTAGGGGAGCAAAAAATGTGCGAAGCACATTTTTGAAGCAGGTATCAAGCCTACTTGAACTCGCGCTTAAAATATGATTATGCATTTTGAAGCAATTCGCCAACAATGGTACACGTCCACGTTTTGGAGATTTCCAGTGCAAAAGTAGTGTTTTGCCCAAGGGAAAATAAAGAAAAGTTAAAAATATGCTGACTATTGGTTGCCCAGGATTTTGAACTCTACCCGTCTGTTTAACTCCCTGCCTTCATCCTCGTCATCGTTGGAAGCAAGGGGTTGTTCTTCCCCATAGCCTACGGCGGTCATTTTAGCGCGGCTAATTCCCGCGTTTGCCAAATAGTCGACGACCGCCTGGGCTCTTCGCTGCGAAAGCTTTTTGTTAAAATCTTTTGACCCTGAGCTATCGGTGTGCCCCGATATTTCAACCTGTAAATTGGGATTTTGCGAAAGCATGGTCTTAAGCTTATCAAGCTCAGGTGATGAGGCGCTTGTCAATGTGGCTTTACCGTAGTCAAAGTAGATATTTCTGAGAACTGACCGGTAGCCTACCTGTAACGGATCGATATTTAAAAGCCTCTTTATCGTCTGGGGATTGGCAGACGAGGCTGGTACATCGACTGCCAGGCTCTTATACATGTAGCCTTCTTTCTCCACGTTGAGCTGGTATTGCCGGGCAGCGTTATGGTTGAACGATGCCTGGTAGGTACCCGTTTCTACCCTGTCCAAACGAACGGGAACCCCCTCAGCTCCCAGCAACTCGATGGAAGAAACATCCACTGGGTTTTTGGTTTTTTCATCTACTACTCGGAGGAGCAGGGTCACGGGTTGCATGGTGACTTGCGGCTCCGGCTCAACTACCACGGGTTCTTTTTCTTGTTCGGGTTCTGGCTCAGGCTCAGGATCAGGCTGTGGTGTGGGCTCAGGTTCCTTTTGAGCTGTTGGCTGGCTGGCTTCTTTTATTTCATCAGACAGCCACACCTGGTAAACATCCGTAAATCCGAGGCCATCTTCCCTGGCAGACGAATACCATCCCCTTTCCCCATCTGGAGTACTTACGAAGAACACGTCATTATCGGGGGTATTTATAGGAAAACCAAGATTTATGGGTTCTCCCCAAGTTTGCGTGGCGCTGTCATAAACCGACTTGTAGATATCAAATCCGCCCATTCCCTTAAGGCCTTTACTACTGAAGTACAGTGATTTTCCATCATAATCGATAAATGGACCATCTTCATCATAAGGTGTATTAATCGTGGGGCCTAAATTCCTGGCGGCATTCCAGTTTCCTTTTCTATCCCTGGTGGCATAGTAAATATCCAGGCCACCGATTGATCCGGGACGGCTACTGCTAAAAAAGGCAATTTCACCATCAGGAGAGAGTGAAAATGAGTTTTCAGTGTAGCTAGAGTTGATTGGGGCATCAAGGGCAACTGGTTTTGACCATGTTCCGTCAGGACGATACTCTGAGTAGTAGATATCACCTGCATTTGAATCCCGATAAATATAAAGTTCTTTACCGTCAGCCGACAAAGCAAGGTTTGAATCATGAAATGGAGTGTTCACTACCTGACCGATATTTGTAGAATTCAGCCATTGTCCGTTTTGCTTGGTGCTTATAAAAATATCTTCGAAGTATAAGTTATCGTCAAACACGTCAGGGTTAAGGTTGCCATCGCCCCGTCTGGTGGTAAAGACGATCATCGTTTCGTCTGCATTCAATACCGGGCTGAAATCATCCCATTCTGAATTGATCAGGCCCCCGGCGTTTTCCAGCCGGTAGTTCCCGGGGTTGCTGGTATACTCTATCCCGTTTTTGCATTCAAATATTTTTCGGTCTACTTCTTCCGGCGAGGTATAGTCTTGCCCACGGTAACTGGACTGCTGGTTCACTTTTTCAAGATATAGGTTATAAAATTGAATAGCCTGGTCAAATTTCAATCCATACTGCAAGGACTGGGCAATCAGGAACAATAGGTTGAATTGGTATTCAGGGTCCAATTTATAAACACGGAGTAGGTATTCGGTGGCTTTTGATTTAAAGTTTGTTTCCAGCGAGGTTCTTCCCGCCATGTAATTAGCTTCGATATTATTAGGGTCAAGATCAGCCGCCTGGACATACAATTCATTGGCCTGAATGATCGCCCGCGTGTTAAAATACGTTTCGTTTGCGATTTCCAGGAAGTCCTGGGCCATCTGTGCATTGTCATCCTGCGCTTTTAGGCTTATGGCCAGACAACTGAAGAAAGTAATTATTAAAAGTTTACGAACCATTATGGCTAAATAAAAATACCCTATGTTGAAATTCAAATATCCCAATTTGCCCGACCAATTTAAAATTGATTTTCAGCAATATCAAATAATTGTAATATATTTAGTTTAATACTTTAAAAGCAAAAGCATAAAACTTTGTAAAACAATAAGTTATAACAAAAAAAATGTTGAAATATTCGAGTTTCTCTTTTTTATATCTGTAATATTTATTTGAATAACAAAAAAAAGATCTTGAACAGATATTTAATTTAAAATTGAATTTTTTAAAGTTATTTTTGTCAAAATAATCATTTTATTAAAAATTTCGAACCTATCAATTATAATTTTTAAAGAACACAGCAAGCGATGATGATCAAGGAAGCCCGGTTTATAAAAAGCAGCTCACATTATAAGGACGGCCCGAGGGACGGGAAACCCGACTATGCCTTTATTGGCCGGTCAAATGTAGGCAAATCTTCCCTGATAAATATGATTACCAATAGGAAAAACCTGGCAAAAACTTCGTCAAAACCTGGCAAGACCCAATTGATCAATCATTTCTTAATTGACGATGACTGGTACATGGTAGACCTACCGGGGTATGGTTGGTCAAAAGTCAGCAAAAAGCTGAAGGCAAGCTGGGGGACGATGATTGAAGATTATTTGCTCAAAAGTGATCACCTGTCGTGTTTGTTTATTTTGCTGGACAGCCGCCTTGACCCGCAAAGGATCGATTATGATTTTATTACCTGGGTGGGGGAGCACGGAATTCCTTTTGCTTTAATTTTTACAAAGACAGATAAGTTGTCCACTAACCAATTTCAATCGATCAAAGCGAAACATGTACGGGAGTTGAAAAACGTATTTTCAGAATTGCCTCCTATGTTTGATACCAGTGCCGAGAAAAAAATGGGTGGGGAAGAAATTATCGAGTTTGTCCAAAAGACAAATGAAATATATCGAAATAGCCAATAAATATTTTTCATTACTAATTTTCATATAAATTTGCCTTCCGTTAATCAGATATACGCATGACATTTAACGACATCGCAGCAGTTTCAGGAAAATCAGGATTGTTTAAAGTAATCAAACCTACCCGGACAGGATTGATTTTGGAATCAATGGATGCTACAAAATCCAAGCTTATTACCGGATCGCATCACAGGGTATCACTACTGGCTGAAATATCAATATTCACCACCGATATGGACAAGACGGTCCCGCTGGAAGAGGTGTTTATCGAGGTCAAAAAGAAATTTAACGACGACCCGGGAGTCGATGGCAAGTCAGACAAGGATGAGTTGTTTGCCTTTTTAAAGGAAATCGTGCCTGATTATGATCCAGACCGGGTGTATGCGAGTGATGTGAAAAAGCTACTCAACTGGTATGAGGCCGTCTTAAAACAAGCCCCTGAATTATTAGAGGAGAAGAAGGAAGACAAGAAGGAGGCAAAGGCTGATGACCAAACCGCTAAACCAGTAAAAACGCAGGCTCCAAAGAACGTAGCCAAGACGAGCAAAAGTTCTGCGCCAAAGCAGACGAAGGCCGCCCCGGTTAAAAAATCTACGACGCAGCGAAAATCAGGAGGATAGTTCCCGGTAGACATTGTAATACTTCTCAATGCCGTTTTTCAGAGAGAGATGATCCTGGGCGAAACGCAATGCGTCAGGTTTTTCACTTTTTAAGAGCTTTGTAAGTCTCTCGCCCGCCTCCATATAGTGAGCAGTGGAAAATTCCCGAATGAGTATCACGCTGTTCGACTTCCCTGCAAAAACCTCTACGTCGCCCCAATTGCTATTTGTGATGACTGGTTTATTAAGTGCGAGCACTTCTCCCATTTTTGTAGCGGAAGATGCTTTTTTGGAGAAGGAAGGCTTAATAAAAAGAAGGGAAGCGTCAGAATAATCAATAAAGTATGGAACAAATGATCGGGCGGTATTTGTGATTACTATTTCTGAAGTTGGAAATTGCTTGTATGAATAATGGATCGTTTCCCTCTGAAAAATCTGTCGTCTAATTTGTTCTGTCCACCCCAACTCGGCGATTCTTTGCTCGGCAATAATTAGATCATTTGTTAAAAGAATAAGCTGGCAAGCATTTTCAGAAATCAGGGATTTATAGAAATCCAGCATTTCGTCCAGCATGTACCATGTGCCAAGCGAGCCAATATAAATCAACTTTAAGTCAAAGTTTCCTCGGAGGGCTTTCGACAATTCGCTTTTCCATGTGGGTAGGATGCGTGAGCTGTTAAACAGTTCCAGGTCGGTGCAGCAGGGAATCGTAGTGATTTGTTGATTTGTTGATTTGTTTGTGAAGTGATTCGGGTTGGTTTACTGAAAGAATATTTTGAATTTCTTCTTTAGCATTGTCGGTAAGTGAAATGATGGCATCTGCATTTTCGAAGAAATCAATTTCTCGCCGTTTAAAATAGGAATATATTAGTTTGAAGATGGGGTTGTTGGTATTCCAAATTTTTCCTTCGAAGCGTTCATCTGCCCAGAACCCGCGCATGTCAAAAAGAAATCTTTTCCCATAATTCATCTTCAATTTCAACCCCACGAGGGAGGTTAGGTAGCTTCTGCAATGCACAACCTGGATGGGGTGTTTTTTTATCAAGTTTTTTGATGTTCGGGAGAGGTTTCGAAGATCGTACAAGGTAGAGAGAACCGGAGGCTTTTTATGATAGGTCAATGGATACCAATGTATTTCCCTGCCCTTGATCAATTTCCTTATTTCGTGTTCATTGTCCGCAAATCTTTCCGGTTTTTCAAAGCTGATAATATGGAAGACAATGCCCCTTTCCTCCAGGCCGAGCAGGTAGGGCAGGATCTGTGACTGGCCAAGTGGATCGGTGAGGCCATCGTAGG
>JBNLGG010000006.1:0-114263 GCA_050305935.1 Cyclobacteriaceae bacterium | reverse complement strand
GAATCGACCATCCACCGTACTGTCCTGATTTTCAATGGCTCCCGCACCTTCCATATTGGATTGACCAAAGAAGAGATAGATATAAAAATTAGGGTCCTGGGCGAATAGGTTGGTGGTCAACAGGAACAAACCGGCCAATGCAAAATGACAAAATAGTAAAGTATGTTTCATGATGGTTTTTTTGATACCGAATATACTAAAGCAAATTA
This sequence comes from Cyclobacteriaceae bacterium, assembly GCA_050305935.1. Taxonomy (GTDB): domain Bacteria; phylum Bacteroidota; class Bacteroidia; order Cytophagales; family Cyclobacteriaceae; genus CAJXNP01. The sequence goes on along the minus strand of JBNLGG010000006.1, from coordinate 114,054 downwards.
AAAATCAGGTGATTTTTTTGGCCTTACCCCATCCCTTGTGCCTGTTTCTAGCCACCTTATCTATCGCATAAGGTTTCGGCACGTGAAGACACGAGCCGAGGCTGGGAAAGTGAATACGCTCATGGTTAATTCTTAATGCTTGGTTTCACGATGCAATGAGCATTAATTTTATCTTTAGCGTTAGGAGTTTTTCCCCTTCCTCAAAATCTTCACAATCCGACCATATACAATCTCCGATATATTCCAGCTATATCCGCCACTTGTATTTACGAACTGGATCACTACGGTATCGATATCTTTGTGGTATCGCGCGATGCTTTCATACCCTGGCAATAAACCTGTATGTTCATACTCATAAATCGACGAGTAGATAGTTTGTTCGTCTTCGTTTAGCAAGGAGCCATCGTTTAATGCCCTCAGGAATATGCCCACATCCTCTGCGGTCGCCACCATGGAGCCACCAGGCTGGATAAAATCATTTCCCTTTATATCTGGGTCATAACCGATGTGGTATCCGCTCATCACATCTTCCGGGTTTACTTCCTTAAACAAACTATAGGTATGTTTAAGACCAAGTGGCAAAAGAATTTCCTCCTTAATGTATTGGCGATGGCTATATCCTAATGTGTTGTCGAGGATATCACCAATCAGCAGGTAATTTGTATTCGAATAGCTGTATTTTTCATCCGGCGCGAAGTCGGCAGGCATATCCAACACCAGTTCATAGGTATCCTTATTTTTCTTGTACGGACTGTCCCAGGGGTAATCAGGATGGTCACTGTAATTAGGAATGCCACTGCGATGTTGCACGAGCATTCTCAGAGTAATTGTTTCTGCGTTTTCAATTCTTCCGGCGAATTCAGGCAAGTATTCTGCAAGCGTTTTATCCAGGTCTAAACGTCCGGCACTTACCAATTTGGAGGTAGCAACTGCAATATATAACTTACTGATGCTGGCAATCTTGAACAAAGAGTGTGGATCCGTCGGAACTTTATTTTCCCTGTTGTTCCATCCGGCTGCACAAAAGGCTGGCTCCCTACCCCCTTGGTCCACATAAACAATCATGCCGTCCAGCCCATGCCCGATAGCTTCATTTACCTGTTCCTGAACGGTATCCGGTAGTGGTAATATCCACGCCCACACCAACACCCATGGCACAAAGAATAGGGAGGCCACGGTTCCGGTAAGCAATGCTATTCTGACTATTAGTTGTTTTTTCTTCTTTGTCATAGGGTAAATTTTCTGCGAAAAGTGCTTTCATTAAACTTTTTGTGGCATTGTTACTCTGGCAATAGTCTCCGATACCTTGCCATGCTGATTGAGCTAATTGCGAGGTTCTTATCAGTTTCGGCAGGTGAGGGCACCTGCCGAGGCGAGGAGTGGAATCATTGTAGGGGCTCTTTGCTATACTTCCACATTGAGCTTCAGGTGTCCTCCCAGGCCTTCCCTAATAATGCGCATCAAGGTTGACAGGCGAATGTCACTTGCGTTGTTCTCAATCCGTGAAATATAGGTTTTGGTCGTTCCACACTTCTGTGCCAGTTGTTCCTGCGTCATGCCTTGGCTTTTACGCAGTTCCTGAAGCATAACTCCTAACCGAAAAGCCTCAAAGCCTTCTTCAAAAGCCTCTCTCGATTCAGTTCCACGTTTACCGTACTCCGAGTTCAGGTGATCGTCAAAGTCTACAATTTTAGTTTTGCTCATCGTAATATTGTTTTTGCAGCTTTTCAGCCAATTTAATCTCATTCTTTGGTGTTTTCTGAGTTTTCTTTTGAAAACCATTCAACACCACTACCAATTTACCCTTGTCGAAAAAACAGAATATTCGGTAAATGTTCGTTCCCGAGATCATCCGCATTTCATACAAAGTCGTACCTGTGATGTTTTTAAGGTATTTGGCAGGTACACGTTCAACTGTCTTAATCAGTTTGATTGTCCAGTTGATACGCTCTTTAATCTTAGGGGTTTGTGCATTGTAGAACTCCCAAAAATGTTCCCCAAAGAATATTACCTTTCGAACATCACCGCTTTCATTCATCCGAACAAAGTTAGCTAATTAGGTAACTCTTTGCAAGTGTCAAAGCCCAGATAGAGGTTGGGCCAACCGGCTTGCTTATGTCTGCGCATTCAACATTTGGCTCTTGGGGTTTTGGTCGTGGGGGAGGATTACGAGGTGGACAATTTTTGTGACTATGAAAAACTTTTTAGCTATATTTTAAGTCTAACCCAAAGAAGTTAACATAGGTGCTAAAAAAATAATGGCAATATTTGATTTATATTCAAAAAGTCTAAAAAAGTACCCCGATCAATTTGTTTATGATAAGATCCCGGAAAAATTAAAGAATCAGGTTTATCACATTTGGCAAGATTTCTTTGATGAGAAGAATATTTCCAATAGCCTTTCGAACGAAGCTTGGGATTTTATTTTAAAAACTTTACTGAAAGAGTTGGGGCAAAAATCACTTTATAGTAATCCTTTCTTTGGCCGCATAAGCTCTCAAGCTGAGGTAGAAGGTTATTTAACCGCTTTGACTGAAAATGAAGTTGAAAAAATTTTGGATGTAATTCATATCTCTTTTTTTACTATTGAACTAACAGAAAAAATTAATAGAGACCGCAATTTTTTTGGCATAAAACTTTCTGCTGGAAAAGTGATAAAAGAATTAAATGACAGATTTAAGGAAAATGGTGTCGGGTATCAATACTCTAACAGCAAAATCATTAAACTTGATAATGAATTACTTCATAAAGAAATTCTAGAGCCAACTCTCAATTTTCTAAACGAAAGAGACTATGCAAATGTGAACGATGAGTTTCTTTCAGCCTTGGGCCATTACAGACATAAAAGAAACAAAGAGTGTCTAATTGATTGCCTCAAAGCTTTCGAAACCACGATGAAAATTATCTGCAATAAAAACAAATGGAATTATAAAGAAAATGATACTGCGAAGCCTTTAATAAATACCCTGTTAACAAACCATTTTTTACCATTATATCATCAGAACCAGTTGGCTAACTTGAAGCAATTATTAGAAAGTGGTATTCCAACTATTAGAAATAAAAATAGTGGGCATGGTCAGGGAAATAAGAAAATCATAGTTAATGATCACGTAGCCTCATATATGATCAATATCACAGGCTCAACTATTAAATTGTTCGTTGAAACTCAAAAATTGCGTGAGAAATGAGTATGACACAATATTTCTTCCTTGTAGCTTGTTGTCGTTATCCCTCCAACCCAAAAGTGTAAAACATAAGATTCGACATCTCTTCACCTAAAACTTTATTTTTTAATCGATATCCATAGTCATTCATCTCCTTCAAAAAATTCGATTCAATAAGCTTGGGGAAGTTGCAATCCCCATGAATCTCATTATCGGTTTTCCCCATTCTTTCCATAATTCCAAGCTCTCCATCTTCATTCAAAAGGTGTCGGATTTCGGTCATGATTCCACTCCTCGATTCAATTTCGTGAAACACGTTGAACATCAGAATCCGGTCAAAGGTGTTGGGTGGCAAATTCGTAGAGGACTCATTACCTAATACAAGATTGAACCCGGCATCTATGGGAGACCCTACTACTTTTTCATGGTACTTCAGCACTTTCCCAAATTCATATAATCTTGAAGATTCTATTTCCTGTAAATACCATGTAATTCCAACAACAAAGCAGGAAATTTGGATCTCTTTCATTCCATTTCCAGCGCCAATGCTGGCAATCGTCTCACCTTGTCTACATCCTGCCAAATGATAGTAGGTCTCATACTAATGGCTGATCGCAGAATAATTCTTAGGAAATCTTTTGTAGTTGTTGGGCTTGTCAATTGATTTGCAGGAAAACATAAAAGCAATCCAGAGATATAGTTAAAGCCTTTTTGTGAAAAAATTCATCAGTTGAATTTAGGCGATTTTGCTACAATTTCAATACTAGTCAATTCAATCCTTTGACTATCGAGGATTTCGCTCACTCCACCTTAAACTGTGCCACTCCGCTTTCGGATGCATTGCCGTAGGCATCTTTGGTGGTGACGCTCCAGTAGTAGATTGTGCCTGAGGAAACGTTGACGTTGGAGACTTCACTTTGATTGGTATCACTGGTCAGTAAAGGTGGGTGGATCAGTGGTGCCAAAAAAGACATCGTAGGCGATGATGTGATTTATGTAACAGATACCGTATATGTGCAAGAGGTGCGATACATTACAAAAATAGTCCAGACGAAAAATGACGACTCCAAAACTCTTGAAATGCCGGAGACAAAAATAAACCAACCACAACCAAAAACAGATAATAGGGATCTGGATGATGCGATCTTCCTGACCAAAGTCGACAAAAGGAGTTCATCGTCATCCGAGTCAGTATAAATTAAGTTTGGGTCCCTTGTAAAAAGGGATTAATATCAATTAAATGAGAAAAATCATGAACGTGATGCATATTATCATGAAAAAACTATGTCTGATTTTATGTCTAATCGCCTTTGCAATGGTTGAAAATAAAACAATGAGTTAGATATGCTCAATATCAACTTGGGCGCAGGTGGAAATCTTGTCAGGAATCAATGGGTACCAGATCTTTCAGCTGGTATAGGGATAGGAATTAACAAAAAAGGTAAGATTCGCTTCCCGTATGTTTCGTCAAATATGTTATTCGACTTTACCCCGGAGGGAAAAACCATTAAATCTTGGCTACGGATGGCATTTTAGCGATGAGAGAAAAAAGAAGAGCTTGCTGGCAGTAGAAGTTGGCTACCTTATCTCGCCCCACGGTGATATGTTTGGTGATAATACATTTCGCCTTGGTGTCAACTGGTCCCCGGTTAAGGGAGTCTTTGTCAGCCCGTAATTATATATAACTTACAATTTCAATTCGGTTTTTCCCGGTATTCGGATCGAGTTTGGCTTTTAAAAATGAAGGAGTCGCTGGTGGTGTATTGCTGCCGGCAAGCTTTTTTTATTCCTTTATCTCCTTCTCCTGCTCATAAAGTCTAAACTTGTTCACATCGTCTACCACGCTATTAAAAACAGCCAGCACCACACCCACATCGTCAATCATTCCGATACCGGGGATAAAATCAGGAAGAAAATCAATTGGGGTTACAAAATAAATCAAACCGGCAATGATCAACAAAATAGAACGAATGGGGATTTCCCTATAGGTGCCGGAAATATATGCCTTAACCATCCGAATAAAAGTTCGGATCTTATCCAGAAAAGAATTCATTTCTTTCTTCACTCCAGGCATATTGGCCATTTTTTCCTGGGTCCGTTGGAGCACTTTTCCCATCCGCTCCTTGTCGCCCAGTATACTCCTTGCCTTTTGCAAAGCTCCCTGAAATGATTTGGTTTTTACATATTTATTTTCCGCCATACCTAAAATATTTCCCGAACTTCACTCTTAATATACGAAAGAGTTTCGGCAATCGGGTCGTTCTTCTTCCCAACGTAGGCAGTCACAATATCTTTTGCGAGGTCTGTACTTTTTGCATCATCCTTTTGGTTTTCGGCCGCCGTATTGATCAGGGTGATCAACTCTTCCGTGCTGTTCTTAATCATATTCCAGGCCTCATCACTCATGTATATCTGCTGTGAAAGATTGTGATTCAGCTCACTCCTGATTTCGTTTACCAGCACATTTTGAAAGACTTTGGCACTCATACCGGGTTGATTAAGCCGAACGATCAGGCTACCTGGGTAAATGCGTTCAAGAAATAAACTCATCCGTTCAAAGGCCTGCAGGCGAATCGGCATTACCGTTTTATTGTTCTCAATCTGGTATTCGATGGCCTTGGATTTTAACTCTTTCGAAATCATCGCTGTAATTGTCAGGTAAACGGCATAGAGCACTAATATGGCTGGTATTACGATCTTGGCAAATTCAATTAATGTGTTCATTTCAAATTTTTGATTAACAATTAAGCGGTTAAAAATACGTAATTTTACAAATTCAAGAGGGAAGTGAATGTATGAAAATTAATCCGGTAACCATATCAAAAGAAGCAATACTGGAAATAAAACAAATCATTGAAAGCAAGAAAATACCCGAGGGCTACAAGCTGCGCATTGGCATAAAAGGCGGAGTAGGCTGCGCAGGGGTGAACTATGTGATTGGATTTGACGAACCGGGGGAGTTTGACAATGAATTTGATGTCAATGGCATTTCATTATTGATCGACAAACGACATACCATGTTTTTGATGGGAGTAGCGCTGGACTTTTACGATGGCGTGGATGAAAGAGGATTTAAATTTACTACTAATACTCCTTCCTGATACTCACTTTTGCCCGCTCACACACACCTCCTATCGGCGGATTCAGCTTAGAGATGCTTATATCCAGGCATTTAATCTGCGGAAATCTATTTTCAAACTTCTCCTGGATTCGGTGAATGATATGTTCCAATAATTTTGAGGGTAGCTCCATCTCATTTTTAACGATGGCATACACCTCTTCGTAATTAACCGTTTCTTTTAATTCGTCGCTTTCAGAAGCTTTCTGAAAATCTACTTCGAGGGAAATGTCAACGATAAAGGTGTTGCCCAGCTTACGCTCTTCGCCGTAATAACCATGATGGGCGTGAAACCGAAGGCCTTCCAGGGAAATGGTGCCCATTAGTCTATCATATCAAAGAAAGAGGAATCCTCACTGGCCGTCTTTTCCACTTTCAGCTTGTTTTCTTCTTTTTTAATCTCGGGAGCTTCAGCCAAGTCAATGCGCTCTTTTAATTTATTAAATATGGGGGTTTCCTCGCTGGCGTAGGCAAAATCTTTAGCTGATTTGATATGCTTTTCTATATTGAATCGATCTTTTTTGGTCTTTGCCTTTTCTACCCGCTCCAGGGTATCCGTAGTAAAGTTCTTTAATTCCGTAATTAAATTTTCCTTTAAGGTCATCAGCATGTGGTAGCTCTGCTCCAGGGATTTCACCTCCTCCATCATATTCTTCACTATCTGCTTCGCCTCTTTCTCGGCATTTTCAACGATCGACTTGGCTTTTGTTTTTGATTCGGAAATGATATTTTCAGATTTCAGCTTGGTTTCTTTCAGTTGAAGTTCAGAGGCCTTATTAGCTTGCTCAATCATGCTGGCTCCCGTGTCCTCCGCCGTTTTTAATGTCTTATAAAGGGAGGTTTCCACTTCACGCAGCTTTTTATTTTCATTGTCTGCCGAATCCAGCTTGATGGTAAGCGACTTGTTTTCATCCAGAAGTTTTTCCCATTCTACTGACAGTGTCTGGAGAAATGCATTTACTTCATCTTTGTCGTATCCGCGAAATACCTTTTCAAATCCCTTCTGCCGTATTTCCAGTGGTGTGATTTTCATGCTTTGTCTCCCTTAATAGTCATATCGAAATTGCTCGATGCGCTCAATTTACAAATTAATTCTTTAAAATGTTCAATTATTACTCACTAAACTCCAAATCCCACACACATATTGTGCGATCATCGCTCGCCGAAATCAAAAAATTGTTATAGGAAGTCCAAATCAGCTTATTTACGGACGAAAGGTGTCCCCCGGACCTCGCATTGTCTATTACTTTAATTAATTTCCGTTGCTGATAATCCCAGATTTTCACGGTTTTATCTTTGGATGCAGTGGCAAAATACCTTTCGCCTGGCTGGAAAACGATGTCATTGATCGTAAAAAGATGGGCGGGAATGCTTTCGTCGATTACCAGCCCTCCATTCCCCATCTTCCAAAACTTCAACTGGGCATCCCTGCTTCCACTCAGCAAGCGCTGACCGTCTCTTGAAAAACAGACTTTGAAAACTGAATTGGTGTGTTCCTTAAAAGAAGTGACCTGATCTCCTTTAAAAATATGTATTCGATGATCGCTTGCTGCCACAGCAAATTCATCTCCTTCCTTATTGACTGAAATACTTCGAAGGCTGCTGGAAGAAAGTTTTATTTTTTGTTTAACCGCCATTTTTACCTGATCGACGATATAAAGCACGCCGTCTCCCCCGGCAACCAGTACCTCATCCCCAATGCTCTTTATGTCAAATATATTGGCGTTTGTCAGCTTGATTGATCCGACTATTTTACGGCTCAGGGTATCTAAAAAGTGCAAGCCTTCATTATTCTGGGCAATGATTAACAAATTTCTTCCCTGCTGGTAGTGCAGAGTATAAACTGAGGAATTGACCCTGGCAATCACCTGGCCATCGCCCTTTGCCTCCATATCCCATTGCGCAATCATGCCATCTCCCCCTGAACTGTAAAATACATTGGGCGATGATGATGACGCCAGCGCATAAACACTGCTGTTATGTCCTGTAAACTGGTGGTATTTATGTGCAACTACCTTCATGTAAATCTTATAATCTAATAGCAAATCTTTCCCATCTAATATCCCTCCAACAAACCTAAACACATTAAATAATTTTTAAGCTAGCCCGTCAGCTAAAGAGACCTTGATATTTTTTTATATTTTTGAACAAATTTGCCACAAATGCCAAAAATAAAACTCGAGAAACTCAATAACAACGCCTGGTGGTGTTTGTGGCACATAACAGAGTCGCCCGAACAACTCATTCGGTATACGAATCTAAGCGATGATGGTCGAAAGGAATTGGAGAGCATACATCATCCTATCACCCGGATTGAGTCGATCGCTTCCCGCAAATGCATTCATGAGATCGCTAATGAAATCGGCATGGACTATCAGGGGATCTATAAAGATGACTTTAATAAGCCTCATATTATCGATAGTAAATACTATATCTCCATTTCTCACTCCTACCCTTATGCAGTAGGCATCCTTCATAAAAAACTTCCTGTGGGTATCGACATCGAGAAGCCCAAGGAAAAGCTGCTCCGCATTTCGCAGCGCTTTCTGTCCCGCGACGAATGGCTCTATGCCGGGGACGACCTAAAAAAACTGTGTGTGTATTGGGCAGGAAAGGAAGCCATTTATAAACTCAATGGAAAAAAAGGCTTAAGCTTTAAGGAGAATATTTTTATTCATCCATTTCAATTAAAAAAAAGGGACGTGATCAAGTCAGAACTGATCTTGAATGGAAGGTCAACTAAGATCGCTGTCAATTACCGCTACCACGATAATCATTACATTGGTTTTTGCTTTTAAATATCTTTGGCATTAAAGTCGTCGCCATCCATGATGACCTCCATAATCTGCTTTATCTCATCTGATTTTTGATATTCACCCACCTTTTCAAAAGAGACGATCAGGTTTCTCAATATCCTTTTGACGATATCGAGGTTGTCACAGGGCTGGTAAAAAATGTCCTCCTGATTAAGATGTAACTGGCCAATGTAGTTGTCAATGTCTTTCTTAGAAAAGATCAGTCCTTTGTTAAAAGCATTAATATAAAATTGAAGCTCTTCGGTTTTATAGGTGAGGATAAATAGGTTAGGAAGGTTAACTCCATGGACCGGCATTCCAAGTTTTTGCGCTACAAGCATATAAATTATGCACAGCGAAATAGGATTGCCCTTTTTGGTCTCCAGTACCACATTGATCATAGAATTACCCGGAGAGTGAAAATTCTTTGCATTTGCACCAAATTTCAGTTTGTTAAAAATGACATTGTTCAGCGCCTTCACCTGATCGAAGGGGTGCAAGTCCGGTTGAAAGTTGGTCCACGCTTCGTAGTAGATTTGTTCCACCTCCTGCCGCAAAAAGTCTAGCTCCAGATCCGGATACTGGTAAGTGGAAACAATGTGTGCTCCCTCCAAGAGGTCTTCCGCGCCATCCTCTTTCCATTTGGCCAATCGCATTTTTAAGGTGTCAAATTGCAGGGTGTGGATCAGCTCTTCGATGCGCCGCTGAACGGTGGGGTTGAAACTACTCTCCCATTCCTTTTCCAAAAACGGAATAATTTCATTCCCTATGGAAATAATGCGTTCTTCCACATGATTTACCACATCACCATCTGAATCGTCCAGTAACGAAACAAGCGCTTTCAGTTCCTTCTCTGGGATATTTTTCGACATATAAGAAATGTAATTGTGCTGATATTAACCCAATAATCAAATTTAAAAGCAAAAGTAAAAGGAAAAAACTATTTCTTCTTGTCCTTGTCTTTTTTGCCAAATACCGAAACATGAACATAACGGCCCGGGTTTTCCCTGAGGTCAATGAACAGGGAATCGAGGTTTGCCATGGCGAGGTTCAGGTTGTTGTAGAGGGAGTCGTTATACATCAGTTTGCCCATTGTTCCTTCCTGGTTTTTTATCGCCTCCATATTGGTTGAAATTCCGGCCATCATTTCCTGTGCCTTAACCAATGTCTCGTTTAATTGAAGGGATTTTAAGGTGTCAGACACCTCGGCCAATCCCTGCATCATTTTCCTTGCATCAGAAATTAAATATGAAAGACTATCGGTCCCCTTATTAAGATTTTGCATTGTGGACTTCATACTATATCGATTCTCGTCCAGCATGGCATTAACTCCGGCAATGGTGCGTGTAGTGGACTGAAGTGTTTTGTTTAGATATGCAATGGTCAACTTCAAGCTGTCTATCATCGGTGCGGCCTGGCTCCCCATCAATTCCTCCACTTTGCCAAACATCCCTTCGTCAAAAAAACTAAGCAGTGTATCTCCGTCATTATGGTAGGGGGGGGTGCTTCCGGCCAGTTTAAGTTTAATCCCTGTATCTCCCATTAAAACACTATATAACTCCCCAACCGTACCCTGGGCAAGCTTTACATCACTTTCCACGTCAATGGCAACTATAATTTTATTGTTTAAGTCCTGGGCGAGAAAAGTCTCGGCTACCCGGCCTACTGACAAGCCTTCAACCACTACTGGATTAGATGGCTTTAGATCACCAATCTTATTAAATACTAGAAAATACCTGTTGGAAGAAGACCGAAAGTCAATCCCTTTTAAGTAGTTAAATCCAAAATATAATATGGTGATGGAGACAATCGCGAGTACGCCTACTTTAACTTCTTTAGATATTCGCACAAAAATCGGGTTTAGTTGTTTGATTCAATTTCGTCTTTATAATCTCGGAATGCCCTGAAAATTCCTGATGCAATATACGTTTGTCCCAGCTTATCGTTTAAATATTTCTCCTCCTTGCTGTTGGTTAAAAACCCTACTTCCACTAACACGCTCGGCATGGATGTCTGGTACAACACCACAAATCCCGCCTGCTTAACTCCCCTGCTATACCGACCAACCCGCTCTGAAAACTGGTTCTCAATTTTATCTGCCAATTTGAGGCTGTTCTCAAGGTAGGCATTTTGGTATAAGGAAAAAAGGATATATGAGCCCGCGTCATTGGGATCAAAGCCTTCATATTTTTCAGCATTACCTTCCTCCAGTAAAATCACGCTGTTTTCACGCTGTGCTACCTGGAGATTGACTTCGGTCTTGTGGGGGCCCATTACCCAGGTTTCTGTACCATAGCTATGTTCCTTATTTTGCTCGACAGCATTGCAATGGATAGAAACAAAGAGGTCTGCATGGTTTTTATTGGCCACATTCGCGCGCTCTTTCAGGCCGATGAATGTGTCGTTATCCCGTGTGTAAATAACCTCCACATCCTTCAGATATCTTTTTATGGTGTTCCCCAATTCCAAGGCAATCTGCAAGGCCACATCCTTTTCTTTTGAAAAAGAGCCGCTGGTTCCATTATCTTTGCCACCATGGCCGGCATCGATGATCACCCGGTCCACTTTTATATCCCGTACTTCTACCGTAGTGAAAGAACCAAGAATAAAAAATAGCGCAATCATCCCAATTCTAATAATATTCATGGCATTTCTTCGATTCTTATTAAATGATGCGGTAATTTTACGTAAAATTGAAAATTTTTCCGAAAAACTGAAAAGCGGGTGCATAATTTAAAATTTAGTTTAATAGTTATTTTTTGCCTTTTTGCCGTCCAGGAAGTCTTGGGTCAAATCGAAAATGAAATAATTGCCCCCGACTCCATCCCGTACACAAACTTCGCACCAATCGACACTGCCCTGATCAGTCTGGATACCACAAAAACAATCGAGTTAAAGAAGGATTCACTCCAGAATGAGGTCCCGGAAGGAAGCATCGAAACGACCATCGACTATTCAGCTACCGACTCGATCAACATAAATGATATTGAAAAAATTGTCCGCTTATACGGAGATGCTAAAATCAAATATGGGAAAATTGAGATCACTGCCGCAGAAATCTCTATCAACTATAAAACCAATATCATGACGGCAAAAAGTTATACGGACTCAACGGGGGAGGTCATTGGAAAACCTGTATTTAAAGACGGTCAGCAAATCTACTACTCGGAGGAAATGGCCTACAACTTCAAGACAAAAAAAGCTATCAGTAAAGGAGTGGTCACTACCCAGGGAGATGCCAATATGCGTGGTTTAGAAGTATTTAAGAACCAAAGGGATGAATTATTTATTAGGGGAGCGGTTTATACCACCTGCAACAGACCCATTCCCCACTATCACATCCAAACAAATAAAATAAAATTTATCCCGGGCAATAAAGTCGTTTCTGGCCCCGGGCATTTTGCAGTGAAAAACATTCCCATTCCTGTGGGTTTTCCATTTGGGATTTTCCCCATGCCCAATAAAAAAGCGTCCGGTGTGGTGGTGCCTACCTACGGGGAAGAAAAAAGAAGAGGATTTTATCTTCGAAGAGGCGGCTACTATTTTGCTTTGAGTGATTACTATGATCTGGAAGTGCTGGGCGACATTTATTCAACCGGCAGTTGGGGGCTTTCCCTGTCGTCCTCTTATACAAAAAAATATGCATACAGCGGAAGCCTGGGACTCAGGTATAACAATCAAACAGCCCTTAATTCTACCGATTCGACAGTTACTAAAGATTTTTGGTTAAACTGGAACCACAGCCCAAAATCCAAAGGAAATTCGCGCTTTTCAGCATCAGCAAGTTTCGGTACGTCCTCTTACAATCAGAACAACCCGACGATCAACCTGACGAATACCATTAAGCAAGATTATAACTCCAGTGTTTCTTATTCTACTACCTTCAGGGGAACTCCCTTCAGTCTTTCCGTACGAGGACGCTTCCAGCAAAATGTAAACACGAAGGTGATTAACCTCCTCTTCCCCGAAACCTCCTTATCCATGAACAGGATCTACCCTTTTAAATTCGTAAAGGGAAAAGGCAACGATTTTCTCAATAAGCTCAGCTTATCCTGGAACATGACCGCTACCAACAAAATCAATAACGGCAAGGTAAGATTGCCAAGTGATTTCAATGTAGTGGGGATAGATGAAGAGAAAAACGATGTGATACCATTCAAGCCATCCAATTTTAATATGTTGTGGAGCAGGTCGCAAAATGGGATACAACATAGGATTCCCGTGAGTACTACCATCAAAGCGTTTAAATATTTCACGTTTAACCCCTCCTTTAATTATTCCGAAACCTGGTATTTTAAAAGACTACAATATAAGCCCTATGACCCCGAGGCGGGTGGAGTAAAAATTGATACATTAAGCGGTTTTAACCGACTATACCAATACAGCGGAGGTGCATCACTAAATACCACAGTGTACGGAACTGTCTATTTTAAGAAAGGGAAAATCAACGCTATCCGCCACGTAATGAGGCCCAGCGTTTCGATGAACTTTGCCCCTGACTTTTCTGCCGATCGATTTAACTACTACAAAGATGTGGTGGTAGACTCCACGGGGAGGACAAAAAAAATGGGTTTATATGATGGCTTTGTCTATGGGATCCCACAGGCAGGAAAAAGTGCTACGCTGGGACTAAACCTGACCAATAACCTGGAGATGAAGGTTAAATCAAAAAAAGATTCCATCAATGACTTCAAGAAGATCAGCATTTTCGATGCATTTAATTTAAGCACCGGGTACAATTTCCTGGCGGATTCATTTAATCTCTCCCGAATAAACATTAACGCCCGGACAAAGCTTTTTAATAATAAGCTCAATGTGAGTTTTGCTTCGACTGTCGATCCTTACATCTATCAGCTGGATAGTATTTATACTACCAGCAGTGGTGTCGAACGAGTGGTTCAAAAACAACGCAGCATTTATGCCTGGGATGCAGGCAAAGGAATTGGCCAGATTTCCAGCGCCAGACTGGGATTAACCATCAGCCTTCGTCCAAAAGGAGCTAAAGGTACCGATGAAAAGCTAGATGACATGGGTGGGGACGCCGAGCTTACGCGGGAAGAACAGGCTGTGAGGGATTTTGTAAGGCAGAATCCGGATCTCTATGTGGACTTTGATATCCCCTGGTCCCTGAATGTTAACTACAACATCAGCTACAATAGACGAGGATTTGAGGAAAGCCAAATTACTCAAGTGATGCAACTAAGGGGTGATTTGAGCCTGACGGATAAATGGAAAATTAATTTTAATACCGGGTTCGATTTCCAGAAAAAGGAGATCACTCAAACCAACTTCAGTGTAAACCGGGATCTCCACTGCTGGGTGCTTTCATTTCAGTGGTCTCCCTTTGGACGCTACGAATATTACAATTTAACCATCAATGTACTATCCAGTTTATTGAAAGATTTGAGGGTTCAAAAACAGCAGAGCTGGTTTGATAACTAAGCGTTTTTGCCTTTTGGCTTTAATTTTTCCAGAACCTGCCACTTCTGCATTTGTATGGTAATAATTCAATTTTATTAATATTTTATTAATATATTGCCAATAAATGTTGTTTATTTACAAAAATAAATACAATGATCATACGTCTATGAGGACAAGATACATACTCATCTTTTTCGTAATTTTTGGAACATTGATGTTTTCTAATGACGCCAATGCCCAAAGGAAAAAATCTTATCTGAAAAAAAAGAACAAGCAAATTTCCAGGTATAAAGGTGGGTCAATACATTTCTCAAAAAACAAGAGGTATCTGTCAGGCGAATTTAATGTTAACTTTAATAACTACTTTGGCGATTTAGCGCCCAACACCAATTGGTCAAGTACGGATATTAGTTTTACCAGACCTGGTGTGGGCCTCTATGCCGTTTACAGGTATTCACCGAATTTCTCATTTCGAGGTGGTTTTTCATGGAGCAGGATAAAAGGCGATGATTTTGAATCAGCTGATCCAAATGATAGCGAGAGCGGGATATTCAGATACACCAGGAATTTGAGCTTTAGAAACAATTTATACGAATTCTCAGCACAGGGGATGTGGGATATTTTTGGTAATCACGGCACCTTTTTAAACCGCGTGCCCTGGACACCTTATGTGTTTGCAGGAGCTTCGGTTTTTTATCATGAACCCGTGGGGCTGGTACCCGACATGAATTACCATACTCCTGGCGGTCCGACACCCGTGGCCGAAGCCGGTCAGTGGGTGAAGCTTCGCAAGCTTGGCACCGAAGGGCAGTTTAGCACCCAGGATATTGTGAAAGGCAAAGAATATGGGCCGATACAAATTTCTGTCCCCATAGGAATCGGCGCCAGAGTAACACTGAACAAACGAATGGATTTTGCCTTTGAGATAGGCTATAAAATACTCTTCTTTGACTATATAGATGACGTTAGCGGAAAGTTTGTTGACCTTGGTGCGCTTGACAGCGAGTTGGCACAGGTAATGTCTGACAGATCAATTGTGCCAACGAGCGCTTCCGGTTCCCCCAGGAATTTTGAGAAAATAAATACGATTACGAGAGCGATCACTTATACTTCGCCTTATGATGGAAACTCTTACAGCACCCTGGCAGGTTATGGACACGAACATCCCGACAACATAAGAGGAAACTCAAATGATAATGACCATATCCTGGTAACTTCATTTAAATTGACCTACGTACTTACGGGAAGCTTCCAGAGGGCGAAATTCAGGTAGCGCACCAAAACCACACAATATGAAAACTTACTATCATAAGTCAATTTTTACATTACTTATTGGACTTTTTATTGCATATCCAGGCCAGTCGCTTTCTACTCTCCAGGATGACATCCCGGTTTTAGAAGAAGGATATTATTTGGTGGTTGGCGCGTTTAATATTCCTTCCAATGCGTTGAGATATTCAAAACTCATCAACTCAAAAGGAGAAAAATCAAAGGTAGGCTTACATCCCAACAAAAACATCCATTATGTGTACGTCGCTTCTTCGATGGATTTGGACTTAATCAAATCAAAATGGGTAGACTACAGAAACCAGGCAGAGTTTTCCAATGCATGGGTATTTAAAAATGTTTCTATGCCTACTGACGGTTTTGTTGATTTGGAAAATCCCTCCGCTGCAATTGCAATTTCTGAAGAAAAAGAAATTTTTGAAGACCCCTCCGAAAAACCTGAAAACCAGGCACCAAAAATCGATATCCCTGACGTAGCAGAAGAGCCCCTGGAAGGGGAAGGGTTCCCGTATATATTCAATGTGGTAAATGCCACGACTTTAAAAGAAGTTAAAGGTTATGTAACCGTAGTCGATGCCGTCCGAAACAAAGTATTAACGAGCCTTGAAACCAATAAACCTCAACTGGTGCCTGATCCAGGCACATCGGACAAACAGGTGCTTCTCATATGTGACATTTTTGGCTTTGTGAAACAACAAGTAGCGGTAGATTTAAGCAATCCGATGGCGAGTGGCGATCCCAATATTTCTCAAAGCGAACGCGGAAATACAATAGTAAATTTTGAATTGATCCGTCACAAGGCGGGTGATATCATCACCATGTACCAGGTGTACTTCTACAACGATGCGGCCATTATGAAACCCGAGTCAAAATTTGAGCTCAACAGCTTATTGGATATGCTCAAAGAGAATAACAACCTTACCATTAAAATTCATGGCCACACAAACGGTAATGTATCCGGCCCGATCATTAAATTAAAAGATGATGATGACAACTTCTTCTCAGTGACAGAAAATAATATAAAGGGATTTGGATCAGCCAAAGAGCTTTCTCACGAACGCGCCGCGATCATTGCAAAATACCTTATTGCTGAAGGTATTGATGGTAAGCGCATGGAGATTAAAGGTTGGGGTGGTAAGAAAATGCTTTACGATAAAAAATCCGAACAGGCTGCCAGAAACGTGAGGGTTGAAATTGAAATCCTCAAGGACTAATATGTTTATCAAACCTTAATTTTCGATTGGACATTTTATCTCCTGAAATGAAAGAAAAATAGCCTCCTGTTTTATTAAAAATATAAAGGGGCCTGTGGGCCCCTTTTGAGTTAAAAAAATTACCTAACAGCTAAAAAACGAGAGGATTTTACCAATCGAACAAACTCAGCTCGGTAACCCTCTTTATCGCTTCCTTTTGAATTTTCCGCTAATTCCAACACGCTATCAAAATCAGCACTATGCTTAAACTTCGAATCCCTGAGGATCATCCCATATTCTGCAACAGCCGCTGAAAATCGAAAATTATCGGATGTGCGCGACAGTGGCGTATGATGATCTACAACCGCTTTTTCAATCATCTTGCTCTTGCTCCCTTCAGGGTCTTTGTATCGGAATTTAATCGTCATCAACTCTTCGCTATTGGAGGTCGCCCCAGTAACTGACTTTTGTTGTTGATATTTCAGCGGATCAATACTCTTCACAAATTCACTTTTAACACCCACCGGAATTATTTCATATAAAGCCGTCACTGTGTGGCCTGAGCCCAACTCACCAGCATCTTTGGTGTCATCATTGAAATCTTCTTCTGCCAGCAGTCTGTTTTCATATCCCACTAATCGGTAAGCCTGCACTTTTTCAGGATTAAACTCAATCTGTAGTTTCACATCTTTTGCAATTGTGAATAGTGTCCCACCAAATTCATTTACCAGTACTTTCTCGGCTTCCTGTATATTATCGATGTAGGCATAATTACCATTTCCCTTATCGGCTAATATTTCCATTTTATCATCTTTGTAGTTGCCCATGCCATAGCCCAGGACTGTCAAAAATATTCCTGAATTTCTCTTCTCCTCAATTAATCTCTCCATTTCTGCATTGCTGGAAGCGCCCACATTAAAATCACCGTCTGTGGCTAAGATCACCCTATTATTTCCACCATCCACCAGGTTTTCCTCGGCTATTGAATAGGCCAATTGGATGCCCGCACCGCCTGCTGTTGACCCGCCAGCTTGAAGTCGATCCAAAGCCGCTACTATTTTATCTTTTTCCTTACCACTTGTTGACGGAAGCACCATTCCTGCAGCTCCGGCATACACCACTATCGACACCCTGTCCTCTGGTCGCAATTCATCCACCAATAGCTTAAAAGAAGATTTTAGCAGTGGAAGCTTATTTTGATCAGACATGCTACCGGATACATCTATTAGAAATACCAGGTTAGAAGCAGGTAAATTATCTGTCGGTATTTTTTTCCCTTGCAGACCTACATGTATCAGCCGATGATTTTCATTCCATGGACAATCAGAAATTTCTGTAACCAATTCAATCGGATGTTCGCCCTGGGGTTGAGGATAATTATAGTTAAAATAATTGATCATTTCCTCTATCCTGACTGCATCGATTGGAGGCCTGGAACCATTGTTAATAAACCTTCTCAGGTTAGAATAGGATGCTGCATCCACGTCAATCGAAAAGGTTGATAATGGTGCATCCTGAGGCTTTTTAAATTCATTTTCATTGATAGTGGAGTACCCTTCGGTATTGTGTTGAATATAAGTTTGATCATAAACAGGAGCGCTGTTTCCATAATTATAAACGCCTGCTGCTTGCCCACTTAATGCTGAACTAACCTCAGCCTTACTCATTTTATGTTTCCGGCCATTGCTTTTTGGTTCTGCTGATGTTACGGCTCCAGTCATGTCACGTTTCAACTCAACGGCATACCCCGCGACCACCACCTCTTCCAAAGCCGTGTTATCCGGCACTAACGAAACATTAATGACGGTTTTATTGCCGACATTGATCTCCTCCGATATATACCCTATAAAGCTAAAAACTAATATATCCTGGCCCGAAGCCTTAATGCTATACTCCCCATTCATATCTGCTACGGTTCCATTGCTGGTATTTTTCACCAACACATTTACTCCAACCATTGGAGAATTTGTTTCATCCGTCACCTGTCCTGTGACCATCCTTACCTGGCCCATGACATTGGTTGCCAATGCCATCGCCATACTCATAATTACTAGCGTTAATCGTTTCATATTTTTGTTTTTATAAATGATTGCCATTTTTTTAGATTGGATCCTTCCCATCGTTTTTAAATTTTTGACATTATGATGTGCGGCTTCTGTGGATTCCATAATTTTTTTTTAACTTTTTTCGGAATTGTGAAATTGAACTGTTTCCATATCCGTGTTTTTTAAAAAGTCGCTCACCGATCAATCTGATGACCAGCTCATCAATGCATTCAGAAAAACTGAAAGCGGGGAGATATTGTCTGAATTGTATAGCAGGTATATGCATCTCGTCTTTGGTGTCTGTCTTAAGTATTTAAAGGACAGAGAAGATAGCAAGGATGCTGTGATGCAGATTTATGAAAAGCTTTCCAGCGATCTGGCAAAACATGAAGTGGAGAACTTTAAAAGCTGGCTACATGTGCTTACAAGGAATTTCTGCCTGATGAAATTAAGATCAGAAAAATCCAGAGAGAATAAATTGATCGAGATGAAAAAAGATGCTGAAATATTTATGGAAAGCACTTACGAATTGCATCATGACAATGGGAAAGCTCTCGATAGCGACATCGAAGCTTTAAAAAAATGTGTGGAGAATTTAAATAAAGAGCAAAAAATATGTGTTTCGCAATTTTACCTGGAAGAAAAATGCTACCAGGAAATTGCGGAAAATTCGGGTTACGAACTTAAAAAAGTGAAAAGCTACATACAGAATGGAAAGCGAAATTTGAAAATCTGTTTGGAAAAGAATAATGTCAGAAAGCAATAAACATAAGGCAAGCACTCCTGAAAAATTCCAGGATTATCTGGACGGAAAATTATCTGCGAGAGAACAGCATGAATTTGAAAAAAAACTGATGGAGGACGACTTTGAGGCGGAAGCAATGGAGGGAATGGATACCATCTCCCAACATGCTTTACAAGATGACCTCGATGAATTAAAGGCAAGGATAGCGGCTTCAAATAAGAAGCCAACCCTATCCTATTGGCCTGTTGCTGCCGTAATTACATTGCTCCTGACAGCTACTATTTCGCTTTTTTATTTTGTTGATCTAAACAAAAAAGACAATTCCACAGCCCAGGAATTAAAAAAGGAAATTGAAGCGCCTGCATCATCACCGGAAAATGACCATCATGTAATAACCGATTCCGCCCATGCGGAAGCGGAAGTTGAAACCCAAACGGCACTTTCTATACCCCCACCTCAAGCCAACCAGAAAAAACCTGATGATCTCACTGTCTCTTCTTCAGATTTAATTGCGTTAGCGGAGAAAAAGACAGAAGAATCCTCGGGAGAGATAGCTGAAATCCCGGGCAGTAAACTGGAAATCGAGCCGGTAAAAAGTAGAAATACATCGGGAATAACGGCGACACCGGCAGTAAAAGAAACGCAACTGGAACCGGTTCCGGAAACTGGATCATTAAACCGGGTAGCCACCTCGGAGGTATTGCCTACAGAAGATAAATCGCTGAATGAGGAGGGTTTTGAAATGCCATCAATCATAACTTACAATGAAGAAATCGAAGAGATCCCGGAATATGAACCTGCTGAAAGCTCGTCGAAAATGAAAGCTTCCAGAAGCATGAAGAAAGTCTCCCAGGCACGAGATGCACAACCAGCCGCGTCATCAATGCTATTGGAAGATTCGGAGGTAGGAGAAACCCCCATCCCCTACCCTGAAACGGGCATGGATGAATTTATTCTTTATGTAAAGAATAACCTGGCTGATATTCCGCAAGACAGTGTCCTGCATCTGACCCTATTAATATCTGACAATGGCAAAATGATTGAGCTTGCCACAGAGGAAAACCTAAACAGAAAATATTTTAAAGAACTGGAACAAATTATTGTAGATGGCCCCAATTGGGTGCCTGCATCCATAAATGGCATCACTGTCGAAAAACATGTCAAGGTAAAAGTTCAGTGGTAATTAAACGGCCGAAAGGTTTTCCGCCTTAACGTCTACAGATTCCTCAATGCCAAAAATCTTCACTACCCTCTTTTTCCCTTTTAGCTGAATGGTAGGCATTTCCTCCACATGAAGGCCGTCATAATTTGTCAATTCATCGATTACCTTTTCAGAAACCATCAGGGTTTTGTTGTATTCCTTGGCCGCTTCCTGCAACCTTGAGGCGGTATTTACTACATCTCCGTGATAAGCAATGTCCCTTTTTACTTCACCGATCTCAGCGACTGAAACGTTTCCTACATTAAGGCCTCCTTTAAATTCCGGTAAAAGGCCATACTTGTCAAGGTAGTATTTCGATCGTTTCGTCAACATCTTTTTAAACTCAAAAGTAGCCCTGACCGCATATTTACTGAGGTTGCTCTTCTTGTTTTTCCAGGTCAACACCACCTCATCGCCTACGTACTGATAAACCTCCGCATTAAGCCTGAAAACAATTTTGTTCAGATCATGATAGCAATCCTGGATTAACCGGCTGTATTTCATGTGCCCCAATTCTTCTGCAATTCCGGTGGAATCTTTAAGATCCAAAAAGAGGATGATCCGGTCTTCACTCTTGGGCGTGTGGTACTTGCCAAGATACAAAGGGAAAACTGTCTTCGGACCAATTTTATAGCTCATCTGAATGAGAAAATTAATTAAGACCGCAGTAAACAACATGAAAGTCAAAAACGACAACCAAATCACGGGATTTCGCATCTCTTCGTTTTCATGAATAACTTTACTCACATCGATCGGATAAAAATACATCAATTGAAGAATGGCCCCCATTGTAAAAAAAACAAGCACCATGGCAAAAAAGTAAGAAATCGTCTTTAATAAAATGACTTTGCCAAAGGGCATCTTCTGACTGAAAATCCGGTCGATCAGGTAATTAGAAAAGAAGAACAAAGTCCCAAAAAACAAACCGAACAAAGTAGCTTCAAAAAGCTGATAATTGGAAACAAAGTAACTCGCCAGGTAATTGCTTTCGATCACATCCTCGATTTTTGCCATCTTGAAGAGAACCTTCATATTGGTAAGAATGGCCAAAGCATAAAGATTAGTAATTAAAATCCACGCCAATACATTGAACAACCATTCTTTGAAAAATCTTCTAATCATTTGATTTTTTGAGGTGATATGTAGAAAACTCCTATAAATTTGTAAGGTAAAATTAACGAAAAAAAGTTGACCGACCTGTATACCGAATACTTCAAAACCAGTTTTTTAGAAATAGCAAGCGGCTTACCAGAAACTATTACGTTATTGCCACTTTCCGGTTCCAGTAGGCGGTATTATCGCATAAAAAACCACGATAAAAGTGTTATTGGTGTCATCAACCAGGATGTCAAAGAAAACCAGGCCTTTATTTCATTCTCTGAAAAATTCCATTCATTAAGTTTTCCGGTTCCTGAAATACTGGCGGTGCATAAAGGAGAAACTTCCTATTTACAGGAAGATCTCGGTGATGTCACCCTTTTTAATTACCTGAAAGAAAAAAGAACGGAGGAAATATTCCCACTATCAGTCATTGATAAATATAAACAGGTATTACGATGGCTCCCCCGATTTCAAATAGAAGGAGGCCTCCATATTCCCTTTGACAGATGCTATCCACGTGAAGCCTTTGATAAACAAAGTATGATGTGGGATCTGAACTACTTCAAATACTACTTTCTTAAACTATCGGGGGTGGCTTTTGACGAACAGTTGTTGGAAAATGACTTCAACATCTTTACCGAATATTTGCTTTCGGCACCTTCCGAATATTTCATGTACCGTGACTTCCAAAGTCGAAATATCATGATCCGGGACGACCAGGTCTATTTCATCGATTACCAGGGAGGTAGGAAAGGCCCTCTGCAATATGACATTGCTTCACTTTTATACGACGCCAAAGCAAACATTCCCGAGGAAATCAGAAAGGAACTGTTGGATTATTATTTAGACCAACTGTCATCACTTCTTCCAATTGACAAAGATGAATTTAAAAAACTCTATTACGCCTTTGTGGTGATCAGGATCATGCAGGCGATGGGAGCCTATGGCTATCGGGGTTTTTATGAGCGAAAAAGCCATTTTCTGCAAAGCATCCCCTATGCTCTGAAGAATCTTGACAGGATGCTGGAAAAAAATTGCCTACCACCTGACATGCAACACTTACCCCATCTTTTAGGTGAATTAACGGATGCGCCAGGGTTGAAAAAGTTTACTAAATCCATTTCGACATCAATTCCTTTAACAGTACGAGTCAACAGTTTCTCCTATAAAAAAGGTATTCCTGTAGACGACACCGGGAACGGCGGAGGGTATATTTTTGACTGCCGGAGCATTCATAATCCCGGGAGGTATGAAGAATATAAATACCTCACCGGAAGGGACAAGAAGGTCATCGATTTTCTGAAAAAAGATGGAGAAGTCGAGCCCTTTCTCCAATCGATCTTTCTACTGGTGGAGCAGTCGATTGACAAATACCTAGACAGGGGTTTTACTAATCTCCAGATCAACTTTGGGTGTACCGGTGGCCAGCATCGCTCCGTTTTTTGCGCAGAAGAATTATGCAGTCATCTCAAATTGAAGTATGGCAAGCATGTGGTGGTCATTTTAAATCATCGCGAACAGGAGATCAAGGAAGTTCTATGAAGGCTATGATCTTTGCCGCCGGAAAAGGAACAAGGCTTAAACCATTGACTGATAAAATTCCTAAAGCGCTGGTGGAAGTTTGCGGTGTACCCATGCTTGAGCGAAGCATCCTCCACCTGAAAAAATATGGGGTGTCTGATATTATTGTCAATGTCCATCATTTTGCGGATCAAATTCTTAATTTTCTTGAGCGAAAAAATAATTTCGGTCTTCATATCGAAATTTCCGATGAAAGGGACTCGCTTTTAGAAACAGGCGGCGGACTAAAAAATGCTTCCTGGTTTTTTAGTGAAAATGAAGATTTTATCTTGATCAATTCGGATATAATTACTGACTTAAACCTGAAAAGATTAATCGATGCCCACCAACAAAAAAACGCCCTCGCAACTCTGGTGGTCAGAAATAGAAAATCCTCCCGGTGTTTCCTCTTCGACCATCAAATGAGACTGTCCGGCTGGAAGAATTTTAAAGAAAACAAAGAAATTCGCTTCGGTGCTCACTCAGAATTGCTGAGCTATCCTTTTTCAGGTATTCACATTATTAACTCCTCCATATTTAAATTGATGAATCAGGAAGGTAGGTTTTCCATAGTCGACACTTACCTGGAATTATGTACATCCCAGCCGATTTATGGATACCAGGATCACGATTCCACATGGTTTGACATCGGTGATGTGGCTAAATTACGCGAAGCTGAAGAAGGACTACGAAAGGGCTAATCTTCTGAGAAATGTTTTAACAGCTTTCTGTATTTGGTAAGAACTGCTGCCCTTGAAACAAATCCGAGGTATTTGCCATTCTCCAGTACCGGTATGTTATAGTGTTGAGTTGTTTGAAATTTCTCTACGATGTCTTCCATGGATTCGTTGGGAGAAGCCGTCGCTAAAGGCGTATTCATCAGATTAATTACAGCAGTAGACTCATAGAGTTCCGGTTTAAAAATCACATCCCTTATGTCATTTAAATGAACCGTACCACAGAAGTTGTTTTCGTCATCTATTACAGGAAAAACATTTCTTTTAGACGTAGCAATAATCTTC
The DNA here is from genome assembly GCA_050305935.1 of Cyclobacteriaceae bacterium. Taxonomy (GTDB): domain Bacteria; phylum Bacteroidota; class Bacteroidia; order Cytophagales; family Cyclobacteriaceae; genus CAJXNP01. The sequence continues at coordinate 89,402 of JBNLGG010000006.1, read as the reverse complement.
ACTAATTCTCCCAGCCTGGCTTCTTTATTCACTGTCTTAAAATTGGTCTCTAACAAATCCGGAACTTTGAGGAGGCTCAACACAACTTTGTCCTTGTGATGTGTAAATAGTTCGCCTCTTTTTGCCAATTGACTGGTATAAACGGAAGTTTTGGTAAAAAATCGAATAGTGCCGTAGGAAATAGTAGACACAATCATCAGAGGCATGAAAAGGTCATATCCCCCTGTAATCTCTGCAATAAGAAATATCGCTGTAAGCGGAGCATGGATTACCCCAGCTATCAAGCCCGCCATCCCTACCAGGGCAAAATTCCTTGGAGAAACCGGCGAATTCCACCCATAGCTAAGAATCGACGCAAAGAACAGTCCGGCATTAGAGCCAATAAACATGGACGGAGCAAATATCCCCCCAATCCCGCCGCTGCCAAACGTCGCTTGTGTTGCAAATACTTTTAGCAGTATAATGGCCAGAAACAATGCGATGAAGACAATTTGATTATCCTTAAAATCAAAGAAAATGGACTGGTTAAAAAGATAATCGTAATTGCCCTTCAGGCAGGCGTCGATGGCAGAATACCCCTCCCCGTAAAAGGAAGGAAAGAGAAAAATTAAAATTCCCAATACCAATGCCCCCACCATGTATTTTATAAACCACCCATTGAATCGATCAAAAAGCTTATCCATAAAGGCATACATCCGGGTAAAGTGAAGCGAGACAAACCCGGCAAACACTCCAAACAAAATGTAGTAGGGCACCTCCTTCAAGGTAAAGGAGGAATCCGCTTCAAAGCTGTATATAAACATCTGCCCTAAAAAGGCATAGGAAACCAGCGTGGCAGTAACACTCGCTATGAGCAGGGGAATAAATGCCGTCATCGTAAAATCAAGCATCAACACCTCTACAGCAAATATTATAGCTGCGATAGGTGCCTTGAAAATCGCTGCCATCGCACCAGCGGCTGCACAACCGATCAGTAACTGTATTCTTTTGAAATCAAGATGTAAAAACCTCCCCAGGTTAGATCCGATGGCAGCACCTGTGGATACCGTAGGTCCTTCCAGCCCCACCGAACCGCCAAATCCGACGGTTATTGCGCTCGTCACAATAGAAGCCCACATTTGATAGGGCTTTATTATCCCGTTATTTTTGCCAATGGCATACAAAACATTAGGGATACCGTGACCTACAGGTCGACTTAATATAAACTTTTTAAACACCAACACGAGGAATATCCCAATGACGGGATAGAGAACATAATTTAAATTATAGTCGTGTGGAAGAAATCCTTTGGTAAGCAATTTTTGGATAACGTGAACAGAAGATTTGATGAGCACTGCGCCCAGACCTGCCAGCGCACCTACTATTACGCTAAGAATATTGACAAACCTGTTATCACTGATATGCTGCCGTCGCCAAATTAAAAACCTCGTGATGAGATTTGTCCTCTTATTCATTAAAAATCAGTTCAAAAGGTTGTTTGTTATTTACTTAAGCATCAAAAATCATGTATTTAGGCAACAGATCAAAATCAATCCGCTTTATATTTCGGAGGTGTATCGCTAATTTCAGAGCCAGGTAGGAAATGATGAACATCACTTTATAATATTACACATCTAATCTATCGTTTAGATTATTGTTTTTTTAAAAAATCCAAAACCTCAAATTTAAGGTTCAATACCCAAAACCCGTTATGAGAACACAGCTAATCATTATCTTGTTATTGGCCACCCACTTTTCCTTTGGTCAATACAAAACAAAAAAGAGACCTTCAGGCAGTAGCGCCATCCAGTCTACCCAATGGTGGATTGGGATAAAGGCCGGAACGAACCTGACAAAACCAATCCCTTCCGGGAATTTCGGCACCTTTAGTTTTACAGATACTCCCACTTCGGGAAATGCGGAAAAGCAGTATGAACAGTTCAACCTGCCCGGGTATCAATTTGGCTTTCTGGTCGGATTTGAATTTCTTCCGGGTCTATCTGCTAAACTGGAGCCGGTCTTTTCAACGTACAAGTACAGCTATTCTATGAGCTACCTGTGGGCATCACAGGAAAGCGGAACTAAAAATGTAGCACTTGAATATGAGCACACCAATCAACTGCAATACCTGGAGTTGCCATTGGTATTTAAATACGAACTGGTAAGCGGGAAGACCAAGCCTTTTGTACAGGCAGGCGCCTTTGCCAGCACACTTTTGAACGCCACAAAAAAAGTGACCGAAGAAATCACAGACAATGCAACAGGCGGAAATACCATATCGGACAAAAATGAATATGCCGGGCAGATCGATGATTTCTATGTGAAAAACAATTGGGGATTGCTCTTCGGGATTGGCGTTACACAAAACCTTGGGAATGCCCGTTTTGGCCTCGTAGCCAACTACCGCCTTGGAATGAAAAATATCTCCAACTCCTCCTCCAGGTACCTGGACAACCAGTTTTTGAGCGGGGTTTTTGATGCGCAGGACGACATAAAGCTTGATGCCATTGAAATCTCCCTACAGGTGGTAATGCCATTGAAATTCATTACCTCTAAAGATTATGTTCCTCTTTAATCCCTACCTGTCATGAAAAACATACTTACATATATAATTTTGTTGTCCTCTTTTGCTTTGATCCTTTCCTGTAAAGAAGAGGAAGAAATCCAGCCTAACGAAAGTTTTCTGAAGATATACAATGATGAAACTTTTGAAAACATTTTTACCCCCGTAGATTTCGTCCAGGGCTCCGACAGCTCCTATTTTATCCTGGGATCCTACGATATCAACAATGCCTATGTGATGAAAGTGGACAAGGAAGGCAATTTTGAGTGGGATTTCAAATTAAATGAGGAAGATGTAAATCCCATTCCCGGAATTGTCGAAAAAAATAATACCTATTATTTCTTCTGCATGGATGAATTGACCCTGAATACAAAGCTATACCGTGTATCAGATTCATCTTCCAGCCCACAACTTCAGAACAGCTATAATATTTCATTCCCACTCTGCGCATCCAAAACGAGCTCTGGCGGCATGATCATGTTAAGCTATGATTTTGACAACCAAGAGTCCCGTTTGAACGAATTTGATGCTAATTTCAATCTAACAAACGCCGATGCTGATGGATTTCCGGTGATGGAAGATTTTCTGGAATTAATAGACGGCCATATCAACGGTACCGGAAACAAAATGCCTTTTTTCACTGGCGAGTCAGATAGCCGGTACTATTTTAATGGCTATTCTGATTACACATTAAGTATCCATTTTCTGGATAAAAATACCTATGGCTTAACCGGTAAAATCAACGGGTTTCAAAAAGGAGAAGAGGCAGTCAGTGGGTTGCTAAATATCGGCAGCAATGAGTATTTTTTAACCCGTTATAGCTACAACGAAAATTTCATCATTCCGAGTGAGCCAATAAATGAAGGAAATATATTTACAAGTACTGATTTCCCGGGAAACGACCATCCCGAAATAACCCAAAGGGCTTTCTTTGATATGAAAGAAATTAACGTGAATGGCACTCCGTCAGTCGTAGTAGGGACCACCACCAAAACCAACCAAATTATCCTTTACTTTTATAACCCGAACTCCGGCGAATTGCAGGGTTCCAGGCGGCTCGGGTTTAACAATCCCTATTCACTGGTAAAGGTCATCCAAAGCCTTGACGGAGGGTTGGCCATACTTGGAAACACCTACGTTACAGGCAGGTTTTCGAGGATTAGCATCTACAAAATCTCACAAAAAGAATTAATCGATATCATTAGCGAATAATGCCATTACATTATTTGATTTTCTTTTGATAAAAATACTTGAAAAAGGTAATTTCAGTGATTGGAATTTCCATTATAACATGAAACCGAAATGTTTAATCCCGATAGCTATCGGGAAACACACAGGGCAATGATTATTTTTAACATCAAAGGTTCCATCTGTACAATTGAAAACAGACAAAATAAACAGATGAAACGCACCTTTTTCAAGTACTCATTTTTCGGCTTTTTGCTGATATTTTTATTAGAGTCCGGAAGCAGTTTTTCACAATATAAAAATATCAAGATTGGTGAAAGCGAGGATATCTGTGAGCCCAGCATTGCGATCAATTTAAAATACCCCAATAACATGGTGGTAGGCGCGGATCTGAAATGGGTGTTTTACTCCGAAGATTTTGGCCATACCTGGAATAAAAGGGAAATAAAATCAAAGTTTGGGGTTTTTGGCAATCCATGTGTGATCAGTGACAATGAAGGTAAAATGTATTACTTCCACCTGTCAGATCCTCAAGATCTTGGGTGGAACGGAAACAGGATCCTTGATCGAATAGTTTGCCAATCTTCTACCAATTCAAGAAAATGGGGAAAAGACCGCTCCATCGGCCTCTCACAGCAAAGCCAACATGATAAGGAACTGGCTGTATTTGATGAGTTTAGCGGGAATATTTATTTAACCTGGACGCAATTTGACAAATTGGGGAGTAGCAATCCCAACGACTCTTCCCGCATTCTTTTTACCTACTCGGACGACAGGGGCAAATCCTGGAAACCGCCCATCAAGATCAATCAAATTTCAGGCACCTGTAGAAACACCAATGAAGCCGTTAAAGGAGCTATGCCTGCCGTTGGCCCTAAGGGCGAAGTATACATCGTCTGGACACACGACGAAAAGATCTACTTTGACAAAACAATAGATGGCGGAATCACCTGGCTGCCGAAGGACAAACAGATTGCTGAACAGGTAGGTGGATGGGATTTAACAATTCCCGGAATTGATGAAGGAGGAAATTACCCCATTATTTCCTGTGATATCAGCTATGGAGACTACCATGGAAATATTTATGTTTCCTGGGCAGATCAGCGAAAAGGCGAAGAAAATACAGATATCTGGCTTACCAAATCTACGGATGGAGGTAAAAGCTGGTCAAAGCCATTAAGGGTTAACAATGACGCGTCTGAAAAACATCAGTTTTTTAACTGGATGACGATTGATCAAATATCGGGGACCATTTATATTATGTACTATGACAGAAGGGAGCACGAAGACAATAAAACAGATGTGTATCTGGCATATTCGGAAGATGGGGGAAAAACCTTTGTTAATCAAAAAATCAGTGAATCCCCTTTTGAACCAATAAACAATGTGTACTTCGGTGATTACATTGGCCTGGCCGCCCACGCAGGCTATGTAAGGCCCGTGTGGACGAGGGTAGACAACGGTAAGAAAAGTATCTGGACAGCTATTGTTGATATGTTTTAAATTCAGTATTTCCCCCGCTACTTTCTATCCCTAATTTTTGTTCCAACAAGCTTATTTTCTCAATATATTCCCTTTCCTTTCTATTCATTTCTTCATGGATCGCTTGCAACTCCTCCATGCTTTGTCTCATTTCTTCTTCCTGGCTTTTCATTTGCTCCGCCTGAAGTTGAGTTTGCTCTAGCAACTCACGGGTTTTAATATTGGATTTAAAAGACTCCAGGAACGAGCCAATATGTTCGGCAGCGCTTAAAATAAACTGTTGTATGTGTTTTTCGATTTCATTGAATGAGGCAAGTTCCATGATACCGCTTATAGTTGAATCATTTCGCAGGGGAACGATGAATATGCAGTTGGGAGTTGCCTCACCCAGTCCGGAGGTGATTTTTAAATAATCCTTTGGCACCTCACTCAATAAAATGGGATTTCCTTCTTTAAATACCTGGCCTATCAACCCTTCCTCCAAATCAAACCTTTGGTTAACGATCTTTTCCCTATCGTAGGCATAGCATCCTTTTAGTGTTAAATACTGGTTTTCCCCATCACCTTCGGTGAGGTAAATTCCACCTTGATTCAGGTTTGCATGCTTTACAATGAATGTTATTAATTTCGAATATACGTTGCCATCTTCATTCGCCCGAATGAAATTGTCCATCTTAGCCAGCCCTTCATTGACATGATTCCGTTTAGAATCTTCTTCACGGGCTTTGTTCACCTCCTCGACGGTTTGGCGAAGTTGATTTTTTTGGTTCTCCAGCTCATCATTTTTAATCCTCACATCTTTTATCAGGGAAGTCACCTCATTTTCTGCATTTAAATATTTTGCCTGTAGGAAAAGCAAACATGAAATCAAAATTATGACAGCAAATGCATAAGAAGCGTAGTTTAAGAATCCTTGTCTGAAAATTTCGCTATTAAGATCACTATCAAAAAATTCTATTGCCAAATCCTGGGTAAGCAGCAATCCATAGCAGATTGTGAGTGAAGCGATCAGCGACACTGTTTCCCTAAAATCAAAAAGAACCCAAGGAATAATGGTCAATACAAACTCTATTATGAAAAGCGATGTAATATAGGGTTCCCCCTCATTGACGATGTTGGCATGGTATAAATAAGCCAATAGGAGGACAAGAGAGGAAAGAATAAATCGCGATAAATAGATCATCCTCAATTGATTCACCATAAATGTGGTCAGAGAAAGAAGGATACATCCTATTGGATAAATGACAAGTGTGGGGTAGTAGACCACAGAAAATATTGTGTAGGAAATGCCCACGATGGTAAAAATGATCGCCACCTGGTTTGATAGCCTTACTTTATCCTGAATAAATTTCGGCTGGGACGATGAAACCCCGATTTCAATAATACTCCTTTTCATATCTAAATATTGGTTGATGAAAATCTAAATATTGTCAGCAGTGCAATGATTTGTTAGTTAGCGAACTAATTCGCGCCACCACTATTTGCTCTGAAAACTCCTCTTAATGAAATGACATGAGTAATGGCACGAATAATTATTGACTTTTTAAGTAATTATCACACTAGACTGTATTAAACCGGCGATAAGGATCATACTGAACATTAAATGTACCTTAGTTCAGTTAGCTTGGTGGGTTAACCAAATAATTGTAGTGGAAGGACTAAAATAATAAAAAATTACAAAAATGTTATTTTTGAACCCGTTCTTTTAAATCTTTTATTTTGTTGATATACTCTTGCTCTTTGCGATGTAGCTCTTCCTGGGTGGCCTGCAATTCCTCCATGTTTTGACGCATCTCTTCCTCCTGCGCTCTCATTTCTTCGGTTTGCTGTTGTGTTTTTTCCAGTAGCTCCTTTGTTTTTGCGTCTGATTTGTACGACTCAATAAACCTTCCGAGTATGACGGAGACCTTTTTAAAGTATTCAATTTCGTGATCTTCAAGACGACGAAAGGCCGCTACTTCCAAAATGCCTTCAATATGCTCCTCGTAGATCAGGGGTAATATCACCAGGGTTCCCGGGTGAGCCTCGCCAAGCCCTGACGCGATCTTTGAATAATTACTTGGAATTTCTGTCAAATGTACGATATCGTGTTCATGATAGGCCCTGCTCAGAAGCCCATCGTCAATTGGCAACTTGTTGTTTTGTAGCCTCTCCCTGGCGTATCCGTAGCTGGCTTTCAAAATCAAAAAATTCTCCCCGTATTGCCCTGCTTCTATTTCATAAATACCCCCGTAAAGAAGATTCCCGTGCTCAACGATTCCCAACAACACCTTTTTGAAAATGTCGCTGTCGTTTCCCCGAAGTATGTTGTTTATCTTTGTTAATCCACTCGCAACCCAGTTCCTCTTGTCTTCTTCATTATGAGATCTGGAAATTTCCTGTAGTGTTTCATGAAGTTCTTTCTCTTTTTTTGCCAAATCATTAGACTTTTCCTCCAACTGCAATTTTAATTCTTCTATCCCTTCCTCAGAGATCTGGCTTCTTTTCTGTATCGAATATAATGCGGTAAATGTGGTCAGCAGGTTAATTATGTACCCAATAATTTTGACTGTAGAATCAGTCAATTCAGGAACGCCCCGTTCCGAATCAAAACGCTCGTTAATCCATGGGAAAGAAAAAAATATCAACAGCATTGCAGCCAGTGTTGGCAATAAAATAAATCGTTCTCGCGTATCGATCAGTGTCCAGAATACTACAAAGAAGTTGAGTTGCGCAATTAAGAAATAAAACAATACCGACTGACCAGGCAAAACAAAATAGCCATGCAGCAAAGTAATAATGAGTAATCCGGACACTAGAAATAAAGGCCGGGACAAAAAGGAAAGGTTAACAAAATTGAATAACCACACCGTTAACGGGGGAATAAACAATATCAGGGAAAATAATATTTCTTCTGGCTGATAAAAAAAAAGGAATAAAAGGAAACAGACAGCAAAGGTTGTAAAAACAATCGCCATGATATTGGCATTTTTAACCATTGTCAGTTGATAGGATTTTAAAGAGTCATCCACTCCAAGATTGATCAACTTCCTCATTTGTTAGTCTTTAATTCCAGTTGCGTTTCTAATTTTTCTATTTCCAAAAGATATTCTTTTTCTTTTCTGGACATTTCCTCCTGTGTGGCTTGAAGTTCCTCCATGTTCTGCATCATCTCTTCTTCCTGGGCTTTCATTTCTTCTGCCTGCACCTGGTTTTGTTCTATCAGCATTTTGATTTTAATGCTCATGGTGCTAGCTAAAATATAGGAAGCAATTACTTCGGACACCTGTTTAAAAAAAGCCTTTTCCTTTTCACCAAAAGGATTATGTGATATTACTTCCAGTATCCCCGAAATTCTGTTGTTTTCGATCAGTGGAACGAGTGCAAGATGTTTAGGAGGATCTTCGCCTAAACCCGATGTAAATCTCAAGTGATCCTTCGGCAGATTATCTACATATAAAAACTCTTTATCTTTGAAACACTGTCCTATAGTTCCTTTTTCTGTTGAAAATCGTCCATTTATTTGTTTTACCCGATCAATCGCATAGCAACCCTTAACTTCAAGAAATGGTGTGTTTTCATCATCGTTTAATAAAAAAATAGCGAGCTGGTCCGCACCTAAGCACTGTACCATTTCTTCAGCAAGTTCGGCGAAAACATTATCACTCTTCGAGTTTCTGATGATATCAGCTATTTGGGTGAGGCTATTTGAAACCCAACTCCTGTCTTCCTCCTCCTTGTGGGACTCATTTAGCTCTTCTATTTTAGCTTGGATTTCTGCCTGTTGAGCTTCCATTGCACTTGACTTGGTATTTATTTCATCCACCATTTTTTGACCGGCCACCTCATTCCCCACATTTCGTCCCGACAGAACAAAAAGAGAGCCGATAACATTTGTTAGGGAAAACCCATAAATCAAATACTTCATCATATCTGATTCCAGAAACTCCCGGTTAGTCTCGATGGTAAATAATTCCACAATAAAAGGCTGAACAAGGAAAAATAAGAGAGCGGCGGCTGTTGAAAAGTAAATAAAAAAACCCTCTCTAATGTCAATAATTATCCAGGGAAGGACAACGATTGCAAATTGAGCAAGGTAAAAATGTGGATAAAGGGCTTCACCTGGTTCGAGTGGAAGGGCGTTTAATAAGGAAAGAATGAGAGCATTTATCAGAATGAAAAAAAATCTTCCCGCATCAGCCAGTCCCAAGTAATTCAGTACAAGGCTTGCCACGATCCCTCCCAGGAAAGCATAGGCCAATAATGCCAGCTCAGGGATGAACCTATGGGATAAAGCCACAGCCACTATGCCCATTAAAAGTCCAAACATGAAAATCAGATTGGAGGTGATAATTGCCTGATTTTTATACCCTTCATACTCCTCAGACACCCCGAATTGCAACAATTTCTTCATGAAAAAGAATTATTTTCTACTTTGGGAAGTTAATATCTGAAAAAATAACAATTTTTCTGAATAGACTTTAGGAAAACCAGGAATTTTAGATGTGTTCTTGTTGCTGGCTAATAACGATACTGTCTAATTGCTCAAACCAAAGATCCCGCACCTTACTAAAATTAACCACCTCTTCTTCTTTGATTGGATTGGCTGATGGAGGGTCTATCTTCAGCGGATCCACCGGCGTCCCGTTTTTATAAAACCGATAGTCCAGATGTGGCCCTGTTGACAAGCCGGTGCTCCCCACATATCCGATTACCTGACCCTGTTTAACCCTGATACCTGACCGAATACCCGGCCCATATTTCCAAAGATGAAGATAGGCGGTTTCATAATTGCTGTTGTGTTTTATCTTCACCATATTTCCGGCCCCACCGCTGTATGCCGCTTTTGTCACCAGCCCATCACCCACTGCCACCACTGGCGTTCCCTGGGGCGCAGAATAATCCACCCCGTGGTGTGGCCTGCGGATTTTTAACACAGGATGCATACGACTATGGGAAAAGGTAGAGGATATCCGGTTGTATTTCAATGGCGCCTTCAGGAAAGTTTTTCGGAGACTTTTTCCTTCCAGGTCAAAAAACTCCAATCCCTCACCCTGATCGTAAGGGATGGCGTAAAAGTCTTCCCCCATGTGTTTAAAGTATGCTGACTTGATTGGACCTATCCCTGCCTGCTCGCCTTCGACCATGTATTTTTCATAAAAAACTTTAAACTGATCCCCCTTTTGCAAACCAAAAAAATCAATTTCCCAGGCATACACATCCGCTAAATTATTTACTAATAAAGGCGAAGCGCCCGAATCCACCACGGTTTGATAAAGGGAATATTCAATGATACCAGACAGTGTTACAAGCATAGTATCTACTTTGTTCTTACCCTGGATTGCCATTACAGAATCCCCAAACTCCAACATTACATAGTCAATGGCATTGGGTTTGTAAATGAAAAACCTTGCAGTTTTTAAAGTATCCTTTTCATGGATAATGGTATAAGGCTTTTTTGCCTGGATTTTTCGTACATCAAATATATCTTTCGGTAAATTTCCAATTTCGGCGATCACCTTGGCACTCACATTAAATCGATAAAGGATGGAAGCCAGGTTTTCATTCTTTTGGATGGAACCTTCAAAAACATCCAGGGAATCGACATTGATGCCGTAAAGGATTTTAGGTGATAATACGGGCAGGGTTTCTTGAGCTAGTTCCAGCGAATCAGCTTCCTGGACACCTTTCAGATTATGTGCATTGTATTGGCTGATCTTAGAAAAGATTAAATAAAATATGGCCAACCCTAAAAGTATTCCCGCGGATATTTTGATGTTTTTTTTCATAATCTCAAAATCAATAACCCCCTGAAACAGTTTTGATCAAAATGACCTTAACACTAAGGCCTGGTTATTGACCCTGGTAGGCTTCATAGGTTAACAATCAATAAGTATTGATTAATGCTCTAAAAATAAATTTATTGCTGCAAAAAACAGTAATTTTGTGAAATTGTAAAAAAAGCAAGGTGTAAAATTTAGGTATGGAGTATCCTTCAAAGCTGATAGAAGAAGCGGTCAACGAAATTTCGAAACTTCCGGGGATTGGCAAAAAAACTGCCTTGCGTCTGGCCCTTCATCTCCTAAAACAGGATAAAGACCAGACAGAATTCCTCACCCGGGCATTGACCAACCTTCGGGAAAAGACCAAACAATGTAAAATCTGTCACATTATTTCCGACAGCGAAGAATGTACCTGCGAGACGCTAAACAGGGACAGGACAATGATATGTGTGGTGGAGGACACCCCCGATGTGATTGCTATCAGGAATACTGCACAGTACAACGGATATTTCCACGTACTCGGCGGAGTCATTTCCCCACTGGAAGGTATAGGCCCCTCGGAGCTGAACATTGAAAGTTTGTTAAAAAGGGTTAAAGACGAAAATTCTAACATAAAGGAGGTTATATTGGCACTCAGTCCAACAATGGAAGGTGATACCACCTCTTTTTTTATTGCTAAAAAATTGAAGGATACCGGCGTCAGGATAACTGCAATTGCTCGTGGCATACCTATTGGTGGTGAATTGGAATATGCCGATGAGATTACACTTGGCAGGAGTATTGTGAAGAGAATGGAGTATGATGATAAAAATTAAGAAGACCCGCAATTTTATAGCGCTACCCATCCTTTTTTCCATATTCGTTTTTTCAGATTCGATCGCCCAAATCGAAAAAATAGAAAAGGAAGAAGCTGACAGGAGGATCGAGCAAGCGGCAAACATGATGTACAATGGTCAGTACCAGGATGCCGATGAAGCATTCAAATTTGTACTGGACAACTCCAAGTCACTCAATCCTGATATCTGCTATTATTTTGGCGTAAATTCTTTATTCCTCAAAAAATATAAGCAAAGCATCAACTGGCTAAATAAATACCTTGAGCTTAAAGGTAGCCAGGGGAAATTTTCAGACCAATGTGAAGATTATCTGGAAATCGCTGAAAAAGCTTACCTTAAAGAAAATGGCACAGCTTCCACCTCTTCAGATTCTACTGTTGCCGCAAAAGAATTAAAGCCGGAAAACTATAATATCCACCATATCATTGACTGTGAAAAATATGGTAAGATCGTTTGCCCGGTTTGTAAAGGGAAAGGTGTAATTATTAAGGAAGGCCTTTTTGGAAAAGAGTATAATACCTGCCCTTATGGTGACGACTATGGTTATATGTCTTGTGAAGATTATAATCTATTGCTACAGGGCAAGCTTACGCCGACGAAGTAATTTCATTTTAAGCTTTGAACAACTTTAGATAATCCAAACCGGAAATTGACAATTACGATTTCTATGTGTCTTAAAGCCTTTGTGACATTTTTAATATAGCTACGCTGGCAAAATTATGTGAATCAATTTGTCCCACAGACCCTTCCGGTGGCATTTTCACAAATGTTTTATTTTTTTCTCCCAAAACATGTGAGTATCTTTTGAATCTTTACGAGTAAAGCTTCCGGAGATGCTTATCTAATCTTTTAAAACACAAAATACCATTAACATGAGACAAATAATATTAGCCTGCTTAATTCATCTTTTCGCAGGGATTATCAACGTTAACGCACAAAAAAATTATGTCCCCACGAAGGAAAATCTTAAAAACCGTGAATGGTTCCAGGATGCCAAATTCGGTTTGTTCATTCATTGGGGAGTGTATTGTCAAATGGCAGGTGGTGGCGATATGGGCATTGCCGAATGGATCATGAACCAAAAACAAATTCCCATAATCGCCTACGAAAAACTCCCCGGTTTTTTTAACCCCACCTCATTTGATCCGGCAGCGTGGGTAGCAATGGTGAAAGACGCCGGAATGAATTACATCACCATCACCAGCAAACACCACGATGGATTTGCCATGTTTGATTCTCAAACCAGCAATTATGATATAGTCGAGAAGACTCCCTACGGAAAGGATGTGCTGAAGCAATTAAAAGAAGAGTGTGATAAACAGGGCATTAAGTTGTTTTTCTATTATTCACAGCTAGACTGGCATCATCCTGATTATTTTCCAAGAGGCAACACCGGAGTTGGCTACACGGGCAGACCCGAAAGTGGCGATTGGAAGAACTATATTGATTATATGAACAATCAGCTTACAGAACTTCTGACAAACTATGGTGAAATAGGAGGGATTTGGTTTGATGGGATGTGGGATAAGTGGGATGCAGATTGGCAACTTGAAAAGACCTATGCATTGATCCATCAGCTTCAACCCGGCGCGCTGATTGGCAGCAACCACCACAAGGCACCATACCCTGGCGAAGATTTTCAGATGTTTGAGCGTGACCTTCCTGGGCACAACAGCATGGGTTTTAACCAAACCGGATCTATTTCTGATTTGCCATTGGAAATGTGTGAGACAATGAATGGCTCCTGGGGCTACAATATCAAAGACAGGAGGTTTAAATCCAGTAAACAATTGATCCAAACACTAGTTAAAGCAGCGGGCTACAATGCCAATTTCCTGTTAAACACAGGCCCTTTGCCAAACGGAAAAATCCAATCCGAAAATATTGACACGCTAAAAGTCATTGGTGATTGGATGAAAACTTACGGCGAAACAATATACTCAACCCGATCCGGCCCAATCGACCCGCATTACTGGGGTGTCAGCACGCGAAGCAAAGACAGTTCGAAAACTTTTATTCACGTATTGCATCTTCAGGACGACTCTTTTCATTTTACCCTCAATCAAAAAATTAAAAGCCTTACACTCTTTGAAACAGGTGAAAAGGTAGAGTTTACTTCTTCTAAATTGGGCTATATTGTGAAGCTTCCTTTTGAAAAAAGGAATGATATCGATACGATTCTGGTTTTAGAGTAATCCTACTTTGTCAAATTACCATTTATGTTTATTGTTGCATACCTGCCTGCCGCGTATTGGCCTTCACTCTGGCAGGCAGGTTCCCACCAGCAATTCCTGATAGTATTCCAGTTGGGGAAAGCGCACAAAAAGGAGTTGCTTTTTAAAAACAACAATGTAGTAGTAACACAAACCGCTCGGGTAAACACTAAAAAAAATCTTGCAAAAAGCTAAATAAAATTATAAATCGGGGGCGTCTTTAAAATTTTTTTAACAAATGAAAAACCTACTAATAATCAGTACCTTTACCATCATTTTCTTTTCCTGTGGTGGTAAAAAAGAGTCTGTTCAAAGCTATGCGCCTACCGGAAAAAGCGAACAACCATCATTAGAAAACCATCCCGGAAAAAGTCTTTTCCAACAGCATTGCAGCGCTTGCCATCAACTTGATGGCGGAGGGGTCCCAAATACGTTTCCTCCCCTGAAAGAGTCTGAGTATGCCAATGGAGATGTAAAATGGATTGTCACCACGTTGGTTAAAGGCTTAGAAGGCCCCATTACAGTAAAGGGGGTAGAATATAATAACTTGATGCCAGCGCTGGATTACTTGTCCGACGAAGACATGGCCAACATTTTAACCTATGTGAGGGGAAGTTTCGGAAACAACTCGGGAGCAGTAACTGCGGAAGAGGTAAAAAAAATCAGGGAAGAATTAAAGAATGAATAACATGATCTCAGGCATGGCATTAAAATGCCATGCCTGAAACGTTTAAATTACAATACCCATTACGATAATAGCTAAAATCAGTACCCACAGCAGGCCAAATCGTTTCTTTTTCTCTTTTCCGAATAACCAAATATCAATACCGTTTTTAGCTAATCTCTCATACGTCGTCTTCATAAAAAACCTCCTTTTTTAATTAATGAAAATTCGTTAGACCAATTCCAAATTTAATACAATTTTTCGAATTTTTCAAATATATATGCGTAAAGATGTAATGTAATAGGAAAACTGATTGCAAAAAAATGATTTTTTCAATGATGAAAATTCAATGTTACCGCAATGTTAACGCTTGCCAACATGACTCCGGATTGAACTCGTATTAGCCCCGTCAAAAAGTCAATATTTTTACCTTGTAAGAAAACCTCCTTTTAAGGTCATTTTGTAATACAATTTTTCTCCAACTTTATGGCTATTGTTTTTTCAACAACCGCAAAACGAAAAACTCTTAATGCTTTATGGCAAGTTTAAACCCGATAAGTAGCGCATCCTCATTAGGCAGGGAAAGGGCCGCTCATCTGTTACGAAGAACCACTTTTGGACCTGCCAGCCAGGACATCGATACATTTGCTAACTATTCTATTGACCAGGCATTGGCCATTCTGCTGGATATCAAAGAATTGCCTGAACCTCCGGTCGATCCGGCCACAGGAGATTCATGGGTAAACCCAAGACCAGGGGCTGGCAACAGCGAAGAGGGCAATTTGAAGGAATATGTGAAATACTGGTGGGGAGACCTTATGAAAACTGACGGCAATTCCATCATTGAAAAAATGGTGTGGTGGTACCACACACATCTCACTACGATCATTTCCAGGATTCCCGAAAGTACCGCCGTATACTATCAACTTGCCCTGTTCAGGTATTATTCCCTCGGAAATTTTAAAACTATCTGCGGCAAAATCTGCTATGACAACGCCATGTTGTATAACCTGGACGGCAGACTAAATGTGAAGGGAAACGTTCAGGAAAATTTTGCCCGGGAATTTTTGGAGCTATACACTATTGGGAAAGGACCTCAACTAAGCCAAATTGACTACACAAATTATACTGAAGAGGATGTGAAAGCAGGTGCTCGATTGCTTTCAGGTTTTGATGTGGACACTTCCTTTACGAATATCGATCAAGAATCTGGAGTTGCGCTCGGGGTATTAAAGGGAAACGGCCTTACCGCCGACCAGCATGATCTGGAGCCAAAGACCTTTAGCAATAAATTCCAGAGCGCCACATTAAACACTGCCAGCAATGCCGTGGATGATGTATTGACCGAGCTACAGCAGTTTGTAGATTTAATATTTAATCAGGATGAAACTGCCCGCTACATCTGCCGGCGACTGTATCGGTTTTTTGTTTATTACAAAATCCCCGAAGAAGTCGAAAATGATATTATCGAGCCACTGGCTGCCACCTTTAGAAACAATGACTACGAGCTGTTACCCGTTTTAGACCAGTTGCTCAGAAGCCAACATTTCTTTGATGCGGACAATGGCGTGACGACCGATGATAATATGGGCGCCATCATAAAATCCCCACTCGACCTTACGATCGGGACACTCAGGTTTTTTGATGTCCAAATGCCGGACAAAAACACAGACCTTGTAAAGCACTACGAGGCATGGAGCAGAGTATTAAACCCCTGGGGCTTGGTAGCCAGTCAGGGGCTGGACTTTTATGAGCCTTTTGATGTGGTGGGTTACGAAGCATACCACCAGGTGCCGGGCTTCAACAGAAACTGGATTTCCCCAAATAATCTGATGCAACGATACCTGCTTTCCGCACCCTTAATCGATGGGGTTACGAATGAAGGTGGTGAAATACTTTTTCAAATCGACATTTACAATTACATGGTTGGTACAGGCGTGAACCTGAATGATGAAAATGCCATCGTCCAGCATTTCATTGACAATATGTTTCCTGAGGGAATCACTCAAGAAAGGTTCGACTACTTCATCACAGTACTCCTAAACGGCGAAGAGCTGTGGAGCACAGTGGCAAACAATCCTGATCTGGATATTATTACCGAACACCTTCGGGAACTGGCCAAAGCGTTGATCTCCTCACCTGAATACCAATTGATGTAATACCCCAATTATACCGAAATGAAAAGAAGAAATTTTATAAAGAGACTGCCGCTCATTGCCTCTGCACCCATCATGCTGAACTCGATTCCAATCAGTGTCTTAGGAAAAGGGAGCCATCTGGCGAGACTGGCCGCCACAAGCTCCAATGACAATGTGTTAATTCTCATTCAAATGCATGGCGGAAACGATGGATTAAACACCATTATTCCCATGGAGCAATACGCCGAGTATTATAACATGCGCCCAAACATTGCCATCCCGGACAATGGCCCACGAAGGTTTATTCCGCTTGATGGTTCCTTGCCCGCTGAGCTGCAGGTAGGCCTCCATCCTGATATGGAGTCTATCAAAGAGCTTTATGATCGTGCCCGGGTCTCCATCGTCCAAAACGTTTCCTACGAAAACGCGAATGGATCCCACTTTCGAAGCAGGGATGTAATGTTTATGGGCGGAAGTTTTGATGACTATTATGATTCCGGCTGGATGGGTAGATATCTGGACTATGAGTATCCAGGTTATCCTGATGCCTACCCAAGCACAGAGATGCCAGATCCGCTGGCCATAGAGTTTGGATCAAATATATCATTGGCTTTTCACAGGTCAAACGGGATTCCAGCAGCTATGTCTATTCCCGGAGAAAGCTTCTTCGACATAAACATTTCCCAAAGTGGTCTCCCACCGGATGCTATTTCTGACACACACTATGGAGACGAATTGAGATACATCCTTCAAATGGAGGAAAAAACCAATCAATATGGAGACAGGCTTCGCTCAGTTTACGAGCAGGGTGGTGATGCTTCAGTCACCTATCCCAATACCTATCCCTTTAATGCCCCTAAAGGAAGACAAACCAACAGCTTTTATCAGCAACTAAAAATAATTGCGCAGTTATTAGCAGGGGGGTGTAAAACTAAAATATTCCTCACTAAGATTGGCGGCTTTGACACACACGCAGAACAAGTAGAAAGCAACAATTCCACCATGGGAAACCATGCTGCATTACTCTATTTTATTTCTACTGCAGTGCAGGCGTTTCAAAAGGATCTTCAAGCCCGCGGACTTGAAGAAAAAGTACTTACCATGACCTTGACGGAGTTTGGAAGAAGAGCAGCTTCCAATGCTAGCTATGGCACAGACCATGGAGATGCAGCACCCATGCTGATATTTGGAAAAAATGTAAACCCGGGCGTGATTAGTACGGGCCCGGTATTAGATGAATTGAATTACGGTAATTTAAAAATGCAGTACGACTATCGACAGGTTTATGCTTCTGTGGTCAAAGACTGGTTTGAAGCAGACGAGGGAGCCATCCAGGCATCTCGTTTTGGAGATTGGGTTGATAACCGTCTCCCGATTATAAGCAACGGCATCACATCTACGAAAGAAACGTTTATTAAAGACAGGTTCCACCTGAAGGATTGTTATCCTAACCCGGTCAAGGATATTACCACCATCGGTTTTATGATAAATCGTTCTTCGGATGTCCTTATCAGGATCATTGATATCCAGGGAAGGGAGGTTAAGCGCATCGACGCTATCGTTCAAAATCCCGGTGAGCATAACGTAAGGGTCAACCTGAGTGATTTAAGACCTGGTACATACATCTATGAGATCAATGCAGGTACATTTAAAGAGAGTAAAAAGCTGATTAAAATTTAGAGATTAAAATCTTATCAAAAAAAAGCCGTTCCGAATTAATTCAGAACGGCTTTTTGGTTTATCATCAATTCTGCACAAGGCAGAAACAGACTCAATAAAGATATTTACTGCCAGTTCAATATTTTGAAGAAGTCGAATTCTTCAGGATTCTTGACAAACTGTTTAGCTGCCTCGTAATCTTCCTCGGTGACATATTGCATTATATCCCGGATCGCAGTTTGGGTACGCTCTCCTTCTACATCCACGAGTCTTGGAGGGATTTTTCCGTCAGGTCCCTGGAGGTCCTTCAGGTAAAGCGGGCTTACATCGCCTTTTGGATCTACAGAAACCATACAGCCGGTCACACCTTCTTTAAACAATTTGTAAACACCATTACCTAATTCAGAGCAGTAAACCAGATCGAATCCAATCGGACGAACGCATCTTACTTCATACCCTACTTCTACAGGCCTGGTTTTCACTTTCAAACCTAATTCTTTGATTTTGTTTTCAACCATTTCGTTGAAGATGTGCGCTTTACTCACTTTGCCCAATTCAGGGTGGCCATGGTCGTCATAAGAGAAATTGATTCCAGAATTCTTAATTTCCTCATCGCTTAGCACATGGAATACCCCTTCGGAAACAATCGCCGCACCGTAAGGAATCCCCATAATCGATCTTTTCAGAATAGCTGAAATCACCAGGTTAACAATTTTGTTCACTGTGATCTCCGTCTTGTTAAACATTTCAGGGATGATGATCATCGGAAAATGACATCCTGTGCCTATACCAGCCGCCAGGTGACCCGCAGAACGCCCCATCGCTGAAACAATAAACCAGTTCTCGCTTGTTCTGGCGTCTTCGTATACAGTGCTACAAATAGAAACACCTGCTTCCTTAGCACTTTGATACCCAAAAGTAGGTGAACCCTCAGGTAGTGGAAGGTCATTGTCAATGGTTTTAGGAACGTGAATATTCTTAATGGGAAACCCGTTGTCTTCCAGGTATTTTGCAATTCGGTTTGCAGTAGACGCAGTATCATCACCTCCCACGGTTACCAGCAATTTGATATTGTTCTTTTTAAAGAGGTCAAGGTTAAAATTATTTGCAAAGTCTGAATCCTTTGGCTTAAAGCGGCTCATCTTTAGCGCCGATCCACCTTTATCAAAAATATCGTCTGCATACAGGAAATCAATGTCCACGGTCCTTGCCTCCTGAGAGAATAATCCGGAATACCCGCCGTGAAGACCGATCACTCTCCAGCCATTGCGAAGGAAAACTTTTGATACACTACCGACTACGGTATTCATGCCGGGGGCTGGACCACCTCCACATAAAATTGCTACTGCGTCTTTCATTTTAATTTTATTTAGGTACTTATTGAGATTTATTTGTTATTGTGTCTTGATCATTTAGTAAGCGAACCTTAATCCGCTTTATTTTGATGGGCAAAACTAAGGAATTTTTGCTTCAATGATAAATGAGAAAAATCAATTAATGGGAATTTAAACCGAGGCCATCTGTCAGGCAAAAAAGTAAATTTACCTGCGAATCATGAGCTTCGACGTAGAATAATGGCCATCCGAAGAAATAAACTTTAACAAATAAACACCCGAGGCAAATGTGGCTATCTTTATATAATTTGCAGATTTTTCGGAGAGGATTGCTTCAACCACTTTTTGGCCTTTGATATTGTAAATCGTCAGCAATCCACCCTTGACTGATTCCACAGCTACATCTCTACCCATAAATGAAGGGTTTGGATATATCAACAGATCATTCCCTACAAAACCAGGATTGTCTATCTCCATTTTTTGACGAAAAAAACGCAATCCTCCCCCACTACCTCCTAAAATCATTTCTCTAAAGCCTGTCCTGTACAGATCGGCTGAGGCCAGGCTATTATATTTCTGCATGGATATCGAATCCTCCGCCTGAACAAATGAATTAAAGAATCTTAATACTTCAGCCTTTGAGTTCGAAGAATTAACAAAGTCAAAATAGACCGTCACGTCCTTTGTATCTGCTACCATCAGGTCCATTTTTCCGTCGAGGTTGTAATCCGTCACAAATGGGTGAACATTCACCCGTACTCCTGAAAAATCCCTTCCGTGCCCCAGGTAGTCATTTTCCAGTATTTCAAACATGAAATTCCCTTTGTTTTCGTAAAGCGCCATGCTGCCATTCTTTTCGCCAACGATTAAGTCCAGTTCACCATCTCCGGTTACGTCGATAAATTCAGGAACTTCTAATATTCTGGTGGGCAGTTGTACTTGATTAAAATTTTCAGAATTGAATTTAAAAGGTTGCCCGGGATTTGCTTGATTATAAAAAATAAAGCTTAGGACTTTACCCTGATCCCAGCTATAGCCGGAATAAAAAAGATCTTTTGTTCCGTCCATATTGAAATCTACCACGCGAATTACGGGTGCATGAATCCTAATTTCTGAAAGGTTCAGATAATCTTCATCGACAATCGAAAATTGCGGCGTGAATTTATTCCCAGTATTTTCCAACAGGGCTATCCGGCCATAGTGTGCTGACTCAATTTTTTTATCATTCGAAGCCACCAATAGATCCTGATCGCCGTCCCCGTCCACATCACAAAAAACAGGAAATGATAGTTCTCCCAAATCCAATATACCTTTCTGCAAAAAATCCTTTTGAGTCAATTTAAACACCGGGGAAGAGGTTGTTCCCACGTTTTCATATTTCCAAAGTGATGCTGAAAAATCGGATGTAAACTCATAGTTTAAATCAATATTCGGCGCTGCATACATTTCATCTATGCTGTCCCCATCGAGATCTAACATCTTGACAGAGGGGTAAATTGGAAAGGAAACAGCTTCCTGATCATTAGGAAAGGGTGTGAGATAAGTTGTAAACAAAGGGCTTTGCTCATCTCCTTCGTTTTCAAAAAAGACCTGATCATTGCAATCGGAATGGCTTAGAAAAATATCGATGTCATTATCACCATTCATGTCATAAGCCAATAACGCTTTACCGCTTGTGTGGGCCACCCGGCCATTGGAGACATCAGCACACGTCTGGTTACCAAAAGCATATTCGTGACAACTGCATTCTTTAAATGACCCCCATTCCCTGTCAGTTATCACAAAATCCAACTCACCGCAGCTTCCGGTATTCTCCACCGACATGTTCTGGTGAAAATAAATATCTTCGCCGAGAGCAAAATTGTACGACAGAATATCAACATCTCCATCTCTATCAATATCAAGGATTGCGGGAAGGTCCGCCGTGTTGACCAACAAATTTATCTTACCTGAAAATCCCACTGTAAATAACGGATCAGCCACTTTTATCCATTCGCCGTCTACACTCAGATTGTTTTGGAACACTACTATTCCACTCTGTCCATAATTGAAAATATCCTGGTCGCCATCGCAATCATAGTCGGCTGTAATGATCCAGTTTCTATCCAGGGGTGGAAGTAAATGGATGAGGTTTGGGTCGGGAATAAACTGTCCATTGAATTTGCTGAAAACATGTATTTGCTCGGCATTTCTATCTAAAACAATCAATTCATTCACCCCGTCCAGGTCCAGATCAATCAAATTAAATTGCGCAGAATTAATCCCTCCTTCCCAGGATTTAGGTTGCCCACCATCAAAAATATCGATATCATTTTGCGGCACTAGCAAACCCGATTGGCTGAAAACAATAGCCCCGTTTAAAAGGAATAAAAAAATTAGAGGCAATATCTTAAGCATGGGTTTAGTCATTCATTCTATCTAATAACTCAATTTTGATAAATACAGTTTGTTATGTTTTGAATATTTGTCTACACTATAAATAGTTTAATCCGCGATACATCAAAAATAAATTAGTTACTAATTTAGTCGCCCAATATTGTCCGATCAAATTTATGGAGTTACCGCAACTTTACGAAGCATATCTTACGTCCTCCGGCATCTGTACCGACACCCGGAAAATTAAAAGCAATTGTATCTTCTTTGCCCTGAAAGGAGAGCATTTTGATGCCAATACCTTCGCTGCCCAAGCCCTCAACGAGGGAGCCAAACTCGCTGTCATTGACCATCCCGATTATGCCATCGAAGGTAAAACAATCCTGGTTGAAAATACCCTCACCACACTCCAGGAATTGGCCAGGTTTCACCGCAACAAATTGAAAATTCCGGTCATCGGCCTGACGGGGTCAAACGGAAAAACAACGACGAAAGAACTCATCCATGCGGTCTTAACAAAAAAATATAATGCATTTGCCACACAAGGAAACCTTAACAATCACATCGGCGTACCGCTCAGCATCCTTTCGGTCGATTCAAATCATGACATAGCCGTCATTGAAATGGGCGCCAATCATGTGGGCGAAATATCATTTTTGTGTTCCATCTCGCAGCCCACACATGGCCTTATCACAAACATCGGGAAAGCCCACGTCGGGGAGTTTGGAGGCTTTGAAAATATCATCCGGGCAAAAAGCGAGCTTTACCATTTTCTCATAAAAAGCAATGGCCAGGTATTTATAAATTCGAAGCAGGAAATCCTTTTTAATATGGCCAAACGCTTTGTCGATCCGCTTTTCTATCCCTCAAAAGGAGACTATTACCATTGTGAATTGACAGGCAATCACCCGTATCTGCAATTAAAAACCGGGACGGGTAAAGCGGTCGTTTCCCAGTTAGTCGGCAAATACAATTTTGATAATATTGCGGCAGCCCTTTGCCTCGCCCAATATTTTAATGTAGACGAAGATGAGGCTATCGCAGCCATTGAAGAATACGTTCCTGAAAATAATCGCTCTCAAATCATTAAAAGTAGGGAAAACACCATTATTCTTGACGCCTACAATGCGAACCCCAGTTCGATGGAGGCGGCCATTGAAAATCTGGCGTCAATGAAAGGCTCCCGGAAGATGGTAATTTTAGGGGACATGATGGAATTGGGGGAAGAGGCCGAAAAAGAGCATCGCGCTATCGGAAAGCTGCTTTCCCGTTTTGACCTGGAGAATGTTCTTTTGACGGGTGAATTTATGAAATTTACAGCCGAAGAAATTTCGGGGGCAAAGCATTTTAAATCGAAAGATGATCTATTGGAACATTTAAAAAACCATCCGTATACTAATAAGTTAATCCTTATCAAAGGTTCCAGAAGTATGGGCCTGGAAAAAACAGTAGAACACCTTTAAATACACCTTTATGAACTTAAAATTAATTCTTGATTTTCTGGGGGATCTCAAAAAAAACAATAACCGTGAATGGTTTGAAAAGAATAAGCCGCGCTTCAGAGAGGCCGAGGAGGAATTTAAAAAAGTAGTCGAGCATCTCATTCATCAGTTAAGCGAATTTGATCCGGCAATTGGTCAATTGAAGCCAAAAGATTGCATTTTCAGGATTTACAGGGACGTCAGGTTCAGTAAAAACAAGGATCCTTATAAAACCAATTTTGGCGCTGCTATTTCAAGAGGTGGCCGGAAATCATCTTTTGCTTTATATTATCTCCATCTCGAAGACAATAATTCATTTGTTGCAGGGGGAATTTATATGCCGCCAAATGATGTTTTAGCAAAGGTGCGCCAGGAGATAGACTACAATGCTGATGAGTTCAAAAAAATTATCAATCATTCGGAATTTAAAAAATATTTTGGTTCGTTGGAAGGAGACAAACTTAAAAAAGCGCCCCGTGGTTATGACCCGGAAAACGAAAATATAGAGCTAATTAAACATAAAAGTTACCTCGCTGTAAATAATGTGAAAAATGACAGGGTGCTGGCAAATGATTTTTTGGAATATTGCGCCCAGGTATATAAAGCGATGACACCATTAAATGATTTTATAAACCGGCCGTTGACAGAATAGCTAAATGTTCTTTCAATTAAATATGAACATCAACCGAACTACACATTCTCTACTTATTCTGCTTATTTGGATGGTATACGTCCCGATGCAGGAGACGCTCGCCCAGGCGAAAATTTATACAAATCCGCGATTAAACGCCAAGGTAAACTCTGCGATTGATCATATCTATAACCTTGAATTTGATAAATCCGAACCTTTAATCCGGGAACTTGAAACTGAACTGGGTGAGCATGCTGGTGTTTACCTGATAAAGGCGTTTGACGTCTACTGGAAAAAGAAGCCCTTTAAATACGGATCAAAAGAGTTTGCCGAATTTGAGGGCTATTTGCTGAAGGCCCAAAAAATCGCTGAAGCGTATGTTGAGAAAAATGAGGATGACATAGAATCGAGCTTCTTCTCTCTCTCTGCACATGCCTATCTGGCCCAGCTCTATGTGGACAATGGTGAAAACCTAAAGGCATTGTCAGAGGCAAAAACATGCTACAGCTACATAAAAGCAGGCTTTGACCTGGTCGATAAATATCCGGAATATTATTTTCCCTGTGGCATTTACAACTATTACCGGGAAAAATATCCCGAGGAAAACCCGTTCTTCAGACCCTTCCTCTGGTTTTTCAGAAGCGGCGATAAACAGGAAGGCATTAAAATGCTAAAAATTGGGGCTGAAAAAGCAGTCTTTACGAAAGTGGAAAGCAATACCTACCTTTTTCACATTTATTTAAGGTACGAGGCAAAACCCGGCATGGCCCTGCCCTACTCCAGAAAGCTTTTTAGGGACTACCCAAACAACATAACCTTTACAGCCAATTACGTGGAAAACCTGATTTTTGATCAGCAGTACGAACGGGCACGGCCGTTAATAGATACCTTGACTAATTCCGACGCTACGTATTACAAATACATTGGCTATCTTTTTCTGGGGAATTACCTGGAAAAGAAACAAAAGAAATACGACGATGCGCTGGAAGCATATAAAAAAGCGGATCAATTGGGTGAAAAATTAGACCTTAGAAGCCCTCACATGGACAGCCAGATATATTGCGGAATGGGCCGGGTTTATTTGCAAACAAATAAACCCGAATTGGCAGAAGAAAACTTCAAAAAAGCCTTGAAGAGAGCTGAATATAGCCTGGTAAAAAAGGAGGCGAAATCATACCTGGATAGCTTGTAAGTTAATACACCTTTACTTTTCCCCTCTGGTTGATGAGTTCGTATATAACCACCCCGAAAAGAATAAGATACTCGATCAAAACAATAACCAGGTTTTCAGTAAAGCCATTTTCATGATATCCGGCATAGGTAAGAAATATCAAAAAACTCCAAACCATAGCAAACCTGTACCTTGAAAAAATGGCGAATGCCAGAATCGGCGTGACATACCAGGGTTGGACAAAGGAAGAGAATACACAAAAGATCAAGAGTGGCCAGATAAATATCCCTAACAATAGGTTTTTTTCCTTCTTTTCTTTTATTGCTAAAATAACTATCCCCACAATAGCTATCAGGGTGAGGATAATACCTGCTGTGTGTATAATATCAAATCCCTTGATGAGCAAACCTACTTCTCTGACCACGTAAAAAATGCTGGCATTAAACTCGAATTTCTGAAAATAGAGGGTGACGTTCTTCGTAAATCCCGAAATAAAGTATTCGTTAAAGAGAGGGATGAAGGTGGAAATTGTGATCACCAGCCCACTCAAATAAAATTTTACCGCCGATTTATTATCTATTCTTTTGTAAACAAACGGCAATAAAATAAGCGGGATCAATTTGACTGACACGGCCAGACCAAATAAAGCCCCTGCAAAAATATATTTGTTTTTCTTGAACAAATAAATGGAGGCGATCACAAGAAATATCAAGAAAGCTTCAAAATGAAGGTTTCCGGTAAGCTCCAGGATCACGAGTGGATTTAAAAAATATATCGCCGTAAATTTCTCCTCAAAACCATAGATTCTAAACAGCTTTCTCATGAAAGCGATTGTTCCAAATTCAGCGGCGAGAATAAATATTCTTAACATCACCACATTGATCAGCATGTTGTCTCCACTCACAAGTGAGGAAACCCAGAATAAAAACTGACTGGCGGGTGGATACATAGAATAGACATCAGGGGAATTCAGTTTTTCAAAAAGCTCATGATTCAGTCCTTTTATCACCAGCGTGGGACTATTAATAATCTGTGTGGGTAGAATTGAATAAGGATTGATTCCATTTAACGTAAGTTTACCATCCCAGATAAACCGGTAGAAATCATCAGATAACGCGGGAATGGCAATAATGAATATAAGACGAAAAAAATACCCGCTAAAAACCAATTGATTGGTAGAAAGCTCTGTCCTCAAAATAAGAAGATAAGCTCCAAAGACGAGCGAGAACAAAACGAACAAATTGGTTGATTGATACCGCTGTGTATAGTAAGCCAATATAAAATAACAAATTGCCGATAAGACAATTAGCACGTAAGTTCTTGAAGGGTTTAATGTAAAGGTGTTCCTAATATTCATTAGGCAAAAAGTTTCTTAAATATACTTAATTATATTCCAGATAAACGAAATCAGGTTTGCTAATGTCAAACGATCAGCTTACGTGGTAATTAGAATTTTGGTGAAAATTAGCGTACAATATGGCTCTAAAATTTGATCATTATCATCTTATCGCCGTTCCAAATTCCTTATATTTGCCGCATTCAAAAGAAAATCTAAACTCAAAATAAACCATGAGAGAAAAAATAGTAGCTGGAAACTGGAAGATGAACAAAACCCTTGAAGAAGGAAAAACATTGGCTTCAGAGATTGTGAATATGTATGCAAGTGAAGTAAACAATGGAGCCAAGGCGATCCTTTGTACTCCATTTATCCATCTCACTGGCGTAAAAGGAATCATCGGAGATACCAAAAATGTTTTCCTGGGAGCGCAAAATTGCAATGACAAGGAATCAGGCGCCTATACCGGCGAAACTTCCATTCCAATGCTGAAGTCAGTAGGCGTGAATTACGTGATCATCGGCCACTCGGAAAGAAGGGAATATTATAATGAAAGCGATGAATTTTTAGCCAAAAAAGTAGACGCTGCGCTGGCGGGTGGAATCACTCCAATCTTCTGCTGCGGAGAACCTCTTGACATCAGGGAAGCTGGAACACATTTTGATTACGTTACTAAGCAATTAACAGCAAGTCTTTTTCACTTGAGCCCTGAGCAATTAAAAACCATCGTCATAGCGTATGAACCAATTTGGGCAATAGGCACTGGTATGACAGCAACTTCTGCACAGGCTCAGGAAATGCACGAAAAATTGAGGGCACATCTTGCCGGAAAATATGGCAACGAGATAGCTGAAATTATTCCGATTCTTTATGGTGGAAGTTGTAAACCTGACAATGCCAACGAAATCTTTGCTGGCAAAGATGTAGATGGCGGTTTAATAGGCGGAGCTTCTTTAAAATCAAGAGACTTTATTGATATTATCAAAGCATTCTAATATGCAGATGGCCGGAAAAATTGTGACTTTGTTATTGATGTTCATAGCAACATCTTCTTTTTCCGGCCATACCCCCTTTCAAGAAAAATATTGTAACGTCTTCGGCACGGTGTTCATTGTGGACAACCCCAAAGAAGCAGATTTCCGGGTGTATATTGAAGAATCCGAAGGATCGGCAGATGTCTGGGTGTATGATACCGAAGATAAACTATTTGCGGACCGACCCGGGCTCTGGTATTTCACGAACCAAAAAGCTTTTTCTGATTTTACCATTTACATTGAAAAGAATAAGTACCTGGCCGATTTTTCCGTCTTTTATACAGACACCGAGTCTTTTGCCGGATGTAACGATTAGCTATGCATTACCAGATAAAAATATCGTGCCCTGAAGACAAGCAGGAGACCTTAATTGCTGAACTACTTTCGCTTGAGTATGAATCATTTTGGCAGGATGATGATAGCATCATTGCCTATATTGATGAGGAAAACTTTGTGGAAAATGACCTCAAGGGCATCCTTTCAAAACACCTTGATTCATCCGGTAAAAATTACGATATCTCGGTTCTGGAAAACAAAAATTGGAATGAGGAGTGGGAAAAAAACTTTGAATATGTCACTGTAGACGAAGAAATCATAGTCAGGGCTGACTTTCATAAGCCCTATAGGGAATACCCTTATGATATTGTAATTAATCCAAAAATGTCCTTTGGCACGGGACATCACGAAACCACAGAGCTAATGCTGAGGAGTATGTTAGCCTTTCCTCATAAAAACAAAGCAGTGCTTGACGTGGGAACAGGCACCGGCATTCTTTCCATCATGGCCCATAAACTCGGCGCTACAGAGATAGTAGCCACAGACATCGATGAATGGAGCATTGAAAACAGCAAGGAAAATTTTAGCAACAACTCAACTGAAAACATTCAACTATTCCAGGGATCCATTGAAGAGATCGATCTCAATGGAAAATTTGACATTATTATTGCCAATATCAACCGAAACGTCCTTCTCCACGAAATCCCGTTTTACTCTAAGCTGCTGAATCCAAATGGAACACTTTTCTTAAGCGGTTTTTATGATACGGACATAGGCACAATTACAGTGGTGTGCGAAAAAAACGGATTGAATTCAAAAAACTGTCAGCTAAAGAATAATTGGGCCTGCCTGACCTTTAATAAGTAGGGAAATTTATTGAATTTATTACTTTCCGGTGTTTGAATAATTAAAATCTATATTTTCGTTATTCGTTTTAAATCAAACGGGAAAATAACGGTAACTTGTTTATTATGAGGCTGCGAATCACGATTCTCTTGGTATTCTTTTCATTCGTTTCCTATGCTCAAAGGTATACTCTTCCTGACACAGTGGAAGTCTTTGGTCAAAGAGTAGAAGACATGCTGGGCAAGACGGGCAATTCGTACGCCAGCGAAATTGGAAGTAGTTTTAACACGACCTGGTCTGGTAATGGCCTGGGAGCCGAGCAAAAAAGGAAAATCGTCACGCTGTCCAGGACGATGTTAAAGAAAGGTGCGCCGGTGTATCCGGTTTTCACAAATTTTTTCTCCATGCTTAACAGCGCTGTCAATGATTTTTCCATTTCATCAGGAAAGCTTGACGACCTGCTTTTTATGGTTGAAAAATCATTTGAGGCATATGATTCAAGGAATTTTGCAGTAGGTCTCGCTACACTGCGAGCTCTGTTCCAACGAAACGCCCTCTTCTATACAAAGAACAATGCACTTTTTATTTCGGATGCGAACGTAGAATTTGAGTTCAAGGAAATAGGTGGTGGCTACGACGTACCAGCGATCGAAGACGAACTAATCGATGAAATGTCCTCCGGTGGGAATGATAATACCGATCAGGGCTGGGGTGATTCTTCCCCTGATGACGACGGCTGGGGGGATAGTGCCGATGATGATTGGGGTGATGATGGCTGGGGAGATGCATCAAACGAAGACTCCAGCTGGGGGGAACCCGAAAAAAAGAATGCTAAAACAGCAAATGAAGCATTGTCATCTGCTATGGTGGCAGTGTCGACCACAGATATCCCCGAAACAAAAGGAGCTATCATTAAAGTGAATAATGTCGATCTGATATTTTCCACCCGCTTTGACTCGGTAGCAGTTGAAAAAGTTACCGGCGAATATGAATTTCACAATTTTCGATTTGTGGCAGAGGGTGGGACCTTCCGGTGGGACCTGGCGGGATTTGATGGCACCCAGGTGTACACCGAGCTGAAAAAATTCAGCTTTGACGTCCGCCTGCCTGAATTCAGGGCAGAAAAAGTTTTACAGAGTTACCAGCCTACGCTGAAGGAAAAAATAGAAGGGGTTTTTGAATATAAAAGTGTGCGACGGGACTCACTGGGCAACGCCGCCTACCCCCAATTCATCTCCTACTACAGCAACGTAAAATACAATTATGATTACGACGGATTCTTTTTCCGAGGTGGATTCAGATTAACAGGGCGAAAAGTAGGAACCAAATCGCTGGATGAAGGAAATGCATTAATAGAAGTGAGCGGTGACAAAGGAAAGCATTTTAAGGGCTTCGGAAAGGAATTCATTTTTGAGGACACAGTAATACTTGGTAGGAATGTACGGATCAGCGTCTACCATGGGAGGGACTCAATTACTCACCCGGCGGTCCGTTTTTATTATTATCCCTTGCAAAAAAGGTTGACCGTGACAAAGGAAAAGGACGGGTTTAGCCTGAGTCCTTATGTCACTTCTTATTACAAAATGACAATCGAAGCTGATATGATTGACTGGGACCTTAAGTCGGACAGCATGAATATCAGCGTGCTGAATGCCAAAAGTATGATTCCGGCATCCTTTGAATCCACCGAATACTTTAGCACAGAAAAGCTGGATGAAATGTCAAGTGTGTATAATTTTAATCCGGTGGTCGCGGTATACAGTTATGGGAATAAAAAGAAAACCCGGGAATTTTATGCAGACGATTTTGCCAAAGAAATGAAGCTCAATCAAAATGCGGTCAATTCTTCTATGGCGCTCTTATGGTACCGGGGCTTTATCGACTACGATCCCAATTTCAGGAAAATCACCATCAAGGACAAGCTTATACATTACGTTCAATCCCGCAGAAAAAGCAAGGATTATGATGAATTGCTGATAAGCTCTCTTTCCAGAAATGCCCCTAATGCCACACTCCATACGGACAACAATGAAATGACCATCCGGGGAATTGACAAATTCTACATTTCGGAGACACAGGATATTTACATCGTTCCATTTGATAAATCCATTACCCTGCTAAAAGACCGGGATTTTACATTTGAGGGACAGTTGTTTGCCGGAAATTTTGAGTTTGGAGGCAGGAATTTCACCTTCAAATACGACAGTTTTTTGGTTGATCTTGTGAATATTGACTCCATTAAGTTTAAAGTGGAAGGGGAAGACTTTAGAAAGAAGGACGTTGACAACAAACTGGTCTCGGTAGACATATTTAAAGGTGGGGAGGACATAAACGCCAGCACCAGCGGCACACTGTACATCAATAAAATTGACAACAAGTCGGGCAATAAAATCTTTCCGGAATACCCAATATTTGATGCTTCGAGAGGAGCTGTTGTTTATTTTGATCAAAAAGACATATTGGACGGCTCTTATGATAAGTCCATATACTTTTACATTCCACCATTTGGTATCGATAGTTTAAGTGCTGAAGATCCGGCGGCCATTGGATTTGACGGCACCTTTTTTTCAGAAGGGATATTCCCTGAGTTCAATGCTACCCTGCACATCATGCCAGACAACTCCCTTGGCTTCACCCATAACATTCCGCCCGAAGGCTATAACCTATACGAAGGCGACGCAAACCTTCGAGGCAGAATCCAATTGGATAAAAAAGGGCTTGTGGCAACGGGTGGTATCGAATACATATCAAGTTCAAGTCAATCCGAAGCCTACACCTTCTACATGGACTCCGTTACTGCAGATGGAAATAATTTTCTCATAGAGAGTGGCACTTATGGAGGAGTTTCGTTCCCGACCATCGCCACACCTACTTTCCGAATGAATTGGAACACCAGGTATGACAGCATGGTAGTCTTTAATAAGGATGAACCTTTTGATCTCTATAATAATACTGCTTCACTTGATGGGGCAACTGTGCTAAGAAAGACTGGAGTACATGGTAAAGGTTTATTCAAAGCAAGAGGATTTGAGGCAACGTCCGACAACTTCACTTTCGAAGAAACCAACCTGACAGCGCGCCATTCGAGTTTTGTGCTTAATTCGCCACAAAACCCTGACAAGTCCTTGATGCAGGGTGAGGACATCCGGCTGGATTTTGACCTTACTAATAATATTGGCGATTTAAGTCCGGAGGTGGCCGGTGTGGCTGCCCTGGAGTTCCCCTATGCACAGGTAAAGACATCCATATCAAACGCCCGCTGGGACCTTGCTGAAGAAAAGGTATATATGAAAAAACCACCTGAGGTAGACTTGAAATACTCCTACTTTTATACCACTAAAAAAGAACTTGATTCATTGGCATTTAATGCTACCGGAGCTACCTACGATTTACGGCGAAGCGAACTGTTCGTAACAGGCATCCCATATATTAATGTGGCGGATGCCCTGATTACCCCTGAAAACAATGAGGTTCTTATCCTGGAAAACTCCACCATTGGAACCTTGTTAAACACAAAAATTGTGATCGACTCCTTGTATGGCTACCATCATTTGTTTGATGGAACAATTAACATCATCAGTAGTAAGAAATTTACCGGAAATGCTACCTACCAATTAGTCAATGCGGTAAAAGACACCTTTGCCATTAAATTTGAAAAGTTTGATCTGCGCGGAGTCCCGGAAGCTCAAAACCGAAGGCTGAGGGGATTGCAGACCGTATCAGGGGGTGTGATCTCGGCAGAGGAAAACCTGGTCATGTCTCCCGGCATGCTTTTTAAAGGTAATGTGACCATGTATGCACAACAGCTACCTTTGAAGCTCGAAGGCTTTATTAAACTGGATTTTAAAAACCATCCCGACTATAACACCTGGATAAAATATGAAAGCCAGGATGAGGAAACCCAGGAAATCATGTTTGACATCTCAACCAGCCTTACGGAAGATGGCAAAAAGCTAAATGCCGGACTACACTATGAGGCATTTAATGGGGCGCTGTACGGGACATTTGTGGAAGAAAGAAGAAAAGTAAGTGATGAAGATTTCTTCCTCCCCAAAGGCCAGCTGTGGTTTGACGAATCCATCAACAGGTACATCATCATGGATTCCACCAAAGCAAAGGGTGAGTCTTACCAGGGTGATGTATTTTCTTACAATGAAGCAACCGGTGAAATAGATTTTGAAGGTATGTTGAATTTCATCCAGCCGACAAAGGAAGTTTCCCTGAGGGCGGCCGGTATCGGAAAGGGCAATCTCAACGAATCTACCTATACCACCAACACATTTTCCATTTTTAACCTGGGCGCCCCACCGACTGCCTATGCTGAGATGTTCAAGCATATTTTTGAAACAGTAGATGCATACGGTGCTCCTGAAGCAGAGCCCGACAAAGATGCGCTTATACTGAAATTAGCGGCATTAATTGGTGACAAGGGAGTTGTAGAATATGATCAACGCTCATTGCAGGACTATCTCCCGGTAGTCGCAGCATCTAACAAGCTGATAGGTGATATTGTTTTCTCAAAACTGAATCTGGAATGGGACAACGACAAAAAAACCTGGTATAGCCTGGGCCGACTGGGGCTATCCCACATTCTGAAGAATGACATCAACGCCTTGGTGGATGGGTTTGTGGAAATCAAACGATCTGACGAAGGTGATGAAATCAATATTTTCATCCAGGTAAGCCCGGATTGCTGGTATTACTTTGGTTTTAAAGAAAACAAGCTGGTCGCATTCTCAAATAACGAACTATTTAATGACCAGATAGGAGGCAAATCAAAAATCGACAAAGCCGGGTTTGGGGAATATGTATTTGTTCTGGGGGACAAGAGTGATGCTTTAAACTTTGTGAACCGGTTTAGGGCTGATTATCTTGGAATAACAGCTCCTTACGAAATGTACGTGCCCGAACCAACTCCCCAGGAAAATTTCGATTTCCTTGAAACCGAGGAAAAACCGGTAGAGGGAGAATCCATTACGGAGGAAGAACTCATCCAGGAAGAACAAAAGGAGGATGAGGTAATCGATAATTCCGAAGGGTTTTAATAAATACCAGAAATACCGGGCATAATTAAAAAAAGTGTAACTTATCGGTATTCACTCGAATATTTTTTAAAACCATGGCCATCGAAAAAGATAAGCTGGACCAACTGCTGGACAAACTCGACCAACTCGAAAAACAGCAACACTCCCTTCAACAGGAAATCATCAATGTAAAAAATCAGGTTATTAGGCTACATGCTCCCCCCGTAGCTCCTAAGCCGGTTGAAGTGAAAAAGGAGGAGCCAGTAGATGATAGACCCATTGCCCGCTCGGTCTCACCACCTCCAAAGTCTTCACGCTTTTCTTCTGTCAATTTCGAAAAATTCATTGGGGAAAACCTGATTAATAAAATTGGTATTGCCATCCTGGTTATAGGGGTAGGGATCGGGGCTAAATATGCCATCGAAAGGGACATGCTAAACCCGCTCACCAGAATCGTCATGGGTTACCTTGTGGGGGCTATACTCCTGTTTTTTGCCATCAGGCTGAAAGATAAATACAAGAATTACAGTGCTGTGCTGTTAAGTGGTTCAATGGCCATATTCTATTTTATTACCTTCCTGGCGAGCAGCTTTTATGGGCTAATCCCCGTCACTGCCTCATTTGTAATGATGGTGCTATTCACCTTGTTTACCGTTTTAGCCGCCCTTCACTATGATCAGAAGATCATCGCCTTAATTGGCCTGGTAGGTGCATACGGGATTCCATTTTTGCTGAGTGACAATTCGGGAAGGTACGCTTTTTTCTTCAGCTATATTTCCATTATCAATGTCGGCATTCTTGTCATTGCCATCAAAAAATACTGGAAACTGCTCTATTTCTCCTCCTTTGGCCTAACCTGGCTCATTTACCTTTTGTGGTTTTTCATGGACTATCGGGACGAGCATCATTTTAGCATTGCCGCGATATTTTTAGGCATTTTCTTTTTTACATTTTATTGCACAGCCCTTTCTTATAAAATTCTTCAGAAAGAAATTTTTACCAAGTCGGATATCATCCTGATCACTTTAAATTCGCTTCTGTTTTACGGTTTTGGATATGCCATCATCGAAGACCACGAACCATTAAACGGATATTTGGGTTTGTTTACGCTGATAAATGCCATTGTCCACTTTTCTGTGGCGTTCTTTATTTATAAAAGAAAATCGGTTGACAGAAACCTGTTTTACTTCATTGCCGGTTTGGTGCTCATTTTTATTACCGTCACTGTGCCCGTTCAGCTTGACGGTCGGCCAGTCACCATTTTCTGGGTGGCAGAAGCAGCGCTTTTATTTTGGATAGGAAGGACGAAAAAGATTAGTGCATATGAAAAACTATCATATCCGTTGATACTGCTTGCCTTTTTTAGCCAGATACATGATTGGAATGATTACAGCTATTTTAATAGCTATCAGGAAAACACATTCGTGCCCATTTTCAACGTGGATTTTCTTGGTTCCATTCTTTTTACCATTGGGGCAGGGCTCATTTATTTTCTCCACAAAAAATCTGCCCTCGAACCGGGAAAAATTAAACGGTGGATGAGTACTCCCTTTCCGTACATCGTCGGAGGTATTTTTCTGCTGGCATTGTTTAATTCGTTCAGGATTGAAATTCAGCTTTATTGGGAACAGCTATATGAAAATTCCGAGATCACCATTTCGGAAGAGCTCTATGATTTTCAGTACAACCGTCATTTGTTAAAATTCAAAAACATCTGGCTGATTAATTATCTAATGATTTTTACGACACTTCTTATCGTTGCCAATCTCGTTAAAATCAGGGAAAAGCTTTTAGCAACTGTCTCGTTGATCCTGGCGATCATCTCCATCCTCGTTTTTTTAGCCAATGGGCTTTACGATATCAGTGAGTTGCGGGAGGCATATATCGGCCAGGAACTTGCGAATTCGTATCCGATCACCTTTATGTACCTGGCAATCCGGTATATCTCGTTGATTTTCCTGGCAATACTGCTCATTGCCAGCGTAAAAAATATCAAATCCTTTTTCCAGGAAAAGATTTCACCTGCAGCTATGGAGTTAGGTGTACACATCGTTATTCTTTGGGTGGTGTCCAGCGAATTGTTGCACTGGATGGACTTGTACGGGGTAAGCAACAATTACAAACTGGGATTGTCCATATTGTGGGGATTGTACGCATTGGTGATGGTCATCCTGGGAATCTGGAAAAACAATAAAGCACTCCGGATCGCGGCCATGGTACTATACGGTGGAACATTGATAAAACTATTCTTTTATGACATTTCGCACCTGAACCTTTTAGCAAAAGCCATTGTGTTTGTTTCCCTCGGCGCGATCATGCTACTGGTTTCATTTTTATACAATAAGTACAAACATTCAATTTTTGATGATGGTGAGAACAATTAAATCCTTGGCACTGGTGGTATTTATGTTAGTGTTGGCCAATGCAACCGCGCAAAATAGTTTTTCCTACAAAAGACCCCTCACGGATGTCGAGCCGGGATGGAATCAATTGTCCATTCCGGAACAGATGTTTTCTAAAATAAAAGAGAACTACAGCGACATTCGCATTTATGGTATTTCGCCAGAAGGAGATACCGTTGAAGCTCCCTATTTGATCAAAGAAAATAAAAGCATTATAGCTACTGACAATTTACCCTTTGACATCATAAATACCGCGACCAGTGCTGGCAAATATTATTATACCATTTCGCTGGAAGAACCCCGCCTCATCAATGAAATCTATCTTTCCTTTGATGATGAAAATTTTGACTGGAGGGTCGATCTGGAGGGAAGTGCCGATCAGCAGGAATGGTTTTCTGTTTTGACCGACTACCGGATTGTCTCCATCAAAAACAAAGACACCTCTTATGAATACACCACCTTGAAGTTTCCCGATAGCCAGTACGCTTATTTTCGTATTAGATTAACCGGTCCATCAGCTGACCCTTCCTTAAATGGTGCTTCCATCTCAACCATCAAAAAAAGTAGTGGAAAATTAGTTTCAGAAGATATTCTTGAAAAAAGTATCGTAGTCAACAAGAAAAATAAAACAACTGACATAAAACTTTCGCTTAAGAATGTGGTTCCGGTTTCGCACATCGAATTGGCCATTGGAGATTCATTTGATTACTACCGCCCCTTTGAGATGAGGTGCGTAACGGATAGCTTTGAGACGCAGGTTGGTTGGCAATTGAATACCCGGTTTATGAC
Source organism: Cyclobacteriaceae bacterium (assembly GCA_050305935.1). Classification (GTDB taxonomy): domain Bacteria; phylum Bacteroidota; class Bacteroidia; order Cytophagales; family Cyclobacteriaceae; genus CAJXNP01. The sequence continues at coordinate 52,221 of JBNLGG010000006.1, read as the reverse complement.
ATCCGGCGTTATCAGTTCTCTGGAAAAGTCCGCGTTTAACTTTGAGCCAGTGTTTACCAGCAATATCACAATCACCATTTCAAATCACGATAACCCGCCGTTAGCAATCGATGACCTGGAGGTTGGCTTTTATTCAACGGACATTATTTTCAGGGCGGACGACGAGGCAGAATATTTTCTTGTCTACGGAAATAAGAAAATCAACAAGCCGCGTTATGACGTGACGGTGTTCTCAGATAGAATTCCTGAACAAATTCGCGAAGTTCAATTGGGAGAGGAGACTGTCATCCCTGCTACGCCTTTAGCGGATAAATCGCTTCTTAAAAATAAATTATGGCTGTGGATGTCAATATGCGGAATCATGGCTGTTTTGGGCTACTTTACAATAAAAATGATGCGCTCATGAAGAAGCTTTCAGGTACAGTTTTCTTAGCTTCTTAACAATTTTTTCTGTGCCAAATTGCTTGTCAAAATAAGCCCTGATTTTTTCCTTCGGGTATTTCTCCTGGTTTACCAGGATGTATCGAATGGCTTTCGCCAATTCTTTTTCATTCTCCGGGGCTACGATAAAACCTACCGATTCGTCCACAATCTCTTCAGGTCCACCACAGTAGGTGCCGACACAAGGTACACCGCAGGCCAATGCCTCCAGAAATACAATCCCAAAACTTTCATGTCGGCTTGCCAATACAAAAAGGTCTGCCAACTGAAGCGATTTGATGATCTCTGTTTTGTCGAGGCTTCCCCGCCAGTTTATCCTTTCACTTAATTCCAATTCCTCCGCCAAATCAACCAGCGAATCACGTTCCGAGCCATCTCCAATGATCTCAAGTCGAAAATGCAAATCCTTTAAGTTTGCCAAAGATTTTAAAAGCACGTCAAAACCTTTTTGGCGTTCGAGGCGACCAATGGAAACCAGTTTTAAAATCCCTGATGATTCGCTTTGCGGAGCCGGTACAAAGTCCTTGTCACCGATGAAATTAGGAAGTACGGCGACATTATTGATCCCATAATAAGACATCTCATCCCTCAGGTTTTCGGAGACGGCGATAATGCCATTCGCTTTTTGATAGGCCTGCCATAACGGAGGAATCAATTTATTTCTGCGATATCGATAGGCAGGAAAAGGGAAGGGGGTCATATGTTCCGTGATCACAAAGGGAACTTCCTTTTTTTCGGAAATTTCCATTGCCACTACGCCTGCCGGAAAGCCAACCTGCGCCACGATAAGATCTACCTTCCCATATTGCTTTTCGAACTTCCTTAGATTTGACAAATTCGCTTTGGCAATATTCCTCATATTTCCCCGATGGAATTTCCGCGACCATGTAAAGGCGGGGGAAAAATATTCCGTGCAATTATCGAAAAGCGGTTGAATCTCAGTCCTGACCTTTTTACGGTCATACGTCTTCCTGAATATTTTCAGTCGGTCTTTTGACCAAAGCAAAAGGCGCTCATCGTTCTGCCCCCAATGGCTTATCCCAATATTGTCCATTGGAAATAGCGCCGAATAAATCATCGCCTGCTCCTTAAAGAACACACCCGTCACCAGGCTATTGGGCGAAGGGTACCAGGAAGGGATGATGAAGAGGTTCATGGTTTTTAGGAAAAAATACTATTTAATATACTGATAAATATTTGAACTAATGGCCAGGACATCCACTCCTTCAAATACAAATTCATACCCTTTGCTTCTTAATAATTCGACACAATGCTCCTGATCATTATTGCTTAGATTTTTATGCTCATACACAATCATGTCAACTGAAATGGAGGAAAAATCTATACTTCGGATAATTTCGCAGTCAAAACCCTCTGTATCCAGCATTAACAATGAAATTTGTGTTTTATTGTACTGGGTTAGAAGGTGGTTAAGGCTCACACAATCAATATCCTTAGATACGATGTTATTTGAATCATTTACATTTTCCTTGAGAACTCTACCGTCAAATGACCCATAATGAAGAAGGTATTTATGCTGCTTTTCCCTACTATCGCTTTTGACAAAATAAAATGTGCGGGTCTCATTTTTGTTTGAAACAGCTACATTTTCAAAAAATAAGCCTGTGTTCCCTCGGTAATTCTTTTTCAATTTCTCAAAAATAAAATCCACAGGTTCTATTAAAACCCCGGGGAGCCGGTATTTGACAATGAATTTTCTTAGCCTGTCAAAGCCAACACCATCATTAGCACCCACCTGAATAAAAAAGGAAGAACAATACGTTCGGAAGTAATTGTTCAAAATATGATCAATAGGCTCACAATATATCCTCCATAAAAATTTTGAATAAAGGCGATACCGCAAAAAACTGTCTTTTGGAATTAAGAAGTTATAGATATTCAGGAGGACTCTTTTCATTTAATGATCTAAATTAACCCTTGTTCAGTTTCTCATGGGGTTCTTTTGGATATGGTTCGTAAAGCAGGTTATAGTCAGGCTCAGTTTTTTCATTGTACAAAGTAATTTCAAATTGGTCCAACATATTAAAAATCTTCCTCTTTTGCGTTTTTGAAAGACTGGAACTCCAAAAACCAATTTGTTGATTGTTACGGATCTGTGTAATAGAAGGCGAAAGTGTAGACTGACTTGGATGGTTCTTTAAGGAGAAAATTTTTTCCGGGCGTTCAATTTCTAAGTAGTTAAAAATTCGATTTATCTCATTTTCAAAATCCAACACAAGCTTCTCGTATGAAACCGTCAACCATCTGCTATTATTTTGTGGGTGAAAAAGACTGTGTTTTATTTGAACCGACCACATAAAAGTCAGGTATTCTTCTGGCGAGTCTATACTGCGGATGATCTCTGCATAACGGTCAAACATCTCTTCATTTCTAAACCCCTTAAAAACAACACCATCAACGGGCATTTTAAAATTGAATCCGGGATGTTTTAACTGGGAAGCTATCACGGCGAGAGGATGCCTTACCAGCAATATCATTTTGGATGAAAAATTTCTTGCAAACCAGTGCATAAGGAGACTTCCATATAAAAATTTAGTCAACACCAATTTTGAATCAGTCAGTCTCTTCAAAGAAAATTCCCTGTATAGATTAAGATAGGGAAGTTGACCCTTCAGCATTCTATCAAAAACATCATAAGCGTCTTTCCAAACTTCATTTTCGGCTATTGGTTGGGAGAAAAAGAAATTCATTTTCGCAATTTCGGATATTTTCCGAACATCTTTCGAAGGGAGTTCACTGGGCACATATCCTCCCCGTCTCAGCGGTTCATCAATGATGCAGCTTCGGGGAATATTTGAAAGAAGCTCGGTTAGCCAGGTAGAGCCACTTCTTGGCTGGCTAAAAACAGCCACAGCATCGTTGATATTTAACGGAAGTTTCTGACTCTTTGAGAGAAAAGGATTTAAATATCTATAAATCAAATATCGGTCGTGAATCCTGTCACGTATGTTAATAATGGGTTTAAACACCGTCATTGCCTACAGTCTCGAATTTAATGTTACCAATGCGCGAGGCCAGGTAACCAAAAGTACTCAAATATGACCCGTAGACTATATTTGTTTTGGACAAACAAACCAAGTCGATAACTGCATCGATGATTCCATCACGGGTGTTTCTATTGCGTTGCTTTCTCCTGACGGAAGGAAGAACCATGAAGTCTCTAAACATTGTGTGAAAAAAATTTTCCGTATTCTCATCGTCCGATGATAGATAAAAGTTGTGGCCTTGATTTGCCAGGTGTTTTAACGTTCTTACAAATTCATCATCGGGGCTATTCGTCAATGACCATTGTGCATCTCCTCTCCTGATGTGAACCCCTATAGTCATTTGATCAAAATGGGTAGTGATCAAATTTGTCCGGTCAGATATATCTTTCCTTAAATCAAATTTCAAATGGAACGCTGTTTCTTCAAGATAAAATTCATTATTTGCAGCAATAAATGCCACTTTGTGTGCAGCGTCAATATCCTGCCTCTTTAGTTCCAAACTTCCAATGGGATGATTGTAAAATACTTTGTCTACCTTCCTTTCCCTCCCAAAAAACTGGTTGAATAATGGATATTTGTAATGACTTGGGTGGAAGCTGTTGTATAGTTGGAAATAGGTGCGGGGTTTTATGGGACTAAAGGAATCTAATTCTTTTACTTTGAATTCCGTGTTTTCTGCAAAGATCTCTGAGAATTTGGCAAAAAGTTCACTGTTTCGCTCCCATAAAACGATTAAGTTTTTTACCCTGAAATCCGCCTTTAAGATGATTGCAGAGTTGATCGCTAACATCCTGTTCCCTAAGCCTCCAAATGGTTTTAAGAAAATCGTTTCCATTATATTTTTAATCGACTAATTAGCCTTTTCACTAAAAAACGAGCTTCGACAAAAACTGAATATCTTTTAATTTTCACAAACCACATATGAGAATTTCCCCGTTCAAACCCTTCATTCATTTTCCTCACAAGTTTGGCAACCTTTAGTATATTCTTATCTCTGCCATGCAGAATTTTTATCCTGGAGCTTGCACAACTTCCGAAATTAAATCGGAAATTAAATTCTGGCTTTAAAACATAAAACCTAATAGCAGAATGATAGAGGCAGTATCTAAACGAAGGTTGATCAGTTAATTCTGCCAATTTTTCACCTTTAACGAGCTGTTCTTCGTACAGAGTGCTCCAGAAGTTCAGAAAACGCTTAACCTCTCCGGTTTTTCTCATGGCTATTACTCCAGTATTCAATTCGTGAAAGGTGTTTGATAATTCACTTTGATGATATGGTGAATTGTAAATTGCGTGAGTCATCGCTATATCGAACATTTCTAATATTTCGAATAGTTCATCAATAGGCTCCATCAAAAACGTATCACAATCCAGAAATAAAATGGATTCCCTGTCAATATCGATAATTGATTTAATTTTGTCTTTAAAGCCAAAAAATGGTTTTTCTATTATCTCAATTTTATTTATTAGAAAATTCTCATATTCTTTTTCATCCGTGTATAAGACAATTTCAATTTTTGGATATATTTTTCTAATTGAATTAATGGATATTGATGCTTCTTCCAGGAAAGATTTTCCGGTAGCGCAGTAAATGATTGTAGGGTGTTTATTCATTATTAAATTTGAGGTTAAAGGACAGACGGCTCATTATCTGAAACATTCATGAAAAATGAAAATGAAACAAGTTAATTCCGCTCTAATGGTCGCATTTTTGGGCTTTTCATTGTCTTCTTTCGCCCAGGAAACAAAATCCACCGACGAGCTTGGACTAAAAGCCGGGATCAACATCAACGATCTGGGTGGTAAGAATGCCGGGATGTACAACACATTGGGCTTTCACCTGGGATTTTACTACGAGGCCGTTTTAAATAGCTATTCCAGCCTCCAGCCCGAATTATTCCTGGCACAGCAGGGCGCTGCACTGGACCTGAACAAAGACTTTCGCCTGAATTATTACTACCTGAATATCCCGATTCTTTTTAAAGTTTATTTTGCCGAAGACTTTACGGTAGCCATCGGGCCACAATACAGTTTTCTTGTAGCAGCTTCTGAAAACACAGCTTTTGGAAATGATAACATTACGGAAAACGTCCGAAGGAACGACCTCTCTGCGGTATTGGATATTGGCTACAAATACAAAAGCCGCACCAGCCTGAACCTCCGCTATGACCTGGGCATTAGCAATACCAATTTCCAGAAAGTGGTCTACAGCAAGCGCCTTACCAATCGTGTGTTTTTTGTGACGCTTGCCTATGTCCTTTGAGCAAAATTGCCCTGATTAAGGTTTACCCAATAATATTTAAAAGCCCCTCCATAATTACACTTCCTCATAGCAGTTTAATTTGTATATATTTAGTCGTTCTTGATTAGCAGTAAATGATGCACAGGAAACTACTCAGATGGTTGATTAAAATCCTGGCAGGCTTTTTCCTCCTGTTGATGCTTACCTATACCATCATCCAGCTTCCTTTTGTCCAGCGAAAAATAGTGGCAGGTGTTATTAAAAAGGTGGAAGAAAAAACCGGGGCTAAAATCCAGATAAAAAGGGTTTACCTCACATTTCCTAAAAAAATTGCGTTCAGCCAGCTTTTGATTGGAGATCAGCAGCCTGACACGCTCCTTTTTATCGATAATTGCAAGATCGATATTTCTATGTTTGCTCTGCTGAAAAATACCATCAGGGTAAGCAGCTTGGAGCTGACTGGTGTAAAGGGAAATGTTTTTAGGAGAGAAAATGAAGAAGATTTTAATTTCCAATTCCTGCTGGACAGCCTAACCTCCAAACAGGAAAAAGACGGTTCTGCCAGTAACTCCTGGAAATTTGAAATAGGCAAAGTGCAATTATCAAATCACACCGTCCATTTTCACGATAGCCTGCGCCATCAATTCCATGACCTGAAACTGGGTAACTTTGAGGCAGACATAGAAGAATTAGATTTGGTTGACAATGATTTTTCGATTCCTGATATAACCCTCGAAAATACCAACTATTCTTTCGCTTCCTACTCGGTAGATTCTTCGTCATCAGAATCTGAGGAAGGCGTTAAACTGCCTTTAATTCGGCTCGACAAAATCAACGTAAAGAACGTTTTCTTTCATTTTTCAAATCCTTCTATTGAACTCAGTGCGAGTGTTCTTCAGGGTAAACTAAGACCCAATGTTGTTGATCTATCCCGCCAAAAAATAATAGTGAATTCAATTGACGTGAAAGATTCCCACACCATTTTTCTTTTAAAACAATCCGATACACCTGCTGAGTCTGTCGTCGGAAAAATTCCGGAAGAATACTATGGCACGCTGTTCGGCCAGATAGGCTGGTACATCAGCGCCAATGAGGTTAAGATGAAAAACGGCGCGTTCAAAATGGACGTGGTTGGTCAGCCTCAATTGGACGGATTTGACTACCAACACATGAATTTTCATGCCATCGATTTCCATGCGGACCACTTGCTATTTTCTGACTCTTTGATCAACACAAATCTCCTGCATCTATCGGGAAAGGAAAAAGATCAAATTCATATCAAGGACCTACAGGCCAAATGTAGAATCGACCCAGGGGGCATGTACGCCCATGATCTGCGTCTAGCGTCCGAAAAGACGGATTTCACTGGCGACCTGGAAATGCACTATCCTCATGTCTTTGACATTGCAGATGACCTGGGTAGGCTGGAGTTGCAGGGAAATATTCCCAGCGCCACGATTGACCTGAACGATGCGCTCTATTTTGTCCCCTATTTTGAAGGCCGGGAAAGGCTTGAATATTTTAGAGATAAATCGGCAGTAATTTCAGTAGAGCTGACGGGGGCATTGGAGAATCTTTCATTTAAAAAGGCATCCATCGATATGCCCCCGGGTATCCGAATGGATTTTACTGGTGATATAAAAGGACTGCCAACCATCGAAAACCTCGCTTATCAGGTCAATGATCTGGAAGTCGAAGGGGATGATAACTTCGTCAATGCTTTTCTCCCTGATCCCACCTTTAAAAAATACCTTCCTCCACATTGGTCATTCACCGGTAAGGGCAATGGAAATGGAAACCTCCACAAGCTGCACTACGAGCTTCGGACGTCCTATGGCAATGCGTCACTGAACGGAGCGCTTAATGTAAACCCCCAATTTTCTGACAGTACATCACTTCTGCTCGCTGTTGAAAAGCTTGAACTTGGAAAAATATTAGAGAGTAAATGGATTGGAAGTTCCGATTTTCAGCTTGAGGTCAATGCTGAAAATTTATCTGCCAAGGAGGCTTCCATCAAAGGCAACATCTCGAAAATGACCATTAACGATCTCCCCTATTCAAACATTAGCTTTCTGATCGATTATCAGAGGCTCTCACACTTTGAAATAAACTCCGATGACCCCAAAGCCACTTTTCATTTGAAAGGCAATTATCAAGAGGTCGATTCTGTACAAAACCTGGACTATCAGTTGAGCATTCGCCAGATTTCCCTCAATGACCTTCTTGGGCTTAACACGAGCTACATCGTTCGGTCAGACATCAGGGGAGAATATGAATATGCGCCCTATAAGGGCTTCGATGGAAAAACGGACATTCTGCAACTACTGGTGCTAAGGGACTCTGTTCCACACCATCTCGGCAATATTCATTTTTCAAGTCAGATGAATAAATCGGAAATGGACTTTAAGATCAACTCCCACGTGATAAATGGATACCTTAAGGGAAATACCTCGCCGGACGAATTTCGTCAAATCTTGAACAGACAATTTTCCCGACACATTTATGGAATTGATAGCACCCATGATTTTAGCGACAAGCACATTGATTTCAATTTACAGTTTTTGGAGACCGAACTGCTCATCGATGCATTTGCGGCTAAGGTGGAGTGCCTTGAAATCAGTAATTTTGAAGGGCATTACAATGGAACACATGATCGGTTGACCGGCGAGATCATCATACCTGGAATGCGTATAAGTGGCGTTGATTTAAAACAGGCAGAGCTAACGATGAATGCTGATCAGGACAGTCTGGTGGCAGCATTTACGATCCGCCAGATTGCGTATGATTCTTTAAAAATAGATCACTTGGCTGTGAATGGTCAGTTTAAACAAGACACAGTCCTGCTGGATGTCAACAAGTACGATAGCGCTGGCCACGCCCAATACCATTTGACCAATCAATTTATCTATTCAAAAGAAAATATTGCCTTGTACTTTCCGAATGAAAGTTTATTGTGGAACTATGCGGAGTGGAAGCGCCAGGGCAATAAATACCTGGCCCTGAAAGACAGTGTCAATAGCGAGATTTCCTTTAGCAAAGAGAATCAGAAAATCACCTTCAATTCCAACGAGAAGCAGTTTATTCTCAACTTTGAGGATTTTAACCTGGATAATTTCACCGGGCTAATCAGCCACTCTGATTCCCTGATTGCCCTTGACGGAATAGTAAACGGCAGCTTTTTATTTCAACTGGAAAGCCCATTTCTGTTTGAGGCGGATTTTAACTTTGACAGTTTAGCTTACAAAACAAATGACCTGGGCACCTTTCAGATTTTTGCGGCCAAAGAAAATCAAAACCAATACAATTTTGGGTTCATGTCGAAGTATCAAAAAAATGAATTTAGATTAAGAGGACTTTACAAAGACACCATAGATGACTATTCCTTTGACGTCGACCTGATTGTCAACTGGAAACAAATGAAATATTTTGAGACATTTATACCGAGTATTTCGGAAATCGACGGAGAAATCGTGGGTGACGCTAAATTTACCGGTAGCAGGAAGAGTTTTTTTGCATCAGGTGATATTAGCTTCCGCAGTATTTCATTTCAAAATGACCTCCTGCTCACTAAATATACCCTTCCTGACGGAAAACTATCTTTCAAGAACTTCAATGCTGTATTTGAAAACGTGAAGCTATTCGACCAAAAAAATAATACTCTATCGATAGATGGGAGCATCAATTACAGCCAATACCCGATATTGAATTACAATCTCAATGTCAACAGTGACCGCTTCACGTTTATGAACAATACCATCAAGGAAAATGAGGTGTTTCATGGCAATCTGGTAGCAACCAGCTCCTTTAAATTGACGGGAAACAGTAAAAAGCCGATTTTAAATTCAAGTATAAAAATAGAGCCATCTACAGACCTAACTTATATTTTCCCGGGTCAGGATCTTGAATTAATTACCGATCAGGGAATAGTGGTTTGGAATGACGAGGAACTGAAAGAGAGCAACGAAGGCTTCTTTTCCTCTGACAGCCTGACCAACCTCCTCGGCGCATATTCAATATCTGTATTGCTAAACATTGACAAGAAAGCCTCTTTCACCTTGATCACCGACCCAAAATCCGGTGACCTTGCAAAATTCAATCTCGATGGTCAACTTCAGGTGAAACAAGTTACAGGTAACACCCCCATTTTCACTGGAGTGATCGAAACCACAGGAGGCTTCTATGAGCTTTCATTTTATGGTTTGGTTAAAAAGCGCTTTGACCTGGTGCCAAAAAGCAAGATCATCTGGTCAGGGGAAATGCTCGATGGTGGGATCGACATTTCGGCAAGCCATAGCATTAAAACCAATTCCGCCGCACTGGTAGCAAGTGAAACCGGCGGAGCGGAAGGTAGCCGCTATAATCAACGCCTGGACTATAATGTCATTCTTAAAATAACAGGAACATTAAACAATCCCGAACTGAGGTTTTTGTTGGATCTCAAAGAAGAACATAGCAACAGCTACATGCTCATCGCCAATAAACTCGAACAGCTTAACCAACCTGAAAACGAAGCAGAAAGGAACAAACAGGTGTTTGCCCTGCTGGTAACGGGCAGCTTTCTGGCAGATGCTCCTGGATCTACCGTCGGAGGGTCTTCGAATAATTTTGCTACATCTGCCGCGAGAAACAGTGTGAATGGCATCCTCACCCAGCAGCTCAATAACATCACTAACCAGTATATAAAATTTGTGGACTTTAATGTGGGGGTTAATACCTACGAAAATCACTCGACAGGCAAATCAGAAACCAGGACAGACCTGGACCTACAGGTATCCAAAAAACTTTTTAATGAGCGAGTGACAGTGGAGGTAGAAAGCTCTATCAACCTCGACAACAGCAACACACAGCAAACCAGCAATCCGGGAAAGGCTACAAACTTTGAATACTCCGTTCTTTATGACATCACTGAATCGGGCAACTATAAAATCAAGGCTTTTAGGGAAAATGCCTACGATCTTTTTGACGGCGAAATACAAAATTCAGGAATAGCCTTTATTTTTATCAAGGAATTTGACCCAAAAAATTCTGGTCAAAACAGGGACGCCGCTAAGCCAGAAGAGCCCAAAATCAAAACAGAAGAATGATCTATCGCCCGTCAAGATTTTATTTCATCTTCCTCTTCGCAGGTTTTCTTTGCCTGATTTATTCCTGCACCGGGTTAAAAAAAATCCCAAAAGGCTCAAGCCTCTATACCGGTGCGGAGTTGGTTTATGTTTCTGATTTTTCCTACAAAAAAGAAAAAGAAATCAAACGATCCGATGATGGGCTAATCAGGCCGGACCCTAATGGAAAACTGCTCTGGATGCGCCCGGGACTAAGCCTGTATAATTCTATCAAAAAGCCAAAAAAGGAAAGAGGATTAGGTCATTGGCTGAAAAATAAAATAGGAAAACCACCGGTGCTTTTCGATGCAGACATCCCTAAAAATACCGCCGAAAGGATTTCAAATCATCTATTTCACCGCGGATTTTTTGAGGCCCGTGTGGATTATGAAATAAAGCAGACAAAAAAAACCACGGGTATCCGATATTATGTCTATCCCGGCCATGCCCATCTGATCGACACACTGATCATGCCGGCGGACTCTACTTCCATCGGCATTGCACTACGCCGACAAAGGGAATCTTCCCTGATAAACGAAGGCGACCGTTATGACTTAGATCAATTAAAAATAGAACGGGGACGTCTTTCTGACGAGGTTCAAAACCTTGGCTACTACCATTTTAATCCTGATTACCTGTATTACCGGGCAGACACCACCAATTCAAAATATAAAGTGGACCTCACATTAAAAGTGAAGCCTAACATCCCGCCTCAGGCGCAAAGCCAATACCAGATATCCAGTGTGTATATTACAGATGATTTCCAACTTCAAAGTGACGAAAAAAGAGATACAACACGAATAGGGAACTACTATTACATTTCGAAAAGCCATGGTATCAGGCCGGAAATAGTGCTGGACGAAGTTTTTCTAAGCGAAAACCGGCTTTATAACGGTGCCATCCACCACCGAACGATCAATTACCTGATGGCACTGGGGAATTTTAAATATGCCAATATCCAGTATATCAATGAAAATGATTCGTCGAATACGCTCGATGCCAACATCCTGCTATCACCTTATAAAAAGTATTCTCTGAGTGCAGAGGTAAATACTGTCACAAAAACAAACAACTTTTTTGGTCCGGGTATTCGCTTGAGTTTCTTGAACCGCAATATCCTGGGAGGATCTGAAATCCTCACCACCAACGTGAATGCAGGCTATGAATGGCAGGTCACTAATAATGATTTTGGGACCACCTCGCTGGAATTGTCATCGGAAACAAGCCTGATCATCCCCAGAATCGTGCCTTTTAAACAAAATAAAGCAACAAAAAAATACTTGGGAAGCTCGCGAATCACAGGAGGTGTGGGCTACTACAATCGAGTGGATCTATACAAATTCTTCACGCTGAGCGGTTCTTACAAATACACATGGATAAAACGGCCAAAGATTATCCATGAGTTGCTCCCCTTTGATGTGAGTATCAATAACCTGTTAAAGACATCCCCGGAGTTCAATGCTTACCTGAACGAAAATCCATCTGTAAGACGAAGCCTGGAAGATCAATTCATCCTTGGCGCCACCTACAATTTTACCTACAACGCCCTGAGGGAAAAGCATTTTGTGTATTCAGGAGGAATAGAATTTGCGGGAAATACCCTCAGCATGTTCGGGCGCCTTACCGGGAGGCCTCCCGACAAAAACGATCCAAAGTCCTTTTTGGGTGTCCCCTATTCTCAATTTGTTCGTCTTAAAAATGAATTCAGGTATCAGTTGCTTGCTTCGAAAAACGATGTGATCGCCACCCGGGTAATAGCGTCGATAGGCTTGCCGTATTCTAATTCGTCGGTTTTACCGTATGTGAGGCAGTTTTTTTCCGGAGGTTCCAACAGCATCAGGGCTTTCAGGGCCAGGTCGATAGGGCCAGGCAGCTACTATCCTTCGGATACATCGTCTTTTTTTCTGGTTGACCAATCAGGTGACATCCGGTTTGAAGCGAATGTGGAATACCGGTTCCCCATTGTCAGGTACCTGAAGGGTGCCTTGTTTATTGATGCAGGAAACATTTGGCTGATTAACGATGACCCTGACCGGCCCGGAGGTGTATTCACAGCGGATAAATTCCTGAAGGATTTGGCTGTGGGCGTAGGCTATGGTTTTCGCGTAGACATGGATATAATTGTCCTTAGGTTTGACTGGGCCTTTCCCCTGCGAAAGCCTTATTTGGAAGAGGACAACCGATGGAATGATATTGATTTCTTCAATTCCCAATGGAGAAGGGAAAATATCATTTTAAACATATCCATCGGCTATCCTTTTTAGTATTGTTTAAGAAACAGTGTCTACTTCTTCGAGGAACTGCTCCACTGGAATGCAGGAACAGAAAAGATTCCTGTCTCCATAAGCAGCATCAATCCTTCCAACCGACGGCCAGAATTTGTGATCACTTACGTAGCTTAATGGAAATACAGCCTTCTCCCTGGAATATGGATAGTTCCAATTTGCGGAAATAGCCACCTGCTGCGTGTGTGGAGCGTTTTTCAGCAAATTATTCTCCTGATCGAAAAGCCCGTTCTCTATTTCCCTGATTTCTTCCCGAATGGATAGCAGCGCTTCACAAAACCGATCAAGCTCTTCTTTTGTTTCGCTTTCGGTAGGCTCGATCATCATAGTTCCTGGTACCGGAAAAGAAACCGTGGGGGCGTGATAGCCGTAGTCCATGAGCCTCTTCGCAATATCTTCTACTTCTACCCCGGCTTTTTTAAATGGCCTGCAATCAATGATCATCTCATGTGCACATCTACCATGTTTTCCGACATACAAAACGTCATAATTTCCACTCAATTTCTGAAGAACATAATTGGCGTTTAATATAGCAGCCTGAGTGGCCTTCTTCAATCCCTCAGGCCCCATCATCGCGATGTAGGCATAAGAGATTGCCAAAATACCGGCGCTACCCCAGGGCGCTGCTGACACGGCGTGCACCGCCTCACTACCGCCTGAATTTCTGTAAGGATTACCGGGTAAGAATTCTTTTAGGTGCTCCGCTACGCAGATCGGGCCTACTCCCGGCCCACCCCCTCCGTGAGGAATGCAAAATGTTTTGTGAAGGTTTAGATGGCAAACATCCGCGCCGATGTTCGCCGGGCTGGTCAGACCAACTTGCGCATTCATATTGGCGCCATCCATGTACACCTGTCCACCATGCCGGTGAACGATATCACATATTTCAATAATCCTCTCTTCGAATACACCATGGGTAGATGGGTAAGTTACCATCAGCGCGGCCAGGTCTGATTTATGTGCTTCTGCTTTTTCAATCAAGTCGTCCACGTCTATGTTTCCATTATCGTCACACTTCACGATGACCACTTTCATCCCGGCCATTACTGCCGATGCAGGATTAGTACCATGCGCCGAGGAAGGAATCAAAGTAACATTTCGATGTGGCTCCCCTTTTGACTCCAAATGTTTTTTGATAACCATTAGTCCCGTATATTCACCCTGAGCTCCGGAATTTGGCTGGAGGGAAGTAGCGGCAAATCCGGTGATTTCAGACAGCCAGCTTTCCAGTTCCTTTATCACTTCCAAAAATCCTTGTGTCTGGTCTTCCGGTGCAAAGGGATGCATCTGACTAATTCCCTCCCAGGTGATTGGGATCATCTCCGAAGTGGCATTTAATTTCATGGTACAACTGCCCAATGAAATCATAGAATGTACCAATGAAAGATCTTTGTTTTCCAGCTTTTTCATATACCGGAGCATTTCGTGCTCCGAATGATGGGTGTTAAATACCGGGTGTTCCAATATGTTGGACTGCCGGTTGAGTGCAGCAGGGAAATTAGAACTCCATTGGCCCGACCAGTTAATTTTTGTACTCTCCACATTTTTTACCTTTGAGAAAATGGAAACAATCTTCTCAATTTCCCCGACTCCGTGGGTTTCATCTATTGAAATTCCAATCGTACCGTCGCTATGATACCAGAAATTCATTCCTTCATTCTCGGCAATTTCCCTGATCGTTGTAGATAGCCCGTTGGATTCGATTTTCAGGGTATCAAAATAGGCCGCGTTTTGTTGCTTAAAACCAATGGCAGACAATGCTTTTTCCAATTCCTGAGCAAGGTAATTAATCCGCGCTGCAATCTTTTTCAGGCCTTCCGATCCATGATACACCGCATACATTCCAGCCATGACGGCTAGAAGTACTTGTGAGGTGCAAATGTTGGATGTCGCTCGCTCCCTTTTAATGTGTTGTTCCCTGGTTTGCAGGGCCATCCGGTAAGCACTATTGCCATGTCTGTCTACAGACACACCTATGATCCTGCCGGGAATTTGTCTTTTGAATTCGTCTTTTGCCGCGAAATAGGCGGCATGCGGTCCACCAAAGCCCATTGGCACGCCAAATCTTTGTGACGTTCCAACCACCACATCAGCCCCCATATAGCCGGGCGCCCTTAGAAGTACAAGACTCATCAAATCGGCCGCTACTGTGGTGCGTACACCATTTTCATGTGCAGTCGTAAGGATCTCAGAAATATCCCTGACTTCCCCATTGCTGTCGGGATATTGGATCAACAAACCAAAAATCTCTTCGTTTTTAAGATCAGTGGATTCTATTTCTTTTACAATGAGTTCGATCCCCATTGGCTTCGAGCGGGTGATCAACACATCAATAGTTTGGGCAAATATATGTTTGTCTACCAGGAATTTTGTAGCGGATTTTTTATCAGCTTTTCTGGCGTGAAAAAGCATGGACATTGCTTCGGCAGCAGCCGTTCCTTCGTCCAGCAAGGATGCATTAGCCAGCTCCATTCCGGTCAGGTCGGTGATCATCGTTTGAAAATTGATCAAAGCCTCTAAACGACCTTGCGCAATTTCCGCCTGATAAGGTGTATAAGCAGTATACCACCCCGGATTTTCCAAAATATTTCGCTGGATCACCGCTGGCACTTTACACCCATAGTACCCCTGACCAATGAAAGAAGTGAATACTTTATTCTTGCTTATTTTTTGTTTAAAAGAGCTTAGAAATTCCTGTTCCGATTTGGGTTCAGGTAAATTTAGATGCTTTTTTAGGTGGATGTTCTTAGGAATAGTTTGGTCAATTAATTGATCTATACCATCTGCTCCGATTGCCTGAAGCATTTCATTTTGTTCATTTTCATCCGGGCCAATATGCCTGGCAATGAACTCCCCTCCCAGGTTCAATTCAATATTCATTTATGCTGCTTGTTTATGGACTTAAAAAAAGATTCACAAAAATAATTTTTTTGTAGAAAGAAATGTTTTATTACAGAAAATTTTGGTGCCTCGACTATTTCTTCTTTGTACGCTTTTTCTGGTTTCGTTGGGCTGACCTTTTTTTCGATGCCTTGAACTTTACCTTCTTTTCATGAAAAGCTCCTTTGAAATCGGGGTTTTCGGCACGTTTTAATTTGTCAATTTCGCGTGCAATCTGAATCGATTCTTCCCTGTCAGTAGGAAAAATTTGGCAGTCGTGAGGGAATTGCTGTAGCGGTATTTCCTCCTGAATAACCTTTTCAATTCTCCTCAAATGTGCTTCTTCGGCGGGATTGGCAAAGGTGAAAGCTATTCCGGTTTTTTCTGCTCTCCCGGTTCGCCCTATTCTGTGGACATAATCTTCGTATACCAGTGGGATTTCAAAATTAATGACATGGCTTACATTCTCAATGTCATGGCCACGGGCGGTAACATCCGTCGTGACGAGCGCCCTAACCTCTCCGGCGCGAAACTGCTCAATGGCATTCATTCGGGTTTGTTGGGATTTATTGCTATGGATGACCCGTGCGCCTCCTTCCACCTTCCGCTCGATAAATTTGTAAAGGTTATTAGCTGATTCTTTTGTGCGGGTAAATATGATCACCTTTTTGAAATCCTCATTTTGTAACAAATGCTGAAGCAGATAAACCTTTGTTTTGAAATTGGGAACCTGGAAATAATATTGTTCAATGGTTTTCGATGTGCTAGCCTGGGGAGCTACTTCCACCCTTTCCGGAAATTCTAAAAACTCATGGCTTAGATTTTCTACATTCGGCGGGAAGGTGGCCGAAAATAACAGGTTTTGTCTTTTGACGGGTATTTTTTCCAAAATACTCCTTATCTGTGGCATAAAACCCATGTCCATCATTTTATCGGCTTCATCCAGTATAAGGGTTTTGATTTCCTTCGTAGTAATGGCATTCTTCCGATAAAGATCGAGAAATCTTCCCGGTGTTGCCACCAGAATATCAATCCCCGATGCTAATATCTCAATCTGCAGCTTCTCACCAACTCCACCATAAATGGCTGTATGTCTTACGTCAAGGTAAGTTGAAAGCGAGTTGATTGAATCATTGATCTGGATAACCAGTTCCCGGGTCGGTGCCAAAATCAACGCTCGTGGAAAATTTCCCTGGGCATACTTTAATTTCATCAACAGTGGAAGGACAAATGCTGCCGTTTTGCCTGTACCCGTCTGAGCGATTCCCAGCACATCATGACCAGCAAGAATTAAAGGAATTGCCTTTTTTTGAATTGGAGTTGGATTTATAAATCCTGCCTCGGAAATTGCAGAAAGCAGTTGCTTATTCAATTTAAAATCTGAAAACTGCTCTATTTTATCTGCCATAGTCCAAAAATTAATTTAAAAATATAATTATGTCTTCTATTCTCATTAAAAATGCAAAGATAGTTAACGAAGGACGAATATTTGAGAGCGACCTGTTAGTGGAAAAGGGATTAATCACAAAAATAGCTACAGCTATTACTCCCCGTCCAAATCATAAGGTGATAGAAGCAAATGGAAATTATTTATTACCCGGTGCCATTGACGATCAGGTGCATTTCCGTGAACCTGGACTGACACACAAGGCAGAAATCTATACGGAGGCAAAGGCGGCTGTTGCCGGGGGTATTACTTCCTACATGGAAATGCCAAATACAGTCCCAAATACTGTTACCATTGAATTACTTGAAGACAAATACAAAATCGCAGCAGAACAGTCCCTTGCTAACTATTCATTTTACTTGGGCGCCAACAACGAAAATATTGAAGAAGTTTTAAAAGTTGACAAAAAGAACGTCTGTGGTGTCAAGGTATTTATGGGCTCGAGTACTGGCAATATGCTGGTTGATAATGAAAAGACATTGGAAAATATCTTCTCAAGATCAGACATGTTGATTGCTACCCATTGTGAAGATGAGGCTACCATAAAAAGAAACCTTGCGATTTTTAAAGAAAAATATGGTGATGACATCCCGGTAATTTATCACCCTGAAATCAGAAACGAAGAGGCGTGCTACAAATCATCTTCGCTGGCAGTGTCGTTAGCAAAAAAACATGGGACAAGGCTGCACATCCTCCATATTTCAACGGAAAAGGAACTCGCACTTTTTGAGGACAAACCATTATCGGAAAAGCATATTACTGCGGAAGCTTGCATTCATCATTTGTGGTTTGATAAAAATGATTATCTCGAAAAGGGCACATTGATTAAATGGAATCCCGCAGTTAAAAACGCATCGGATAAAGCGGCGCTGCTGGATGCTATCCATACCAATAAAATAGATGTCATCGCTACTGACCATGCTCCTCACACCCTGGAAGAAAAGCAAAAGAACTACATCAATGCACCTTCGGGTGGACCGCTGGTTCAACATAGTCTGGTAGCTATGATGGAATTTCACCGGAATAATATTTTTCCCATTACATCTACTGTGGAGAAGATGTGCCACAATCCGGCCAGGCTGTTTGAAATTGATAGGCGTGGGTTTATCAGGGAGGGCTATTACGCAGATCTTGTAATTGTAGACCCAAATGACCCCTGGACTGTAATAGGGGAATCAATTTTATCAAAGTGTGGATGGTCGCCTTTTGAAGGTGAGTTATTTCATTCGAGGGTTACCCATACCATAGTTTCCGGTCACCTGGTATATGAAAATGGCAGGTTTGATGAAACAGTGAAAGGAATGCGGCTTTTCTTTAACCGACGCTAAATAAAAATACAAATTTGCTCTTTGCAAATTTATAGTTATCGTATACCTTTGCACTCCCATTTAAATGGTGGATGTAGTTCAGTTGGTTAGAACGCCTGATTGTGGTTCAGGAGGTCGCCGGTTCGAGTCCGGTCTTCCACCCGCCAAAGCCTCGCAATGAAAGCGAGGCTTTCTTATTTCACCTATTTTCTAATTTTTATAAAACCAACCTTTTCATTGATCAATTGTTAAATTTTTCCGCTATTTCATCAGATAACACCAATGAATAATCGATTTATTTGAATTTTTTTCATTTAAAAAATGTTGGTTTCATGTAAGGTTTTGATTGGTTTGTGAAGAAAAACGGGGGACACTATTAAGGATTTATTAAATCGTCGCCGAAGGATTTGCCAAAATCACAGCTTTAAGTGTAAAAAAGACAATTAATATTAAAATCGTTCCGCGAAGCCCCTTAGTTTTTAAATATTTCAAAAAACGGGTAGCTTTTCACTAAAGTGTAATAGAGATCCCCCATTTTATTGCAAACCTATCAAATAAGCTGCCGTATATTTGCATTGAGATTAAAAACAAAAACAACAACACTTAAACAATTTTGGAAAATGAAAAAATTCACATTAACAGCAATCGTACTTTGTATAGCATTAAGTACAGCTACATTCGCAGCCACTGGTCGAGAAGTTAAAGATGTCAGTGTAGAAAAGAAAGATGAGAAAGTAGAACTAACTTATCTTAGCAAAGGTGATGCAAAAGTAAGAGTAAACATCTACGATCAATACGGAAAAACAGTTTACTCAGAAACAATTAAGCATCCTTCATCATTTGTAAAATCATACGACCTTTCAAAACTACCAAAAGCGAAATATGAGTTCGAAATCATCGATGATCAGAAGGTAGTGACCGAGATAGTTAGCTTTGTCGAAGAAGCAACAACTCAGGTAAAAGCTTCAGTAGCGGAAGAAACAGAAGGAAAATTTACCGTTAAAGTGACTGGTGAACTTGTAAAGCCAGTGCTTGTAAACATTTACTCAAAATCAGGCGAGTTAGTATATGGCGACTACATCTCTTTTGACAAAAGTTTTTCAAGGTCATATGATTTATCAAAAATTGCCGTTAAAGACTTAAAATTCGAAGTTATTCAGGATGGTGAAATATTAGCGGAAGCTAATTTCTAAAAACAGAAAGTATAGTTGAAGAGTGATATAATAGCAGTGATCGGGTGGAATTCCACCCGATCTTTTTTTTGCTCTTTCCATAGTTGCTTCTTTCCTGATTACCACCCAATCTCTAAATAATTATATTTCCAAGCCATAAAGGCTGCAATAAGTCTTTAAAAGTCACTCACTTAACATTGTCTACACTTTTATATTTTTCAATTTTATTTTGATTATTGAGAAAAAAGTTTTTTACTTAGCACTTCATTGTTGTAAAGACAATTGTTAGACAAAGGATTTAACGTTAATAAAATATTTTTTGGTTGTTTGGTTGATGTTGAAAAGGGGGGACCTCAAGTCCCTCTTTTTTATTTTATAAACATTTAATTTTCCTCCTCCTTTTTAAATCCGGTAAACTATTTTAATTTTTCATAAAATAACCGGAAAATGAAAGAAACCCCTCAACTAGTAGTCGATGATCCCTGGCTCGAACCTTATACCGAAGAAATCGCCGATCGAATAAATCGATTTAATCATCGACTTAGATCACTGGAAAAAGAGTTAGGTAGCCTGGAAAAGTTTGCCGACGCCTACAACTACCTCGGGTTAAATTACGACTCGAAAGTACAGAAGTGGATATACAGGGAGTGGGCTCCAAACGCGAGAGGCTTGTTTCTAATAGGGGATTTTAATAACTGGAACAGAGAAGCTCATCCATTAACAAAGGGTGAGAATGGAGTTTGGGGGATAACGCTTGCTAAAGACGAACTACCACTTTACACCAAAGTCAAAGTTCATGTGGTCTCTGATAAAAATGCAAGAGATAGAATCCCGGCTTTTATTTTCCGCACTGAACAGGACGAAAAAACACACGATTTTTCAGGCATTGTTTGGAGCAGGGACGATGGATTTAAATGGACCGACCAAAAATTTAATTTAACAAAAGTCAAACATTCCCCAATAATCTATGAAGGCCATGTAGGCCTGGCCCAGGAAGCGGAGAAGGTAGGTTCTTTTATAGAGTTTAAAAACAATGTACTGCCGAGGATAAAAGAGCTTGGATACAACACCGTTCAATTGATGGCGATCCAGGAACATCCCTACTACGGTTCCTTTGGCTATCACGTTTCCAATTTTTTTGCTGTCTCCAGCAGGTTTGGCACTCCCACCGAGTTAAAGGAGCTGGTCAATGAAGCCCATAAATTGGGGATGGCGGTCATCATAGATTTGGTTCATTCGCATTCCGTCAAAAATATTTCGGAAGGCATCAATGATTTTGATGGTTCAGAAGATCAGTATTTTCACGCAGGTGGAAAAGGGTATCATTCTACTTGGGACTCAAAATTATTTAACTACGGAAAACAGGAAGTGCTCCAATTTCTCTTGTCAAATGTGAAATTTTGGATCGAGGAATACCATATTGACGGCTTTCGGTTTGACGGAATCACCTCGATGATGTATTTCCATCACGGCGACTTCACGCAATTTGACCATTATGACAAGTATTTTGTTAAAGATGTTGATTGGGATGCATTGACTTTTTTACAGTTGGCCAATGTTTTGATACACCGGGTGAAGAAAGATGCCATCTCCATAGCCGAAGATATGAGCGGTATGCCTGGCTTATGTCGACAAGTAGAAGACGGAGGCGTTGGGTTTGATTTTCGTTTGGGCATGGGCATACCTGACTTTTGGATAAAATATCTGAAAGAAAAGAAGGATGAGGACTGGAATATCCACGAATTATGGAGCGTAATGACCAACCGCCGGTGGAAAGAAAAAACGGTGGCATATGCAGAATCTCATGACCAGGCCATAGTCGGTGATAAAACAATTGCCTTTTGGCTCATGGACAAAGAAATGTACTTTCATATGCAGGTACATGACGACAACCTGATCATCGACAGAGGAATCGCCTTGCACAAATTAATCCGGATCTTTACTGCTTCACTAGGCGGTGAGGCCTATTTAAATTTTATTGGCAATGAATTTGGGCATCCGGAATGGGTGGATTTTCCGCGTGAGGGAAACAACTGGAGTTATAAATACACGAGAAGGCAATGGTCACTGGCCGATAGCGAAAACCTAAAGTACAAATACCTTTTGGCATTCGATAAAGCCATGATAGGCCTGCTGAATGAATATCAGGTACTGCCTTCATTTCAAGGCAGGCAATTAAACATGGACGACCAAAATAAATCCTTGATCTATGAACGGGCAAACTTGATTTTTGCAATCAATTTTCATCCGTCACACTCCATTCCAGACTATACGTTTCCGGCCATTGGAAAAGGGAAATATAAAATTATACTAAACTCAGATGAGCTAGAGTTTGGCGGACACGGAAGGATTGACAGTACGGTTGAGCATCATACCATTGAAGAAGACAGGCTGAGTATTTACCTTCCGAACAGAACCGCTTTGGTATTAAAAAAGGTAGACTAATCCTTTTTCAGCTTACCATTTATGTTCATTGCATTTTAAACTTGACAGAGTAGGGACTAATAAACTTTTTCACCCTGGATCGACCGGTCAACCATTATTTCGAAATCTGAAAGGACATTCATATAATGTCTATATGCATCATGCGGGCTATGGAAAGGACTAAAATAGTTGTGTACTTCCCCATCTGTCAGCCCTTTCGTGCTCATGTAGTAGAAATGGTCGGATACCTGTAGGTTTCTCCAAATGGAAGTCAACCTGGGCTGGTCAAGCATTTTTACCTTTTCCTCCAGCTCATACACCTTTATCAGCGATTCAAACTGCATGGAATTTCCTCGCCATGCAGAAAGGTCTTTTTCATGATCTGCCCATGATATCGTTTGCGGAATATTGATTCTCTCAAGTACGGATGACTTAGCTACCTCGTCCTGAAATCTGCTAAATTGAAGTTTTCTGCTGTTGACAATTTTTTTGATAAGCCTCTCCAGAAAAACCAATATCCCGGTCTTTTCTTTATGGTGTTCGCCAAAGGTTTCATAATCCATAAAAAGATTGATGATATCTCCCTTTGACTTCAACAGCCATTGATAGTAAGTCTTATCATCCAGCGGAAAATGCTTCCAGGTTTCATCAGAAAACCTGTACCCAATATCATTTGAAAGCCCATGGTTTCTAAAGAAAACATTCATGTCCAGGCTATTTGCAAAAAATATCTGATCCGGACCGCGATCTCCCAGCACCCAATCAACTCCTTCAGCTAGAATTCCCCAATAGCCAAGATTATGTGTATCATAAGCCAATTCATTATTGTAAGTGAACTCAGTATTTACAAATGTTACAGGATAAACATCGAAGAGGGAAGCTATTTTTTCGCGATGAAGCTTCACCTGGTCAACGAATTCTTCTTTAGAATAAAAATATGCGAGCGAATGATGATAGGTTTCGCCCAATATTTCCACTTGCCCTGTTTTTACGAGGTCGACAAAAGATGCCAGGACGTCCGGGCGGTATCTTTCAAGCTGATCTATGGTAGTTCCACTTATAGAAAGAGAGATCTTAAACTTTCCTTCCGACTTTTGTAGCAACCTTTTCAACAGTCGATTCGTGGGTAAATAGCTATTGTCGGAGACCCTGTCAATAACAAGCTTATTTAAACCTTCATTAAAATATGGTTTGTCTTTTCCAAGATCAAAAAAAGAGAGCTCATTTATTCGATGAGGCTGATGGGTCTTTAGCATTAACAAAATTTTGGTCATTTTTTGGTAGATTTTGGTGCAGAACTAATTATTTACAAACATCTCGTCGTAAGCTTTCAAAACCGCCTTTGCGGCATGGTCCCAAGTGAGTTTTTGCAGATCTTTCCGGTTACTATTAATTACCCTATCCCTCGTTTTTTGGTTTGATAAAAGCTCCAAAATATGGTTTACCATAAGGTCGATATCCCAAAAGTCTGCTTTCAGCGAACCCTTTAACACCTCCGCTACACCTGATCGCTCTGAAAGCACTGTAGGAACATTAAAATTTGCTGCCTCCAGAGCTGTCAAACCAAAGGGTTCAGAAACCGAGGGCATACAATAAACATCCGCCATTGACAATAGTTCCCGGATTTTTTCACGGTCAATAAAGCCCGTGAAATGAACTCTGTTGCCAATTTGCCGATAAGCACCGTCCTCCAGCAAATTGCCTAGTCTTTCCCCTGTACCGGCTATAACAAACCTAACCTTTTTATATTTTTTATAAATTTTTGTGGCAACATCGAGAAAGTACTCGGGGCCCTTCTGTCCCGTCAATCTCCCAATGAAAAGTACCATTTTTTCCGGGAATGTTTTCTCCTTGCGGAAGGGCTCCTCTTGCTCAAGGCCATTGTAAACGGTGACAATTTTTCTATTGCTTATCCCGTAGTGACTGGTTAAAATGCTACCTGTATAATTGCTAACCGGAATAATTAAGTCCGCCTCATGCAGTGCCCTTCTTTCAACATCATATATCCACCCTCGGCTTTCGCTGCCCGCCCTGTCATAATCTAGTGAGTGGACGTGCAACACCAGAGGCTTACCCGAAATTTTCTTCAATTCAACACCTGCCAGAAATGTCATCCAGTCGTGCGCGTGGATTATATCAAACGCGATGTCTTCAGATATTTTTTTTACAATTTCTGCATAATAAATAACCTTCTGAATAACATCGTTTCCATACAGATTTTCGAAGTTAAATTTTTCCTGAAGATGTAGTCTCTGCCTCTTTTTGATTTTACTAATCTCTGTTTTGGAAAGCTTTCTTTTTTTTGCCTCGACTAATTCTGTGTAGTAAGGATCCAGCTCGACATTCACGCGATATGTTTCCTGGATTTCCAGACTGGCCCCTTCCTCAATCACCTTTTCAAAGAAAACTTCTTTCAGTTGATTCAAGCCAAGAATATGCTGATTCCCATTTGAATTTTCACCGACAGACTTAGGTAAAATCAAGGTGATTTCAACATGTTTTGATAAACTGTTACAAAGACCAGCGCAGGCTACTCCAAGACCTCCATTTATGAAAGGGGGATACTCCCACCCTAGCATTAACACTTTGTGTTTTCTCATGCTCTCCTATTGCAAAACCTTAAAATAAAAATATGAAAAATATTGCGAGAAACTAACGCAATTTATAATTAGATATGAATATACTCAAAAAACTCTATTACACTAAATTTAATGAATTTTTAGCGGAAAAAATTCCTTCTTTGTGTACTTATTTGCCACAATCAACAATATCTCCCCTTAAAAAAATAAAGCCGGATTTACCGGCTTTATAATTGACAATATTCTAGGCGGGCTAGCCTATTTTCTTATAGTTATAGAATTTTTCATAATACTGATATGCCATTCGATCTGAATCAAAATAAGGAACTACATCCTGCATGCTGTTTTTTACCATTTGAAGCCATTCGTCTGGTTTGGTATAGTATTTTGGAATCACATCCTTTTCAAGAATGGTCAGTAGGTTCTGCATATCTACCTGGTCCTGCTGGTGCATGGGGAGCGACTGATCAACTGCCGGAACGACAAAGCTATTAACATCGTGTTTGGCAAATTCCGGGATCCAGCCGTCATAGGTCGAAAAATTGAGCGCGCCATTCATAGCCGCCGTCATACCACTTGTTCCTGATGCTTCCCTCGGAAGTCGCGGGTTATTTAGCCAGATATCGGCCCCTGCTTTCAGAAGCTTCGACAGTTTAAGCTCATACCCAACCAGCACTGTTACGTTTGGAAGGCCCTTGCTTAAATGTACCAATTTATTGAATATACTGATGGCATTGTAGTCCATTGGATATGGCTTCCCTGCCCAGATTATCTGAATCGGTGTCTTCTTGTTAAAAATCAATTTCTCAAACCTCTCAGTGTCCTGGGTGATCAAATCCGGCCTCTTATAAGCAGCAAATCGTCGCGCCCAAACAACTGTTAACGCCTCAGGGTCAAATAGTTTTCCTGTTTGATCAGCCACCACCTCAAATAGCTGCTTTTTTAATTCGATTTTTCGCTTTCTTAATTTGGTATCATTGCCTTTTTCCAGGGCATCGTAAAGATCTCTATCATACCAGTACTTTTTGCTTTGCGCGTTGGTCACGGATATGATCGGGCAAATATTATCGTAGTCACCCCACATTTTATTTGAAACATCCCCGTGTATCCTCGATACACCGTTGGCAATCTTCGCCAACCTTAACGCCACAAGCGAATGATTGAAAATGTCGTCCTTGATTCCTGTCATTTTTCTGATTTCGTCAAGGGGTGTGCCGCAGAAAAATCCCATTTTTTCCAGGAGCCTAATGTCATGCTTTTCGTTACCCGCTTCCTCAGGTGTATGTGTTGTGAAAACAAATTTCTCTCTGATTTCCTTTACATCCTTGGTTTTGCTGTACAGATAAAATGCAGCCGAAAGCGCGTGTGCTTCATTTAAATGATATATCTCTGTTTCATGATTTAACAGATCAAGCAGTTTTGCGCCGCCTACACCAAGCAAAATACTTTGGGCCACTTTCCCGGAAGGATCAGAGTCATACAGTTTGTGGGAGGTAGTCTGTGCCAGATAGTCATTTTCCGGCAAATCTGTTGACAACAAAAACAACGGAACCGACCCAAAAACAGTAGGCGGTAAATAGTAGGCTTTGACCTTTACCGGATGATTATTTATCTCAATGTCAAATACAATTTTGGTGTCAACAAGAAAACTATACAGCTTTTCCTGAAAAAGGGAATCCATGGATTGATCTCCCTTCCTCACCTGGTCGTAATACCCGTACTTCCACAAAATACCAATGGCAATGACGTTTTGCTTTAACTCGTAGGCACTTCGCATGTGCGAACCAGCAAGAAAACCCAGTCCTCCGGAATAAGATTTCAGAGGCTGGTCTATCGCGTACTCCATACAGAAATATGCTACCCGTTTATTGTATTTGGGGTCAAATTCGTAGGGATGTTGAAATTCTTTTGGTAGTGGCATGTCTATAAATTTTGTTGCTCGCGAAGTGTATCAAATTTATCAACATAAATTAAATCAAAATTTACATGCCATCGAAAGTAATGTCGAGATTTTTAAATCGAAATTTTATTGGTAACTAAAACGCTATACCCAATTTGGCGCCAAGTTCGCACAGATCTTTTTCAACTGATTCGTGCAATGGAATGCCCTCTTTACTTCTGGTTTTTTCCATCTCCCTTTCAGGGTCTCCTGGGACGAGCACTTTTTGATCCGGGTTGATGGGAGTAGCACTTTTGAACCGCGAAATCCAATTATCCATATGCGCTTTAAATTCTTCTTTTGGCCTGAAAGCATCAACTCGCATCGCCCCAAAGAAATGACCAAGACCTTCACCCGGCATGTTTTCAGCGAGTGGTAAAAAACTTACAAATGGTGGCGCCCACGGCCCATAACTGCCGCCTGAAAGCACCGCTGAAAATATATCAACTATAGATCCAAGGCAATAACCCTTGTGGCTGCCATGCTCCCGATCGCTTCCTAAAGGCAACAATGCCCCACCCTTTTTTAAACCGTGCGCATCCACGGTGCTTTGTCCCTCCTTATCCTGGACCCACCCAATGGGCGTTTCTTCGCCCTTCCTTTGCAGGATTTCCAGCTTTCCATTGGCGGCAGTGGTCGTAGCAAAGTCGGCTACAAAGGGAGGGTGCTCACCAGCCGGGATACCCACGGCGATCGGGTTTGTACCGAGCATTCTCTCTTTGGCAAAGGTAGGTGCCACCAAAGGGCTGGCATTTGTCATGCTTATCCCAATCATATCGTTTGCCACCGCCATCAGTGAATGATAGCCAGCAATCCCAAAATGATTTGAATTTTTGACAGACACCCAGCCAGTCCCTACGTTCTTTGCTTTTTCAATGGCGATTTGCATGGATTTTGGCCCGACCACCAGGCCTAGCCCCTTGTCTCCGTCGACTACTGCTGTGCTGGGCGTCTCATGCACTATTTTGATATCTGGCGTTGGGTTTAACCTCCCTGCTTCCCACAATCTGACATATCCCGCCAATCTGGCAACACCATGAGAATCAACTCCTCTTAAATCTGCGGAAACCAGGACATCGGCTGCCTGCGCGGCATTTTCGTCACCACACCCGATTTTTTTAAATACCCGGAATGTAAATTCTTTTAATTTTTTTGCAGAATGCATCAAGTGAACTTATTATACGCTACAATTTAGCAGGTTATGCAGAAATTCTTTCTTTGTAAAACAATTCGTTTCTTATTAAGTCGAGCATTCCCTCCTTTAATGAATGGGACGAAACCCTCATGTTTTTAATCTTGCAATCGCGGATCAGATAAGCAATCAGGCATGACGCCACTACAATCATATCCACTCTCATCTCAATCATGCCGGGAATTTTCAATCGCTCAGTTTTATTTTTTAATATTAACTCCCTGTGAATTTCGTGATAACTATCAATATCCAATAAAAACTCCGGGGCTTTGTGATCGAAAGAAATACCATTTTCTGCACAGTATATCTCGCTTAGGGTATCGAATGAACCAGAAGAGCCGATCAATGTTTCGATATCATATTCCTTCGCCACTGCAATAAGCTCTTTCAGTGTCTTTTTGAAATGGGTTTCTAGATTGGCTAATTCCTCTTCCGGAATAGGATCAACATGATGAAAGTCGCTAAGCAGTCGTTGAGCACCTATTTCAAAGCTTCTTTTCCAGAATGCCTTTTTGTTGTTGCCCACAATAAACTCTACGCTGCCTCCCCCAATGTCCACGATCAACGCAGGTTTATTTCCAATGTCCAAAGCATGGGTGACACCATAGTAAATGTATTCAGCCTCTTTTTCACCGCTTATGATAGAAATGGAAATTTTAAGCTCCTTTTTTATTCGGTCACGAAGCGCCTTGCCATTCACCGCGTTCCTGAAAGCACTGGTGGCATAGCCATATATTTTGTCTACATCATGCTCCTCAATGACACTTTTATATTCAGTAAGGGCATCCATTGTGCGCTTCTCAGCCTCCACTGATATAATGCCCTGGCTGATACCTCCTTCGCCTATCTTTACCGCTTTCTTATCATTAAATATGATAGAATGCCCATCCTTGCTCATATCTGCAATGAGAAGATTGAAGGTGTTTGTCCCAAGATCTAAAACAGCAATCCTTTTCGTCATCCTGAAAAATTTCGCGTAAAAGTAACAATTTAAGTCAATTTCTAAATGTACATACTATTAAGAATAGACAAGGTTGAATGATTTTTTTACGGTTAATACTTACATTTATAAGAAAAGAAATCGAAAATGCCTGACAAAAAAGCTTCCGCAAGATCTCAAAATAGTGCAAAATTTGAATCCCTTTCATTAAAAAACAAGGAGGCTTTACTCGGCGGTGGCGAAAAACGAATTGAAAGGCAACATGAAAAAGGAAAATTAACCGCGCGCGAAAGAGTTGAACTACTGGTCGATTACGGGTCTTTCCAGGAATTGGGCAAGTTTGTCACGCACCGGTCTAACGACTTTGGCCTGGAAAAGGAAAAATACCTCGGTGACGGAGTGATCACTGGCTTTGGAACAATAGATGGTCGCCTCGTTTATGTATTTTCTCAGGACTTCACCGTATTTGGAGGATCTTTGTCAGAAGCCCATGCGGAGAAAGTAGTCAAATTAATGGACCTGGCCGCTAAAAATGGCGCTCCCATCATTGGGCTGAATGACTCGGGAGGAGCTAGGATTCAGGAAGGCGTGGTCTCATTGGGAGGTTATGCAGATATATTTTATCGCAATACCCGAATGTCTGGTGTTGTCCCTCAGATTTCTGCCATCTTTGGGCCCTGTGCAGGTGGTGCTGTTTACTCCCCGGCTATTACTGATTTTATTTTTATGGTTCAAAACACCTCCTACATGTTTGTCACCGGACCCAAAGTGGTTAAAACCGTTACGCATGAAGATGTATCATCAGAAGAATTAGGCGGTGCCACAACGCATAGCACAAAAAGTGGTGTGGCGCATTTTTCCTATCAAAATGAAATAGAGTGCATTAGAGGGATTAAAAAACTGATCAGCTTTATTCCTCAGAATTGTGAGGATGTTCCTGAAACATTGACCTATGTGCCCAACGGTTTGGAAGACCGGCCTGAGTTAGATTTGATTATCCCTGAAAGTCCCAATGAACCCTATGATATGCGTGATGTGGTAACAGGCATTGTGGACAAGGACTCGTTTTTTGAAATACATAAGGGATTTGCAGAGAATATCATCATTGGTTTTGCGCGACTGGCAGGGAGGAGCATCGGCATCGTGGGAAACCAACCTGCCTCTCTCGCTGGCGTGCTGGACATACACAGCAGTCAAAAGGGAGCCAGGTTTGTGCGTTTCTGTGACTGTTTTAATATCCCTCTGCTGGTGTTGGAAGATGTTCCAGGTTTTCTACCCGGGACTGATCAGGAATGGAATGCCATTATCACCAACGGGGCAAAATTGCTGTATGCCTTTAGTGAGGCCACAGTACCCCGTGTAACCGTCATTACCCGAAAAGCCTACGGGGGAGCATATGATGTGATGAACTCAAAACACATTGGCGCCGATTTAAACTTTGCCTGGCCGTCTGCAGAAATAGCTGTCATGGGAGCCAAGGGTGCTGCAGAAATTATTTTCAAGCGAGAAATCGATGCTTCGATAGACCCGGAAAAAGTATTAGAAGAAAAAGAAAAAGAGTACAATGAAAAATTCGCCAACCCCTACATTGCAGCATCACGGGGATATATCGACGAGGTAATTTATCCTTACGAAACGCGGAAAAAACTGATCTACGCCTTCAGCATGCTGGAAAACAAAGTGGATACTTTGCCTAAGAAAAAACACGGGAATATTCCTTTGTAGGAAGATAAGGTAGGGCTCTCCTGTTTCGACTCCTCGCAGGTCTGGCGATTATAACTTCCTATGCCTTTTCTTTTGCCATTGCCTATTTTCTTTTTTGAAATCCCTTCGTTTCTAACACATTACCCATTTCTATTGCTTCCAATGATTTCTCACCCCTTAATCCCAATTCATCCTGTATTATCATTTTTATCATTCTCTGCAGTATTGAGCCTTCATGTACTTTCATTATACGTTCGATGAGACCTAATTTTATTGTTTCTATACTACTGTTATTTTGATGTTGAAAAATCTTCTTCAAAAGAGACGGTTTTCCCAACCTTAGCTCGGTGAACTTTATTTTATCCACTCATTCAGATCATGCGATTGTGATCTGTTTGCATTTCAGATGCTTCTTTGCTGTAAAACTTTGTACAAATCACGCATTAAAAAATGCTCCCGAATCTTCCAATTCATTTTCAACGTACTCAAATGACGGCGGGTGATAATTATCCCTCTTAAAAAACTAAGGCCGGTCACCCGGCCTCAATTTTTTTAATTGCTTGTTCTTATAATCCCAATGATTTCATAAATGCCTTGTTATTTGGATCTCTTCCCAGAAACTGCTTCACTAGTTCCATTGGCTCTTCAGAACCTCCTTTCGCCAAAATGATATCTCTATATCGCATTCCGGTTTCCTGATCAAGCACTCCATTTTGCGCAAAAATCGAAAACATATCTTCCGCGTACACACGCGACCACATGTAGCCATAGTAGCTGGCACCATAGCCATTTAAGTGACCAAACGCCGCCTGGAAATGGGTGCCGTCCACAAATGGATAGTGTGTAATGCGGTCTTTCAATTCCTTCGTCACTTCATCTGTGCCCTTCTCACCATAAGGGTCAAATTTGTCATGTAAGGTGAAATCTACCAGGCCGTAATATATCTGGCCTTCTGTACTCAATCCCGATCCCACATTTTTAGCCGCCATCATCTTATCGTACAGTTCCTGAGGCAATGTCTCTCCTGTCTCCCAGTGTTTTGCAAACATTTGGAGTGACTCATAATTCCAGGCCCAGTTTTCGAATATTTGCGAAGGAGCCTCAACAAAATCCCTCGCAACAGAAGTCCCGGATTGGATGCTCAATTCTGCCCGGGTCAGCATCTGATGCAAGACGTGTCCAAACTCATGAAACAGCGTTTCCACCTGGCCATGCGGCATCAACGACGGCTTATCTTCTGTAGGGGCTGGAAAATTGCAAACCAACGTTGCGTTAGGGATCTGGTAAACGCCATCCATCATTTTCCCTTTGATCATGCCGAAACAAGCCGCATGCTTGTACTTATTGTCTCGAGGAAAAAGATCGAGGTAAAATCTGCCAACCACTTTGCCATTGTCCATTACCTCAAACGCCCGAACGTCTTCATACCAGACGGATGGATTTTCAATTTCCCTGTAGGTAACATTGAAAATGGTCTGGGTGATTTTAAACAAACCGTCCAGCACATTGTCAAGCGGAAAATATTGCTTTACCTCTTCCTCATCCAACTGATACTTATTCTCCAGCATTATATTGTCAACATAGGAGGCCTCCCACGCAGTAAGCATTTCCGACGCCACGCCAATATATTCTTTTTTGGCATCCAGCATTTCCTGAAAATCCAGGTCGGCTTTTTGCTTTACACTTTCTATGAGGTCATTTTCAAAATCCCACACTGTTTCCGGATTTTTTACCATTCGGTCTGCTGTTCTCCATTCGGCATAGGTTTTAAAGCCAAGCATATTTGCCATTTCCTTCCTTTTCTTTAGCAGTTCGAGCAACACATCCAGGTTGCTATCAGCAGCCCTGTTATTGTACTTCATGTACAACTCCTTCCTGGCTTGATCAGAGGTGCTGTATTTCATAAAAGGTATGTATGATGGATAAGAAAGATCTATCTTATAAGTCCCGTCTTCCTGCTTTCTTGCCTTTTTATAATCTTCTGACAATCCATCAACATCTTTTTCGGTTGCAATTAAATAGTCCTGGTAAGAAGCGATGTTTTGATCAAAACTGTTCCCAATTTCACTTATCTCATCTTTAACTACCTTTAATTCATCACGCTTGTCCTTCGGCAAAGCGAAACCATTTCTTTCAAAACTTTCAATCTCATCCTTTAAAAATTTTGCCTTGTAACCAGTCAATGACTGTGCTTCCTCCGTTTTTGAATAGGCTTTGATGGCATTGTACAGGTTTTCGTCGAGGGACATTTCGTTACCGTATTTTTCCAGCTTATTGTTTAACTCCAATGCCGTCGAACGAATGAGCGAATCAGGATGGGTATACGCCATCAGGTAGTTGATATCGCTGATTCGAAGGAAATCATTGATAATGTTATCATAAGCGAGCATTGTATTTTCAAAAGTCCTGTCTTCATCAGGGATTGCGTAAATTTTTTCAAATTCTGATTTGGACCGGGCAATAATGGTATCGGCCGCTTCCGTAAAGTGATCTGCCGTTAAACTTCCAAAGTCATGTGCCTGGTTAAATTCATTAAACAAGGGGTTCCCTTCTATCATAAAATATTCTTTTGTCTCTTTTTTTTCTGTTGTACAATTAAAGGTAATCAGTAGTATGGCCATACTTCTGAGAATGCTAAACCGCTTCATAGTTTTCTCTTTTTATGTTAAAATTTTAAAGTAAATCAGCATAAAACTACAAAACCATTTGCTAGTTCAGAAAAATAATTGACCAGTGGATAATTTATTTTTCCGATCGAAAAAATATGGGAAAATCCTGTCCCATGGAAAAAGTATGCGGATACTGGGCTTGCCCTTTGTACATCTCAGAATAGACGGGGACTTTCGCATCAAGATAGGACTTTAATTCATACACAGAAACCGCCCCATCTTTAGGAGCGCCATCTGCCGCCCCATTCAAAGCTTCAATGAGGGTAAAAGTAAAAAGACCGTGACCAAGTTCTTCGAACTCAGCGGCAAACTGCTCGCTTCCAGCCGAGGCCATGACATGCACTCCGGCGCTGCGACTCAGTTGTGCCAGGGCTTTTTCGTTATTAGCACCGCGCAAAGCCAGGGTCTGGACACCTCCCCCTGACTGGCAGGCATCAATTATCACTACCTGCTTAAGCGCCGCTATTTCTTTAAATTTTTCCTGGAGAACATGGTCGCTTATCGCTTCTTCATTCAGGGCAGTAGGATCGTATAGCCTGACATTATCGGTAGGAATGAAATAAAAAGTGTTGTCATTCATTGAGCCATGCCCGGCATAATAGAAGTAAAAAACATCTGAAGGCTTAGCCAATTGCTTTACCCGGTCCAGCGCATTCAGAATATTTTCTTTGGTTGCGTCTTTGTCATATAGTTCTATCAGCTCAATTTTATCAAATAAAACTCCCTGTGATTTTTGAAGTAAGGACGCAATACTCTGTGCATCAGCGCTCGCAAAATTCAGGTTCAGTTTTGGATTTTTGTATTTATTAATGCCAACGCAAAAAATGATGCATTTCTTGATCGGCTCTTTACCGGTGTAATTGACCACCACCCGATCCCTTTCGGATTCGATCCGGGCATTGTTTTTCGCCAATACCTCTACGATATTCTGGCCGGGCAATAACTCCAACTCATAGGTTTCTGTTAACGACCGGCCTCTTTGTTGAATTTTTGAATCGGCTTCCACTTTCGTAACAATTGACTTTCCATTGTGCATTAAAATCACCTCCTCCACTCCACCACCTTTATTTGTCGTCTTGATCATCACATTGACTCTCTGCTGGTTTAATTCTTCGCCATTTTTTGGATACATGATCTCCACATCAGCGGGTGGAAACTTTTTTATAACTTCTGCCAGATGATTGTTTTCTGTGTCTTTGTTTTCTTCCAGGTAACTAAGGGGCTGCAGGTCCGGCCGAAAATAGCGGTCAAAAAACTGCTCCGGACGATAACTCTTTACCCCGTCCACAAATATCACAGCATCTCTGGCCAACTGCGTAGCATTAAAATTTCCCTGGTTATCCAGAAT
Organism: Cyclobacteriaceae bacterium; assembly: GCA_050305935.1. GTDB lineage: Bacteria > Bacteroidota > Bacteroidia > Cytophagales > Cyclobacteriaceae > CAJXNP01. The sequence continues at coordinate 17,542 of JBNLGG010000006.1, read as the reverse complement.
GACATATTCTTTCGGCCCAGTAAAATACTGCGTGATGCTTTGATCTGATTGGCTTAAATTCCAATAAATAACTTCGCCTGTGATAGTGGATGAAATCAACACATCTTTTTCCGGCAAATAGCTAAGGGAATTGACTGTGGAAGAGTGCCCTTCTAATTCTTTGGACTTGCTGTTAGTTCTGAGGTCAAACACTTTAATCGTTCGATCATTTCCAGCAGACAAAAGGAGGTTCTTTTCCTCTATAAAAAGCATTGCTTGTTCTTGTAAAACAGACGATTCAATTTTCCATTCCTGAAAACCTGTCCGATAGTCCCAGGCTTTGATTTTTCCATCCCAGGAAATGGTAAAAAGCATATTGTTGTAGAAGACCGCAGAAGAAACCACATCGGTATGGCCTACCAATTGCTTAAACTCGTCACCAGAATCAACCTCAATCATACTGAGCTTCTTGCCCAATGATCCTACCGCCACATAATTGTCATTCGGGCTAAACGTAATAGAATAGGGACTATCAAAGTATTCCTGCGTTCTGGAAAAGTTGATGCGCTTTTGTAAACTATAGTCTGATACGTCAATAAAATTTAAATACCCGTCGTATGCACCTGTAGCAAGTGTCTTTCCATCATTACTAAAACTAAGCTCAAGCACCATATTAAAATGAAAACGCTTGGTAGTAAGGGTGTCTCCGCTTAAAATATCCCAGACAAACATATTTCCATCTGTGTCACCTGTTAGAAGCATTTTATCATCAGGTGAGAATTCAAATGCCGTGATTGCTTTTTTGTGGCCTGTCAATATTCGATAGGGCTTACCATTTTCGATGTCCCAAATAATTGCCTGGTTCCCCGTTCTTCCTTTGATCGCCCATTTACCATTATGGCTTACTTTATATTGGCTTTTCAGGGTAGCTATTCGATAGGCAAACGAATCCCAATATGAATTTGGATCGAGGTTTAAATCCCCAACTATCGGATCGGCCAGCTTTCCCCTATAGGTCGCAATGCTGTCTCCATTGATAGAAAATTGCAGGACTACATTCGCATTGGTTACCTGAAATATGGTTTTCCCGTCCGGAGAGAAGACTGCTGCATTTATAACTTCCTTCTTTTTGGGGATCTCACCCAATTTCTTTTTTGATTCCAGTTCATACACCACGGTTTTATCTTTAAGCGACACAAGGATTAGCTTTCCTGATGCGTCCCACTCCAGGTTATTAATGTCGCTCACCTTTTCTTCCAACACTATTTTGCTGTCAACATTTACCTTTTCCCACAACACCAACGGACCGTTCTGCGAAACTCCCGCAATCCAGCTTTGATCCGGACTAACCACAGCTCTCGCATAACATCCCCCACAAAAACTATAGCTTGTTTCCCTGAGTGTGTCCTTTACCAAATTCTTTGTTAAATCGGTCAGGTAAATTTTGGCATTGTCTCCTGCGGCAATTATTAATTCCTCTTTCTGGTCAATATCAACTCTCACCCCATATTGACCACCGTCAAATTTGAATTGATGAAGCACTTTTTTTTCCTTCCAATTCCAGACTTTCACCTGGTCATCCCTTCCTCCGGTAATGAGCAGTTTATCTGATCCGCTTAACTTGAGGGACGAAATGGCTCCCTTGTGACCTTTCCAGGAGTCCAATTGCTCCCCCGTAGTATAATTCCAGATTTTAATTTCCCCGCCGGCATCGGCAGAGAACAGGCGCTTTCCACTGTGATCAAATGCCAGTTCATAGATAGAATATTCATGTCCTGTCATCGTACGCAATTGGCGACCGCTTCCCACTTCCCAAATTACAATGGTTTTGTCTTTTCCCGCTGATGCCATTAATTGACCATCTGGATGTACTGCAACGCAAAGCACCGCTGCACTGTGACCTCGCTGCACTGAAACCTCCAGTTCCTGTGACCTGGCTAAAAAGCTGGTCAAAATAAAAACAATGGCCAAGCTATAGATTGCCAATGATCGAAAAAATACTTGCATAAATTTTTTATATCACATTAAACCAATTAATCCAGGATGCATCAAAGCACCAAAATTCATTGAAACCAATTTATCATTAAATATTAAAATCATGAAAAAATTACTTTTGGTTCTGGGATTGGTAACAGGGATTTTTGCAATAGCACAAGCCCAAACTCCTGTGATAAAAGCAAGGCAAGTAAATCAACATCAACGAATTAACCAGGGAATACGAAGTGGTGAGTTAACCCGAACAGAAGCAAAAAGGCTGAAGGCCGAACAACGGCACATCCAACTGGAAAAACAAATGGCAAAGGCCGACGGAATCGTGACGCGCCAGGAAAGAAAACATATCAAAAGGGAACAGCGCCAGTCAAGCCGGGATATTTATCGCCAAAAAACTGATCCTCAGTCCGGAAATTAATGCACGCCCTAAAAACCCAAATGAATTAGCTCTCGTTTTCGGGAGCTTTTTTGTTGCACGTCATCTTTGATTAAATTATTTAAAACTGATTTATATCACGTTAAACTTCCGATCACTTTATAAACTTCGCGATATCACCTTGAATTTTTTTAACTTTAAAGTTCGTGAAAATTGTAAGAAGTTATGAGCGACGATTTTAGTATGGCGATTACCTTGCTCGCCGTGGGGATGTTAACCGTGTTTTTTATTTTAGCCCTCATCGTATTATTTGGAAACTGGTTAATTCTTGTGGTGAACAAGTATTTTCCTGAGCCATTAAAACAAAAGGTAGTTCAATCCATTCCCGCTCAAACTGAAATTGACTCAAAAAAATTAGCCGCTATAGTGACTGCTGTGGAAATTGTGACCAAAGGCAAAGGGAAGGTCGAATCAATTAAAAAAGCAGACTAGGGCTTCATTAAATAAAACACATTATTGATATGGCAAAAGAGATCAAATTTTCGCTGGTTTATAGGGATATGTGGCAATCATCAGGCAAATACATGCCACGCAAAGATCAATTAATTCGTATTGCCCCGGTTATAATTGACATGGGTTGTTTTGCGAGGGTTGAAACAAATGGTGGTGGCTTTGAGCAGATAAATTTATTATTCGGTGAAAACCCCAATGAAGCCGTCCGTGCGTGGACTAAACCTTTTAATGAAGCGGGAATTCAAACCCATATGTTGGAGAGAGGACTTAACGGAATACGGATGAGCCCCTGCCCGGTTGACGTCAGAAAATTATTATTCAAAGTAAAGAAAAAGCAGGGAGTAGACATTGCCCGATCGTTTGACGGATTAAATGATCCGAGAAACATTATTGATTCCATTAAATACGCCAAAGAGGGAGGCATGATTGCTCAGGGAACACTCTCGCTTACGCATTCTAAAATCCATACAGTAGATTATTATGTTGATTTAGCAGATCAATTAATCAAAGGCGGGGCGGATGAAATTTGTCTGAAAGATATGGCGGGCATAGGTCGACCGGTGACGCTTGGAAAAATTGTGAAAGGCATCAAGGAAAAACATAAGGATATTCTGATTCAATATCATGGGCAAACAGCCCCCGGTTTCACAATTGCCTCTATCCTGGAAGTGGCAAAAGCTGGTTGTGAGATTATTGATGTAGGAATGGAGCCTTTATCGTGGGGAACCGGCCATGCAGACCTGCTAACTGCCATTTCAATGCTGGACGATGCGGGCTTCAAAGTTCCTAAAGTGAATATGTCAGCTTATATGGAAGCGAGAAGGCTTACCCAGGAATTTATTGACGATTTCTTAGGCTACTATATTAATCCAAAAAACAGGTTTATCAACTCCCTTATCATCGGGCCGGGGCTTCCTGGCGGAATGATGGGAAGCACAATGGCCGACCTGGAAAATAACCTGACAAGCCTTAACAAGTGGCTTGAGAAAAATGGAAAGCAGCCTATGACCCAGGACGAACTGCTCATCAAGCTTTTTGAAGAAGTAGAATATATCTGGCCAAAATTAGGTTATCCCCCATTAGTTACACCTTATAGCCAGTATGTAAAAAATACAGCCCTGATGAATGTCATCCAGATGATCAAAGGGCGGGAACGCTTCTCGATGATCGATGACAATACTTGGGATATGTTATTAGGCAACCAGGGTAAACTGCCAGGAAAGCTAGCTCCAGAGCTAGTTGAGTTGGCCAAAGAACAAGGTCGGGAATTTTTTACCGGAAATCCGCAAGACCTTTACCCTGATGAGTTGCCAAAATACAGGGAAGAAATGGACAAAAATAAATGGGAGTACGGACAAGACGATGAGGAATTGATGGAATTGGCCATGCACCCCGCCCAATACAGAAATTATAAATCGGGTAAAGCAAAAGAAGACTTTGAGGCTGATCTCGCGAAAAGGAAAAGTGAAAAAGATAAAGTAACGGCTCCTGTCACTTCTGACAAGGGATCGTTCACCCCAAAAACACTCAACGTAGATGTGAATGGCGAAAAGTTTATTGTTTCCGTTTCCTATGGACAAAATGGTCTGGCTACTCCTGCCGACGCAAAAGCTGAAGTATCCACTCCGGCACCCACAACCGTGACAAATGAAAGTCTGAAAAGCATAACATCTCCTCTGGAAGGCAGCTTCTTTAAAACCAAGGATTCCTCGGAAAAGCCCGTTAAGGTAGGCGATGAAATAAAACAGGGGGACATTATAGGCTATATAGAATCTATGAAGGTATATAATGCCATAACCTCCGATCTATCAGGTAAGGTTGTTGAAATTTGTTTTAGTGACGGAGAGGGCGTGGATGAGGATGAAGTGCTGATTAAACTTCAATAGCCAACTTTTTAAGCGTACCTGTTTATGGAAATATTAGAAAAACTTTTTGAGATGACTGCCCTGGGAGGGTTAAGTTGGGGCATGCTACTCATGTGGGCAATTGCGTTTTTACTTTTGTTTTTGGGAATTGTAAAGGGCTATGAACCATTACTTTTAGTCCCCATCGCCTTTGGAATTTTAATTGCCAATTTTCCCTTTGTCCTTCCAAATGGTCTCGGCATGGGTGTGATGCCTTCAGAAAAAGCGGATGGTATTATGCACTTGACTGTCATCGAAATTGCCAAGGAATATGGAATTATCAATTTCCTTTATTATTCCTTGATCAAAACAGGTTTTCTTCCACCCATAATATTCATGGGAGTAGGAGCCTTAACTGATTTTGGACCCATGTTGCGTAATCTGCGGCTGGCTTTTTTTGGAGCGGCCGCGCAAATCGGCATCTTTACAGTCTTATTTATTGCCCTGGCGACTGGCATATTTGACATAAAAGAAGCTGCCTCCCTGGCAATCATAGGAGGAGCGGATGGCCCGACTGCTATTTATACTACCATTTTATTGGCGGAACATTTACTTGGGCCGATCGCCATTGCCGCCTACTCCTATATGGCTTTGGTACCCGTTATCATTCCGTTGGTTGTTCGCCTTACCTGCAATAAAAAGGAGCTGCAAATAAATATGAAACGGCAGGACAAACTATATCCGCCAAAAAATGAAATTAAAAACCTCCGGGCTGTTAAAATCATATTTCCTATTCTTCTCGCAGCCATGATAGGGCTCGTGGTTCCTTCAGCGCTTCCTCTGGCGGGTATGCTCTTATTTGGCAATCTGGTGAAAGAAATAGGTACAAATACTGAACGCCTATCCAGCGCTGCATCAGGTTCGATTTTAAATACCGCTACTATATTTTTGGGTTTGTGCGTTGGCGCTACAATGACATCAGATGTGTTTCTGGATGTTCAGACCATTGGCATTATCCTGGGAGGTTTTTTCGCATTCGGAATCTCTGTAGCCGGAGGGATTTATGCTGTGAAGCTTTATAACCTGTTTAGTAAGAAAAAAATCAATCCGCTTATTGGCGCCACCGGATTGAGCGCTGTACCAATGGCTTCCAGGGTGGCAAATGAAATCGCACTAAAGCAGGATCCGAGCAATCATTTACTGCAATATGCCATGGCGAGCAATATATCCGGAGTGATTGGATCGGCTGTGGCGGCTGGTGTATTAATTACTTTTTTAGGATAAATTAACATTTGGTAGGTAACCATTCATTGACTTAACGTATAAAGTACTATACATTAGATCAATGAATGCAGCCAATATGTCACCTACACATTTACAACTTTTACGGCATTTAAGTTCAGCAGAAATAGAGCGGCTCTATTTGCAAAGCTGGATCATCAATGCAAAAAACACCTCCGTCAAGGAGGATCCTGAATTCAAAAATCTCTTTAGATACAAGCACAGAAAAAGATAATTTATTTACTTTTCCGACTTTAAAACTCTTTGCTATTTTTTGGCGGCTATTCATTGTGAGCATTAAAGCAACAAATCTCAAAAAAATTCTTGGTTCCAAATACATCCCGGTAGATGAACCATCCTTTATTGATAGCAATAAACTAAAGGATTCAAGGTTTGAACAATCTTATATTGACACCTATAAGAATCTGGACGGTAAGGAAAGCTTTCCGGTATTCACCCAAAAAGGCTACTTCTTTGAAACCACCAAATTTGCTATTTCTTTTGACGAGCAGCTCAGTTTTAACAAATACAGGATTAAAACACTGCGATCAGAAATTTACACTCAATTTAAGGGTATAAAGCTTGAAAAATACCGAAGCTACTGTAAGAAATACGAAAGGGAGTGTCTTAAAAGCGGAACTTCTTCGGGCGTCTGGACGAACTTAAATTCGGAGTATCACTTTGGCAAATCGGAAGCGCCGGGCGACCTGGGACTGAACGGTTCATCGGGGTGGAAAATGAACGCATGTGTGGATTACCTGCAAGATATTTACTCTTTATATGCTGGAAAACGGCTATTGCGAATTTCTGTTTGGGATGAGATCCTGATTAATAAAAAACTTTTGCGAATAGGGGACCTGCTAAACACCCCAGACAAAGAAACCTACGAACACATTTTAAAATACATTGAAAGACGGGTGATCAATCTATTTGCATAATTTTTCACTGTCCGATAAGAAATACTGCCGGCACCTTTCCTATCACAAGCTTTTCCTTTCTCCATTTAACGGCCGGAAGTGTTTTGATCATTTCACTTTCACCGGTTATATCCACCGCCACACAAATTTTAGTATTAGGATGCAACGTTTCAGCCAGCACGCTCAGGACTTGGTCATTTCGGTAAGGAGTCTCAATAATTATCTGAGTGCAATTATTCCTCACCATATCTCTCTCAAAGTCCTTAATGGCCATTTTTCTTTTTTGCTTGTCAATAGGCAGGTATCCATTAAACCTGAACTGCTGACCGTTAAATCCCGATGCCATTAGTGATAGCAAAATGGACGATGGCCCCACGAGTGGTATCACCCGAATCCCTTTCTCATGGGCAAGCGACACAACCAAGGCCCCCGGGTCTGCTACCCCCGGGCAACCTGATTCTGATACCACCCCCATATCAACCCCCTCATCCAGCAAAGTCATCTGTTCGTACAATTCTTCCACCTGTGTATCCTTGTCCAGGATTATAAAGTCAATATCATCGATCACCTTTTTGGTTTTCAGAGAGCTGATAAATCGCCTCGCTGTTCTGATATTCTCTACAAAAAAATGATCTGTTCGCTCCACTACCTTGGAAATTTCGGGCGATAGTACTTTTTCATTGGTATCAGGAGAAAGCACAGTTGGAATTAAATATAAATTGCCTTTGTTTTGGTTTTGCATATTAAATTGTTCGGAATGACTAAAAATATGGGAAAACTGCTTATCGTAACAGGAATAATTCTAATTATTGTGGGTATCCTCATCTACGTTGGAAAGGGGCTTCCTTTTGGCAAATTGCCAGGTGATATCAGCGTAAAAAAGGATAATTTTTCTTTTCACTTCCCCATTGTCACCAGTTTAATTATCAGTATCATTTTGACACTGATCCTCTACCTGATCAATAAATTCAAATAGGTCTTTCGTAGTCAAAAAATTGTTTTATTGTGGCCAAAAAAGCCTCCGGTTGATCCGCATGTACCCAGTGCCCCGCATTCTTCATTGTTAGGATATACGCATTTGTGAAAATGTTCTTGATTTGCTCCACATCTTTTTCATTTATGTAGTCTGACTTGCTGCCCCTGATAAAAAGGCCGGGCACATCGCATGTGGTGCTCTCTATCGCCTCGCCAACATTTTCAATATGATTGCTAATGACTTCAATATTAAATTTCCAGTAAAACCCATCTCTGCTCCTTCCTAGATTTTTCATCAAAAATTGCCTTGTCCCCCAATCTTTGATCATTTTTTCCAATTGATCTTCTGCTTCAGCCCTGGCAGTGATCTCATCAATTTTTACGGACTTAAGAGCTTTGATAATGGTGTCGTGATGAACAGGGTAATACCTCGGAGCAATATCTATGACCACCAGTTTTTCCAATAAGTCAGGGAATTGCTGGGCAAAATTCATAGCTACTTTGCCTCCCATGCTATGGCCCACCAAAATGAATTTTTCCAGCCGAAGTTTTTTGACAAGGTCGGCCAGGTCTTGGACCATTGCCGCGTAATTCCAAACTTCATCATGAAAGGATTTTCCATGATTTCTCTGATCGGGCAAAATTACCCGGTAGCTTTCTGACAGCTTCCTGGCTATCGTCAACCAATTATCAGACATACCGAAAAGACCATGTAAGATAATTACCGGCTCTCCGATGCCTTCTTCCCTAAAAAATAATCCCATAAAAATGATTGATTAGAAGTCATAGCCCAAGGTGACAAACAGCCTGGCCTTTTTACGCAGCCCATCTTCTATTGGGTATGCTAAGTCAAATTTAGAATAAAATCCCAGGAGTACTGTGCGGAGTCCAAATCCGTAACTTTGCAAAAACGGGTTTCTGAAATTCTTAATGGTTGCCTGGAATGGAGAATTGTCAGGCTTAATAACTTCGGTATTGATGCTATTGACCGTGGCCAATGGAGAGGGCCCGGTCCAGGAAGAACCAATATCATAAAAGCCTATGAGCTGGAGGTTTCTAAAGAAGTTAGATGAAATGGGGCCGCGATAGAAATATTTAATTATCGGGAATCGAAGCTCCGCATTAAATAAAATTGCATTGGCTCCATTAAATGTGTTATAGTCGAAACCCCTCAGACTTGTCACATATTGTAAAAACAAGATGTCTGAATTGTCTTGCCGGTACTCAAAACCGAGTTCATCCACACCTTCTTCATCGGTTGTATTCTCACTTTTCGTTTCATTTAATATCCAATTATCCATCCCTCCGAGCAGATATTTTTTCTTACCAGGACCCCAATACCTACCGTAAAACAAGCGAGTGGCAAAAACCAATTCTCTGTGCAATTTTTGATAGTTTCTGATATCCAGTTCAATATTTGAAAATGTATGGCTGGCGTCGTTCACACCTTCCCAATGTTCAAATTTTATTTTTCCCCTGGTTCCCTGGATTTCATTAAGCCCGGTAGTAATGGTGTTGTCAAAAACGACTTCGCCCCTGGCTCCCATATATTGATTGGTGGAGGTGAAAGGCGACACTTGATGCGAAATGTATCCTGAAGGATCCAGTTCATAATACTTTGTAAAAGCATAAAAAGGAGTCAATGCCACGCGTGTAGAAACATTTAGCGGAAGCGATGCCGTAACATCAAATTTATTCAGGTTATATTTTTGGGCAGAAATAGAGTTAAACTCCCTAAATATATTCTTCCGTTCATACCGTATTTTTAGGTCAATCAGATTTTTCAAATAATTATACTCCCCATAAAAACTTGAGCTTCTCAGGTTGGTAGAAACAAATATTCCTCCATCAAAGCTGTGATCCTCCAACAAGTCGTTCATTTTTGCCTGAAGATTTAAGCCAAATCCCATCAGGGGATCAAAGACAAATGATGTAACGACATTGTCAGCCGTAAACCTGGTTTTGTAGTCAAGCGGCCCCACCAAATCCTTTTCTTTCTTTAGCATCCGGTATTTTCTCAGAAAGGATCCTGTTTCGTCCGTGGACTTTACGACATCTGTATCAAAAACGTAATTATCAGTATTAACATACTCCTTATCTGAAGGCCCTTTGTCTGACGATTGATCACCGGAAGGCGTCTGGGTTTCTTCTGCTGTCTTATCGAACACATAATTATTGGTATCAATAAATTTTGTGGTGTCCGACTTGAAATTGTCAAGCAAAGACTTCCTGTCCTCTTCAATTTTGTCCTCCCTTTCAATTTCCTGCTCTAGCTGTTGGCCCATCATTTTCTTTCTGTTTTCCAGCAGTTTTTTTGCTACCCTTTTTGCATTTATAAATTGCTGTCTCTTGGTTTGGGCTGTAAAAATATTCTGGTCAATAGCATAATCCCTCATCAGATGAATGCTCGATTTTCTGTCCTTATAGGTGGTAAAGGTGAAAAGTGATTTATCTACCGACAGGTCAAATTCATTGATGTCTGAGGAAAAATTACTTACCTGGTAGTATAAATTGTTTGAAAGGTTGTATTTGAAAATATTATTGATGCCCTGCTGGTCACTTATGAAATAAATCTCGTTGCCATTGGGAGAAACGGGATTTACGCTTTTGCTGAGCATATTTGTTACCCTGAACACTTCATTTTTTGTTGTATCTATGTTATAAATAAATATGTTATGAACATTCGATATCCCGAAGATTGACGAATTGACGCTGTAAATGGAATCGGTCGTCCTGTTCGAACTGAAAACGATTGAAGATGTCTCAGGTATAAACCGTGGATTTATATCATCGAACAAATCATTTGTAATCCGCTTTATCGAATTTCTTTTTAAGCTGATCAAATAAAGGTCATTGCTTCCATTTCGCTCTGCACTTACAACTGCCAGGTTACTACCCACCGCGATGTCGAAATCCTTGATTTGATTGATCCTTGACAATTCCTTTTTTACTGAAACGCCGGAACCCAACGTATGAAGGGCAATCCAATTTCTACCGTACTTATTGTAAATGATACCCAACACACCCTCTGACTGCCAGCTTAATAGAGGTATGTCGTAGTCCACTTCCTGGTTGATTACCTTATAACCGGAGCGCATGATCACCCTTTCTTTTCCGGTACTCAGGTTTTTCACCATTACTTTGTATCGTCCACGTGTGTTTTTTGAATATGCGAGGAAATTACCTTCCGGGGATATCTTGATTTTATTGAATTTGTGTGATGACTTGTTGTAGGATTCTAATACCGTTTCATCACCAGGAAAAACATAATTCTCATCCACAAATTCGGTCTGGCTGGTGTAATATGAATTCCATTCCGCAATAAATTTTTTATAAGATACTCCGATTGTTCCCGCAATGCTTTTCTCTTCGTTTCGCACTATCCTCGTTAAGTTCAAAATATTGGAAATATAGCTTTCCCCATATCTTTCGGCTAAAAAGTTCCAAATGGACTGACCTATCAAAGTTGCTTCATCTCCTTCGAAGGAGGATATTTTCTTGAGCTTCTTATCCCTCATCAGATCGCGGATGAAATTGTCCATTTCCGTATCCCATCCATTTGCCACATAAGCCGCCGCTCCTGAGATAAACCATTCAGGAAGTGTGAGCAGATAGGAGGATTGAAACATATCCGAAAGACTTCCTCCATACATCATATCGTTGATGAGCATGTCGGCTACCTTGAATTTGAGCTCCGACTTATAATCTTCTAAAATGCCCGGAAAGGCAATCTCGACCTGCGATCTTACGAAGTCTGTCTGGCCGCTTATATCAAAGCCTATTTCGTTGATCCCTACGTTACTTTGCTGAAGGTCAGAAATTGAGTTGTATAAAAAGATCTTTGTTTTGTAGTAAGATGAGTACCCAAGAACATCGGTAATTTTTTCGAATTCTTTCTCCAGGTATTCAGCGCCCAGCCTGGCAATCTCATTTCCACCGTCATAAAAATAAATCTCAAAATTTTCAGTGCTGTAGTACCTCCAGTTGAAATTCTTAAACTGCATCCTGTTTTTTCCAAACTCTACTTCTGCTCGTTGTGCATTGACAGAAGCCCCCACAAGAAACAGTAAAACCGTAAGGGAACTCAGACTTAATTTTTTGACCACAATACTAAGACGTATAAGAATTGTAATATAATGAATAATAACGTTTAATATCCACTTCACTATCAAGTTTTAGACCATCTTCAAGATAGCCGACAAACTGCTCTGAAAAGTATGGCGCTAAAGACACACCTTTTGTACCTAAACCATTAAAAACAAATATAGTTGCAAATTCGGGATGAACTCCAATGAATGGTTTCCTATCCAAAGTGGCCGGTCGTATGCCGGCCTTATGATCCTTAATTTCTACCTGCCATTTTATTAATGCATTTAACTTCTCCATTATTGTGTTTCTCCCATTTTCAGTTGGTTTAGTGGTCAGGTCCTTCCAATCATAGGTAGACCCGGCCCTGCACACACCATTCAGTGGAGGTGTAATGAAACAGCCTTTGTTGAAAATATGCTCAATCTTTTCATCTGACTGAAGGTGTAACACCTCGCCTTTCACCAATCGAAATGGAAGCCAGGAAAATAGAGGATCCATATTGGCGTTGCTTCCGGCACAGTTTATCAGCCGGTTAGCTTTAATATCTCCATATTCCACTCCATCATCGTTTACTTTCAGCGCGGTTGGATCAAACGTCTCTTCAACAACTGTTACACTTTCGGAGAATTTTGCCCTGGCTACATCGAGCATGGTATTAAGGTCAAGAAAACCCCCATTTTTTACCAACAGCCCCCCATGGGGATTTTTTACCAGGGGAAAAAGCGAGCTGTCGCGAACTACTTCTATATAATCCTTGTAGTCATCATTAGCTGTTTTCCCATCCCAATCGTTTTGCTCACCAAGGTTTTCAAAAGGCCTGAAAATCTCGCAAGTGCGAAAAAACTTCGCGCCCAAGTAAGTCTCAAATTCTCGGTAGAACGAATGTAAACAGGGAAACAATTCGTCTGCTTTCCATGTTTTTACAAACTTCCTTCCAGTGATCGGATTAAACAAACCCGCCGCTACCCTCGACGAACTATCGCTTGGCTTATTGTCTATGATAGCTACCGTTTTATTTCTTTTTATCAGTTGGTAAGTTAAAATCGTACCTGCAATACCTTGACCTACTATGAGATAATCTACCTTTTTATTGTGCTCCAACTACTTGTTTTTTCACAATTTTAAAACATTTTTGTGATCTTAAACATGTTTTTATGATCAAGGTTCAGTCATTTACTTTTAATCCTTCGTTTTATGAAAACACCTATTTGCTTTACGATGACACCAAAGAATGTATCATCGTTGATCCCGGGTGTTTTTTTAAACAAGAGTATGACGAACTCGATGATTTTATCAAATCCAATCAGTTAACACCAGTCAAGCTGATCAATACCCATTGTCATATTGACCATGTGTTAGGAAACAGCTATGTGAAACGAACCCATCATGTGCCATTGTTTATTCACAAAATAGAGACGGAAGTTCTTTTTGCTGTAAAAGCTTATGCCGATCTGTATGGATTCGGCGGCTACGAGGAAGCGATAGTAGATCAATATCTTAATGAGGGGGATAAAGTCACATTTGGTACATCTGAATTAGATGTCCTGTTCGTTCCCGGGCACGCGCCAGGCCACATCGCTTTATATCATCCGGAGCAAAAATTTGTTATAGGTGGTGATGTGTTGTTTGACGGGAGCATAGGAAGGACAGACCTGCCAGGAGGTGATTTTGACACACTTATCAATTCCATCCATACTAAATTTTTTACGCTGGACGATGAGGTGGTTGTCTATCCGGGCCATGGGCCTGAAACTACCATTGGCAAAGAAAAAGTGACCAACCCATTTTGTGCGTTAAAAGCCTGATCCGTGAAAAAGCAAATCCCAAATATCCTGACATTGTGCAATTTGCTAAGCGGGATCATTGGCATAAAATATTCCTTTGAAGGCAATCTCCTTTTTGCCTCGATGGCCATTTGGATTGGAACAGTGTTTGATTTTTTTGACGGCTTCGCGGCAAGATTGGTCAAAGCAAACTCTGAGCTGGGCAAGCAGCTAGACTCTCTGGCGGATATGGTGACATTTGGATTGCTTCCTTCTTTTATTGTTTACCATCTCCTCATCCCATATACGGATCTGGAAATATTACCTTATGTACCTTTTTTGATTGCCTTATTTGCGGCGCTTAGGTTGGCAAAATTTAACATAGACGAAAGGCAAACAACGGAATTCATCGGTTTGCCCACCCCTGCCAGCGCGATCTTTATTTCCGGATTGCCCTTTTATGCGGATTCAGTGACGTACAATTTTCTTATCAACACAAGTTCACTATCTGTGATATCCATTTGTATTTCCTTGCTTATGGTCTCAGAATTCCGCCTTTTCTCCTTTAAAATTAAAAACCTGAGCTGGGCAAAAGACAAGTGGCGGATCAACCTTCTGTTAATTGCCGTCATTCTATTTGTTTTCCTTCAGGTGCTAAGCCTTCCGTTAATCATTATTCTGTACCTGGCATTTTCTTTCTTAAACAATAAATTGGGCAAAAAGTAAGTTGATAAATTACATTTTACACACAAAGTGGTATTAATGTGTTAAATTTGAGGGCTTTTAATCTGAACGATATCAAAAGTTTATCCTGACAGCTTGACGACCTTCACTTTCATCCTGAATTTGTTTTTTGGGAATGCAAATTCAGGTAAAAAACTATTGAGTTGAAAAGGCATTTATTGATCGTATTTTTTTTATTCCTGGGAATCCTGGCGAATGCTCAACAGCAAACAGATACCATTGAGGTAAATATTGACTGGAATGGCATAAAAGCCGTACCTGTTGCTGATGGAAGTCCTTTTCTGACGCTTGATGTCGCTTCGGCACTTTATCTACCTGAATACAATTATCTACCTGTGATCGAGTATGGTATTTCTAATAGAATAATTCAGAAGGTTGAAATAGTTGATGCAAAATTTGATTCGACGAATGAAAACGAGTCAGCAGTTATTGACAGATTAATATCAGGCTTTCCTGCTATTTCTTTCAGAAATATTAAATTGGAGGGTCAAATTACATCATCAATACTCATCTTCACCCTGAGCCACGATGAAAGCTCCGGGCGCTTTTCCAAACTAACGTCGGTACGAATTGCAGTCAATTACATGGAAGAGGAATTTCTGCCAAAAACTACTGTTGACGATAAAAGAATCGCCACTTCTCCATTTTCGGAAAACCAGTGGTACAAAATCGGTATCCTGAAGGATGGCGTCTATAAATTGACCAAAAGCTTTTTAGACCAATTAGGTATTGATGCCGACAGAATCAATCCAAGAAAAATAAAAATACTGGGTAATGGCGGCGGCATGTTGCCCCAGGCAAATAGTGCTTTCCGTTACGACGGTATAAATGAAAACGCCATACTGGTGGTTGGCGAAAATGATGGGATTTTTGATGACGAAGATTACGTTCTGTTTTATGGATCGGGACAGCACACGGTCGGTTTTGATGATGATGGTGAAATCCAATATTCCCACAATCTTTATTGCGATACAACCTTTTACTTTATTTCTGCCGAGGGAGCGGACGGCTTAAGATTAACAACTGCCGAAAACATTGACGGCACCTTCCCAATGGTAAATACATACAATGACCTGCAAGTTCACGAGTTGGACGAGAACAATATTTTAAGGTCCGGAAGAGAATGGGTAGGCGAGCGGTTTGATGCGATCCTGTCGAGGAATTATTCTCTCAATACTGAAAATATAGTGCCCGGTAGCGTAGCCAGCCTCACAGTTTCGGCGGTAGGTTTAAGTGAAACTGAAACTGGCATGGATGTGAGTTACGATGGTGTTAAACTGGGGGAAGTATTCTTTCCGGCGATTCCTGTCGGCTCGTATTTAACAAAAGGGTTTTTAGAAACGGAGTCCTTTGAAATCACACAGGCGGGGGAGTCAAAAAATGAAACCATTATTAACCTTTCCTTCAAAAAAATCAACACCGGAAGGTCATCTGCTTACCTGAACTACTTTATTTTTTCCTGTGAAAAACAACTTCGGCAGACAAATGAGCAAATGAAATTCAGGTCCTTAAAAAGCCTGGCCAATCCCTTTTCCACTTTCCAAATAGCAAATGTCAGTAGCAACATGATTTGGGACGTGACCGATCACATTCACCCAAAATCGCAGGTTTTCACACTGAACAATGGTACCGCTATTTTTAAGACCACGACCTCTGAGTTGAAGGAATTTATTTCTTTTAACCCTAATAAAGCTCCTGCACCAATTAGCCTTGGTATCATCCATCATCAGAACTTGAGAGGATTGCCCGTGCCAGATTTAATCATCGTTAGCCACCCCGATTTTTTGACTGAGGCTAAGCGTCTTGCCGACCATCGCACTTCTCATGATAACCTGGATGTTTTGGTGGTCACAACCCATGAAATTTATAATGAGTTTTCATCCGGAGCCCAGGACGTATCAGCGATTCGTGACTTTGTGAAATATCTTTATGACAAGGGAAATCAAGTGAAGCTCAAAAACCTGCTACTTGTTGGCCGGGGCTCCTTTGATTACAAAGCCCGAACAAAAAACAATACTAATTTCGTGCCTCTTTACAGCAGCAGAAGTTTCTTGCATCCCGTGACTTCCTATTCTTCTGATGATTATTACGCATTCCTTGAAGACGGCGAGGGTGAATGGGTGGAGTCCTTTTCCGGAGATCAAACGATGGACATCGGTGTGGGACGCCTACCGGTAAAGACAAACCTGGAGGCAAAAGCTCTTGTAGATAAACTGATAAATTATAGCATTAATCCGGAAACGCTTGGCGAATGGAAAAATGAAATATTTTTCGTCGCCGACGATGGTGACGGTAATTTACACCAAAGAGATGCCGACAAGCTTGCCACCCTTGTCGACACTACCTACACTAATTTTAATGTCAACAAAATCTACGTAGACGCCTTTGAACAGGTGATTACTACATCTGGAGAAGCTGCTCCCGAAGCAAATATTAAAATAAATAACTCTATCGAGAAAGGAGGGGTGATCTTCAATTTCACCGGCCATGGTTCAGAAACCCGGTGGTGTTCAGAAACCATCCTTAGTATTTCGATGATCAACAAATGGGAGAACTATCATCGGCTTCCACTCTTTGTAACTGCCACATGCGAATTCGGGAGACATGACGATCCTATTATCATCTCGGGAGGGGAAAGACTGTTACTTAATCCCCTGGGCGGCGCAATTGGGTTGATAACAACAGCAAGGCCCGTATATTCCAATTCAAATTACGAGATAAACCGGGCATTTTATGAGAGCATTTTTGAAAAAGAAGGTTCAAAATACCAGGATCTTGGAACCGTTTTCATGCATACAAAAAACAACAGCCTCCGGGGCAGTCAAAATCGAAATTTTATCTTGCTGGGAGATCCAAGCATGAAATTAGCTTTCCCGGAAAATGAAATCCAAATAGAAGCCGATATTGAAAATGCAATCAAATCACCTGGAGATACGCTGGCGGCATTTGAAAAAATTAAACTCAAAGGCAAAATATACGATACCAACCACGTGGTCTTCAATTCCTTCAATGGGGTGGTGACAGCCACAATATTTGACAAACAGCTTGACACCCAGACCCTGGGAAATG
>JBNLGG010000005.1:0-127700 GCA_050305935.1 Cyclobacteriaceae bacterium | reverse complement strand
CTGTCTGTCACACTCAGTAGCCGGTTGCTCTGGGTGGTGCCGGTGCCATAGTCGTATTTCAGCACATCAAGGCCCGTTCCGTCCAGCTTGTTCCTGGTCAGGCTCTCTATGTTCCCGTTGTAATCATATTTGATATTGCTCACCTTCACCTTGTTGCCTGCAGACGCCCATGCCGACTTCTTCCCATAGTGGTTAGCGCCAGTAAGCCTGTTTAGATTATCGTACGTATACGCATACGCTCTTTCAGATGCTACATCTTCAACTTTTTCCTCTGCAATTATCGAGCTCCACTTGATGGCCGATATGTTCCCGTTGTACTGTGCTGTTGCTGTAACGCCACCCAGGCTATTGTTATAGCCCAGCTCCATACCAAAGTAATCTGCCGGGTCAGGGCCCTCGTCTTTTGTAAGGCTGCTGTTATTGATACGACTCAGCCAGCCTCTTATGTTATAGCGGTAGTCTATATTCTGCTTGAAGTTTGTACCATCCGTGCTGTGCAATCTCTTTTCCACCAATTCTCCCAGTTCGTTGTATTCGTTTTCTGCCAGCCTCACCCAGGTGCCGGAGTTGATCCTGTGCTCCGCATAGTTCAGCCTGCCCATATGGTCATAGTCAAACCGTTCATCTATCGTATATGTATTTGACCCATCGGTATGCACAAGCCGGCTGCTTTCCGGGTTCCCCACAAAATCATATTGCGATTGTACTTTGTCATAGCCGTTCATGTGGTTCTTTGTCGCGCTATAGATCACCCGGTATTTCTTATCGTAGTATACAGTGCTTTGATAC
Source organism: Cyclobacteriaceae bacterium (assembly GCA_050305935.1). GTDB lineage: Bacteria > Bacteroidota > Bacteroidia > Cytophagales > Cyclobacteriaceae > CAJXNP01. The sequence continues at coordinate 126,911 of JBNLGG010000005.1, read as the reverse complement.
CATGCACTTGCCGTAGTAAGGTTTCTTACCTTGCCCCCTGTCACTTGTCCTGTCGGATTGTTCAATTTGATATTAACGTTGTACGGGGCTGGCTGGCTGGAGGGATAGTTTAAATTACCGTCGGTATTAAAACTATAGTCATCGTAATAGGTAATGGTCAAGTACCGGTTGGCATCTGTCACCTTAGGCCAGGAGGCGTTGTTGTAGTTATGCATATTGCCTGTTGCTGTGCTCCGTGTTTCATACCAGGCATTGCTCCCTGATCCTACCTGCCCGTTTACATAGGTTTGCATACCACTTTGATCCAGAACACCGGAATGAGTGTATACCCCCGTCATCACCGGGCGGTTCAACACATCGTACTTGGTAAACGTCCACTCTTTGTTTGTGCCGTACATGCTGTAAGCTGCATTTCTCTGGTTGCCATCCTGGGTTAACACTAATCGGTCCCTCTTGTCATACACCATATAAACCCATTCAGCACCAGGCACTTTCTTTTCCACCATCCGCTGTCTTTCGTCATACTTATATTGGAAGGCCCAGTTGTCCAGCATGGTCTGGGTCACCTCAAAGGGAAGCAGCAGTACCTGGAAGCCGGTTGTACCTGTAAAAACTTGAGGCAGTGTAACCGTGACCCATGGAAAATAATAGTAGGCCTGGCTATTAGTTCCGGTAGGAAGGGGTTGGCTTGTAGTTAATACCGTACCGCACTAGTGGGGTTATTATGATCAGAATAAAAGCAAAACTCGTTAATTGACCTACAATAATATGATCTAAATCCAATTCCAGAAATCCGAGAACACCATGTACACTCGCTGGTACAAAAACCCATACGAAAGAGGTGAAAACAATAACCACAAAAATCTTAAACAACGCGCTCATTTAAAATATAATTCCTATAATAAAAACGATAATTAATAGAAAAAATAGACCAATATAAGCTTGTCTTGTGCGATTTTCTTCAGTTAATAATTCACTGTATTTAACTTTAAACTTTTTCAAACACCATTCAGCAAAAGCTCCAATATATTGCAAGCCACCAGACATAATTTTATCTTTTCCAAGGATACATAACTTTATCTATTTTTCTTATTTTTTCTGCATTTTGTTTAAGTAGTACACCATTATAGTAAGTATCATCACCTAAAGGAGAAGGATCTAAAATATTACCGACGGTTCCAACAGCCTTACCTGATAACCATCCTAATGCAGCTGCAATATTTTTAACACCTTTCTTAGTCAAATATTTTGTTACTAATCTATCGGTTGCTTCGTCTGCTATTTCTACCAATAAATCACTTTCTCCACCGTTAATTTCATATGGTGTCTGTAATAAATTTTCGTTGTAATATGGTTCAACGTCATCAAAACCAAATCTCTGCCTAATTGTCTCCAGTAAAACTGGATCTTCTGGGTCTAAACCCGCTTTTTCGCCGATTGTAGCAGCAATTTTCCCACTCGCGCGCTTTTGCAAAGCGTGCGAATCAATCTTATTCAATCATGTCAATTTCCAGCAGACATTCTTTTCCATGATAATAGGATGCGCTACTGTAAACATAATCTTCCTGTCTATGCACAAGTCCCTCCACCACTGGGTTGTTGTGAACATATTCCAATCTTTCTTCCTGCATTTTATTGCTTACATGCACTTTTTGTGCTCCTTTGTTCTTTACTTTCTATTTTACCTTTTCTTATCATTTATATTCGTCATTAATTATCCGTACGCGTTACAAACGCGTACTAGCGCGGGTTAATCAAGATCACAAAAAAAGCCTGCTCCATTGTTAGGAACAGGCTTTTTAAAAGTAATTTCATTCCTTATTAATATTCGTTTAAAAACTTCTTTTTATAATCTTCGATGCTTTTCTGAACGATTTCAAGCGCGACTTCCCGGTTTTGCAATTCCTCTACCTTCACTTCCTTATGTTCCAGCTTTTTATAATCCTCAAAGAAGTTTCTGAGCTCCTTAAAAAAATGTTCCGGCATTTCGGTAATGTCATTGATGTGGCTAACACTCATGTCTTTCATCGCCACAGCAATGATCTTATCGTCCGCTTCTCCTTTGTCCACCATTCGCAGAGCGCCGATAACCTTCGCAGGTACAATGCAAAGCGGAACAATCTCTAATTGGGACAGAATAACAATATCCAGGGGATCATTGTCGTCGCAAAAAGTCTGTGGGATAAAACCATAATTTGCAGGATAATAAACAGATGAATACAAAACCCTGTCAAGTTTGAGCATACCACTCACCTTGTCCAATTCATATTTTGCTCTTGTATTCTTTGGAATTTCTATAATTCCATTCACTACATCTGGTGCATCTTTCCCTATTGGAACGCTATGCCATGGATTCATAAAGTTATTTTTCATTGTTCAAAGCGCGAAATAAGGGATAAGTGTCCACAAGCCGAAATGAATGGCACACTTTTTTTGAAATTCAGCGATTATAAAAACCAATTTCTTCCCAATTCGGGAAAATTGCTTCACGGTGGGAAAAGATACACATACAACAAAGTGTTAATTAACTGATTTTCAACTCTTTAGTTTTTTAGCACATTTTTGGCACATTGGCTAATCAAATTGGTTATCAGAATCTCGGTAACAAATCTGGCAGAAAGTGCGAGAGAAAAGGAGAAGGAAAGTGAAGTTGGCCGACGGGAAGATGTGAAGTTGACAGAGGGGGCCAGGCTCTGCCGGGAAGATGAAGAAAATTGGTTTTGGGGTATTGATAGGGCGGTTGTGAAGATGGTAACGAGGGAGGAACCGCCTCTTTTTTCAACTAATAACCCTAGATACTTAATTGGTTTGGTGATTAGTAAAGTATTTAGACTTTTTTAGCTGAAAAGGTGCCCTCAAAAATGTTGGTTTGTTGATCACTCCTTTCTTTTGAAAGGCACCTTTTTTCACTTTTTAAGATTAAAAATATTTAAGATAAGGGTTTTCATAGTGCGGTTGGTAGTTAAATGATTAGGCGGGTTTCCCGCCTTTTCTTTTTTACCCCGTTTTTAAAAAAACAGTTTAACCGCCGCAAGAATGGTAGAGACTATGATAAAAATCCTGTAGGGCTTTTCAGGGATTAATTTTACGACCGATATCCCAATCGCACCTCCAATAATGATAACTGGCAAAAGGGACAGATCAAAAAGAAAGGTGCGAGCAGTAATGGTCTCCCAGGACAAAACATGAAATGGCACTTTAAAAACATTGACCAACAAAAAAAACCAGGCCGCCGTGCCAATAAAATTATTTTTCTTTAACCCCATGGAGAGAAAATAGATGGTCATCACTGGCCCAGCCGCATTTCCAATCATCGTCGTAAAACCGCCCATCAATCCTGCGAATGAGGCAAACCACCAATTGTGGGGAATAGATTCATGTGATTTCTTGCTTTCATTCCACACCATCAGCGCAATTCCCCCCAAAATGATGATGGCCAGCAAATTCCTGAATTGTTCCGCATTGATTGCATCACCCACGTACACACCTATTACAACTCCGGTTATCGTGGCAGGAGCCAGTTTCAGGAGAAGTTTTAGATCGGCATGCCGGTGATAATAGCTTACTGCAATGACATCTGCCATGATTAGCATGGGTAATAGTATGCCTGTGGAAGGCTTAGCCCCAAAGACCGAAGCTAATACCGGCACAATGAACATTCCCGCTCCTGAAAGGCCCGCTTTCGCTAAACCAACGCACAACGCGCAAAGGAACACCCACGCCCAGTCTGAATAAGTAAGCTGAAATGATTCTAAAAATTCTATCAAAATATTGGTTTACAGGACGCCCTTCGTGCTGGGAAGGCGGTCCATCTCTTCTTTGTTTCTTTTCACAGCCATTTTAATTGCCCTCGCCCATGCCTTAAATATCGCCTCTATTTTATGATGCTCATTATCACCTTCGGCTTTGATATTCAGGTTTGACTTCGAGGTATCGGAAAATGACTTGAAAAAATGCAGAAACATTTCGGTTGGCATTTCGCCAATTTTTTCCCTTGAAAATTTCGCGTCCCAAACCAGCCAGGGTCTTCCACCAAAATCAATGGCCACCTGCGCCAGGCAATCGTCCATTGGCAATAAAAACCCATAACGGGATATCCCTTTTTTGTTCCCCAGAGCTCCTAAAAAGGCTTCCCCCAGGGCCAGTGCCGTATCCTCGATCGTATGGTGTTCATCGATATGCAAATCTCCGTCCACACTTATATCCAGGTCAATTCCTCCGTGCCTTCCAAGCTGGTCAAGCATGTGGTCAAAAAAACCCATGCCCGTTGAAATATTAGTCTTGCCAGTACCATCAAGATTGACCTTGACTTTAATTTTTGTCTCGCTTGTATTCCGCTCAACAGCATATTCCCGATTTGGGAATTTCAGAAACCGATAGATTTCATCCCATTCTTTCGTGATCAGTGCAGCATAGTCATTTGATTGATCGGAAATAAAAATGGCTTTTGTCCCAAGGTTTTTTGCCAATTGCACATCTGTCGCACGATCACCTATTACATAAGAATTGGCCAGATCATAGTCTCCTTCCAAATACTTTGTCAATAAACCGGTTCGTGGTTTTCTGGTTGGTTTATTTTCATTTTCAAAAGACCGGTCAATTAAAATATCATCAAACTCAATTTGCTCGCCCTTTAATGTATCGAGCATTTTATTGTGGGCGGGCCAAAATGTGTTCTCAGGAAATGAGTCCGTACCCAACCCATCCTGATTGGTCACCATGACTAATTCAAAGTCGAGCTCTTCGGCGATTTTTCTTAGGTTGGAAATTGCCTTCGGGTAAAACGCCAATTTTTCCAGCGAATCAACCTGAAAATCTGTCGGCGGCTCGATGATGATGGTTCCATCCCTGTCTATGAATAGGACTTTTTTGCTCATTTATCAAAATAATTTGAAAGGGCTTCGGTTAAACTATTGTTTTCGCTCTTTGTACCAATCGTAATCCTGAGACAATCTTCACAGAGTACTACCTTTGACCGGTCACGAACAATGATTTTCTGTTCAATAAGGTAATCAAATATTTTCTTCGCATCCCGGATCTTCACTAAAATGAAATTGGCATCCGATGGATAAACTTTTTCTACCTGATCAAAAGATTTAATTTTTTCAATCAATTCGTCGCGCAATGTCAGGATTTCATGCACCTGCTCATTTTTCCACTTTTCATTGTCCAGCGCCTCCGACACAAGCTTTTGTGTGGCGGCATTTATATTGTATGGATATTTTATTTTTGTAAGAATTGAAATGATTTGCTCATCAGCGAAAGCCATTCCAAGCCTCAATGCCGCCAACCCCCACGCCTTGCTCAGGGTCTGCAAAACCACCAGGTTTTTATATTTAGACAGCAATGTAGCATAGCTTTCGTGCTGTGCAAAGTCAATGTAAGCCTCATCAATCACCACAATACCAGGGAAATTTTCCAGTACTGTAATGATGTCGCTTTTTTGAAGACTGTTACCAGTCGGGTTATTCGGCGAACACAAAAATATGATTTTACTATTTCCCGATATAGCAGATAAAATTCCTTCAACATCCAGGTCAAAATCTTTCGTTAAAGGCACTGAAACTAGTTTGGCATTGTTTATTTCCGCGCACACCTGGTACATGCCGTACGTGGGCGGGGTAATCACCACCTCATCTTTTTCCGGCTCGCAAAAAGCCCGGATCAATAAATCAATCGGTTCGTCGCTTCCATTTCCCAGAAAAATATTCGTTGCCGGAATGCCCTTTATTAAAGAAAGTTTCTCTTTGAGTCCTTTTTGCAGTGGATCAGGATAGCGGTTAAATGCCTCCTTTGAAGCCGAACCAAAAGGATTTTCATTGGCATCAAGAAATACCCCCTCCTTACCTGTATACTCATCCCTGGCAGACGAATACGGTTTGATATTGATCAGGTGTTTTCTAAGTAGCGCGTTAATATCCATGCGTCGAAAAAAATAGAAATTACTTGTTGTTTAAATAGTCAAGCCGATGGGAAACTGCCCTTTTATGACCATCGAGATTCTCGGCGGCGGCCATAATTTCCACCGTTGCTCCAATGTTCTGAATACCCTCTTCAGTCAATTTTTGATAGGTGATCTTTTTCACAAAACTGTCTACCGACACGCCGCTGTAGGCCAAAGCCGCTTTATTTGTTGGTAAAGTGTGGTTGGTTCCAGATGCATAGTCACCCACGGATTCAGGGGCAAAATTCCCCAAAAATATGGATCCCGCGTTCAATATTTTTGCTGCTACCTTCTCGGGACTGCTTACCGAAAGAATCAGGTGTTCCGCCGCATATCTATTTAAAATATCAACCGCATCTTCTTCACTTTTTACCACAACAGCCGCACTTTTTGCGATCGACTGCTCGGCAATCCTTTTACGGGGAAGTTCCTGAATTTGCCTTTCGAGCGCCGCCAGGCACTTATTTTTTACTTCTACAGAATTGGTCACCAGCAGCACCTGGCTATCGACCCCATGCTCTGCCTGGCTCAGCAGATCAGCGGCAACAAAATCAGGCACGGCAGTTTCATCGGCATACACCGCCACCTCGGATGGGCCGGCCGGCATATCTATGGCAGTACCTTTTTGACTAACGTACTGTTTTGCGGCTGTGACATACTGGTTTCCGGGGCCAAAGATTTTGCTAACCTTGGGCACTGATTCTGTTCCAAATGACATGGCGGCAATTGCCTGGGCACCTCCGGCTTTCGCTACCTTATGTATCCCTACCAGTTTGGCTGCATACAAAATTGCAGGGTAGATCTCCCCGCTTTTTGTTGGCGGTGTGCAAAGTACCACCTCCTTACAACCAGCAATTTTTGCCGGAATGCCTAACATCAGTACCGTGCTGAACAAGGGGGCTGTTCCTCCAGGCACGTACAATCCTACTTTTTCTATCGGTACAGACCGCCTCATACAAACCACTCCAGGCATGGTCTCCACTTTTAGCTCTTTTTGTACCTGGGCTTTGTGAAACTTCTCGATATTTTTTACCGCCTGCCTGATCGCCAATTTAAGCTCTTTGCTAACTGATTTTTCAGCGGCGGCGAATTCAGCTTCTGACACAAGGATTTCATTGATTTCCGCATGATCATATTCCAGCGCAAATCTTTTTAGGGCATTGTCTCCCCGTCGTTTTACACTTTTTAAAATTGGCTTGATGACCTTCTTCAGGTTTTTCAATTTAATGGCGGGTCGAGCCAATAACTCTTCCAGTTCTTCTTTTGCAGGATTGATATATGTTTTCACAACAAAGAAATTTATAAAATCATTTTTTCAATTGGCACTACCAGGATTCCCTGTGCACCAGCCTTTTTTAATAATTCGATTCTCTCCCAAAATTCATCTTCATTGATGACCGAATGAATCGAACTCCATCCCTGCTGTGCAAGAGGGAGTACCGTTGGGCTTTTCATACCAGGCAATATTTTTATGATTTCGTCGATTGAATCATTTGGGGCGTTGAGCAGAATGTATTTGTTTGACTTTCCACTTTGCACGGATTCCAGTCTAAACAGTAGTTGATCGAGCAATGTCTTTTTCCCTTCCGTCAGGCTTTGATTGCCAATCAATACCGCTTCCGATTTAAATATGACCTCCACCTCTTTGAGCCCATTGCTGATCAATGTGCTACCCGAACTGACGATATCACAAATTCCATCGGCAAGCCCAATTCCCGGTGCAATTTCCACCGATCCGGAAATTTCGTGTATTTCAGAATTGACCCCTTTCTTCTTTAAAAAATCAGATAATATCTTTGGATAGGAAGTCGCTATTTTTTTTCCTTCAAAATATTTTGGACCTGAATAGTCAAGTGACTTTGGTAATGCCAGGCTGAGGCGGCATTTGCTAAACCCCAGCCGCTTAACAATTTCAATATTCTTCCCCTTTTCCACTGCGACGTTTTCCCCTACGATCCCCAGGTCCGCGACTCCGTCAGCAACGTAGTCCGGTATATCATCGTCCCTCAAAAAAAGAAATTCGATGGGAAAATTATGCGAGGAAGATTTCAGCTTGCTTACGCCATTGTTTAATTTGATGCCACACTCTTTTATCAACTGGATAGAGTCTTCGCTTAGTCTTCCTTTACTTTGAACTGCTAAACGCAATACTTCGCTCATGAGAATTTAAGGTTTAATAGAATTTGAAAATTGAATAAAATGAATTGAAAGTCAATAGGATACAGCAAAACAATGATTCCTGCTAATGGGAATGATAATGGAAATGAAGAAATAAGGCGCATTTGCTGTCCATGACTTCTAAGAATATGCGGCAAAAATAAAGGAAAATATTTTTAATTAAAATGAAACGATTGATTTGTCAAAAATCCTATTTGCAAATCGTATAGAAAAAATTGGGAGATTTCGCGTACTTGATTAAGAGGTCTGCAGTCAATTCAATCGTATCATCAATCACTTCATCACCCAGAAAATCGTAGAAAACCATCAAAAACTTTGTCGTTGAATCCCTTACCATTGTGCGGGTAGAATCGCTGGTGGGTGTTCCAAAAAAACCTAGATCATCACGAAGCGCGGGCATGTTTTCAATATTGAGCTCCCCCCTACCGATCGCATCATAACCAGATGTATCGCCAATATCCAGCCTAATCTTTCCCTTGATTTTTTCCATGTCAAAGCCGCCAATCGAATACCCGGAAACCACCGAGATCAGGTTTAATGCATCTACCACATTGTTTACATGGTAAAGTCCTTTGCCACTAATCACCCGCCGCAACAAAGCTTCCGAAGACGGCCTGTATCGAGTAGGATCTTTCCCACACAGCTTGTATGCCTCCCTGGTTTCATGGTTTGGAGGAATAGTAGCGATATCGGCCATTTTAAATGTTTGTCGAATTTCACTTAACCGCTTTTCCACCTCCACATCCCAAAACTTTTCGCTGCTCTTCCCAACTGTCACCTCCACTTCCACGCACAGCAACTGCACTTTTGGCACCAGTTCCTTTATCCTTTTTTCAATGCTTATACCTACCATAACACAAAAATTAATCCGTTGCGAATATTTCAATAAAAATAAATATATTTAAAAATACACCAAATTATCTGTCATGTTATTGATTCTATAACCTTTTTTTACGTTTATTGTTAAAAATCAAAATATCTGCCGGATCGTCTAAGTGGGAGGATATGGGATTCTGATTCCCGTGGTCTAGGTTCGAATCCTAGTCCGGCAGCTTTCACACCTTCTGTTACTTTTTTCGCGGCTTGGCATTATGCCGATAAAAAGCCATGAAAAGAAAGTCCAAAAGGCTAAGCGCTAAAGTTAATTCAGGATCAATGGCAGACATTGCCTTCCTGCTGTTAATATTTTTTCTCGTAACCACTACCATCATCAACCATCAGGGACTGCATCTCAAGCTACCTCCCGATGAAAAGTCAACGGTTCCCATTAATGAAAGAAACCTTTTTAAGGTGCAGGTCAACTCTAAAAACAAGATTCTGATTGAGGGCGAAGATTTTAAAAATTACGAGATCCTCCGTTCCCAATTAAAAAGATTTATCCTTAACAACGGCAAGGATCCGTACTCGTCAGACAATCCCGAAAAAGCGATTGTCTCATTAAAGGTTGATCGTGGGACTAGCTACGACATTTTTATTTCACTGCTTGATGCACTTCAGGGTACCTACTACGAAATCTACGGTGAAAAATTGGGGATAAGCTCTGAGGAATATAGAAGACTTGACCTGAAGATTCCTGAAAACAAAGTAAAATACCTCGCATCACGGGAGGGTATCCCCATGAACATTTCCATCGCTGAACCTACAAAAGTAAATTAATATGACACGATTTAAATCTTCTTACAAAGTTGGCGAAATCGAAATCCCCACGTCAGCTTTGCCCGACATCATTTTTATGCTGTTGTTCTTTTTTATGGTTACGACTGTCCTTCGAACGGAGGAAGAAAAATTAAAATACAAAATCCCGACAGCCGAAGAAACAAAGAAAGTAGAAAACAATTCGCTGGTAACCGAAATTAAAATTGGATACCCAAAAAACAAGGAATTGTTTGGAGAGGAGCCCATCATACAGTCCGGCGAAGCGATTTTACGGGTGGACCAAATTCCCCAGTTTATCACCGAAGAAAAAGCCAGGCTTCCCCAATTTCAGCAAAACCTGCACACGGTAATTTTGAAAGTCGATAAAAATGTGCAAATGGGAATCGTCACGGACGTACAGCAGGAATTAAGAAAATCCAACACAAGAAAAATAGTGTACGCTACCCTGGGGAATAAAAAAAGCCAACTATAAAATAGTTGGCCGAGAGAAAGATTAGTTACAGAATTTATTTTCTATTTCGTTACTTCAATTAATTCCCCGGAACTAAGCACATAATATTTTTTATGTGGATCTGTAGACTTCTTTAGAGGGATGTATTTGATTTTATTTTGCTCTAGTCTTTTCTTTTGACGGAACGGCTTAACAAACTTGGTTAAAAAAATCACCATCCAGACGAGCGAGATTAAATAAATGGTAAGTATCATAGCCATATCTTTTTTATTTGCTGTGTTTTGACCTTAATAATGAGATAAAGGTATGGTGAAAATCCCCCCAATACTTTTTAGGTTCTGGGATACATTGACTTAGGTAAGAAAAACCAACAATTGTTCATATCACTCATGTTCTTTGATAAATAGGCGGAAAATACTCATCCAAACTATCTCCTATTATTCGAAACACAAGCTTTAACAAATACAACTCATCTATCTAATTATCAATATTTTAAATTTCTTACAACTACTAACTATGATTATATATTTAAAAAAAAAATTAAAAAAAAGGATTCTTAACTTACTTTCTCCCGATAATGGTCTCCTGACATAAAAGAGGTAATAAATTGATCGATTAAACCGTAGAAATCTACAAAATAATTGATTTTTCAATTCGTTATCAGGCCACTTTTCAAACAACTAAGTATATTCGAACCAGGATTAAATAGAACATTCCAATTATTAACAATGAATACAGCCCTGCTAAAAAAAATCTGCGAAACCTCAGGTGCGCCAGGATACGAAAAAGAGATCAGAAACCTGGTGATCAACGAAATCAAAGATCACGTAGATGAAATCGAAATTGACAATCTTGGTAATGTTTTCGCTATAAAAAAGGCCCAAAAACAAACCGACACAAAGGTGATGGTAGCCGCACACATGGACGAAATCGGATTCATTGTCACACACTTCGATGACAATGGCTTCGTTAGGTTTCACACGCTTGGTGGCTTTGACCCTAAAACACTTACGGCCCAACGGGTAAAAATCCACGGTAAAAAAATTATTCCCGGCGTGATGGGAACCAAACCCGTTCACGTGATGACCCCCGAGGAAAGAAATAAAATGCCTAAATCCACAGACTACTTTATCGACACGGGCATGAACGGGGAAGAACTAAAGCAGCATATTAAGATCGGTGACCCTATCACCTGGGAGCGTGAATTAGTGGAAATGGGAGATTGTGTGAACTGCAAATCTATTGATAACCGGGTTTCGGTATTCATTTTGGTGGAGGCACTAAAAATGCTAAAAAATCCTGCCTTTGATGTTTACGGCGTGTTTACTGTACAGGAAGAAGTGGGCCTGCGGGGAGCAAATGTTTCTGCCCATCAGATCAATCCGGACTTCGGCATTGCACTGGACACAACCATTGCCTACGATGTGCCCGGAGCACAAGACCACGAAAAAATCACGTCTCTCGGGAAAGGAGCGGCTATCAAGATCATGGACAGCTCGGCCATTTGTGATTACCGGATGATCGAATACCTAAAACAAACGGCTGAAATGAATAATATTACCTGGCAGCCAGAGATCCTCCCGGCAGGCGGAACAGATACGGCAGGCATTCAGCGAATGGGTAAAAATGGTGCCATCTCAGGAGCTATTTCTGTACCAACACGGCATTTACACCAGGTAATTGAAATGGCCAATAAAAACGATATCAAAAATTGTACGTCTCTCCTGGTAAAAGCACTGGAAAACCTGGATAAATTTGATTGGTCACATTAGACTGTCCGGGCGAGAAGCAGCCCCAGGTAGGTAAAGAATATACCCAGGGCTACACTTAATATGGTATAGAAAGTTAGGGTGATAAAATTCCCCTCGTTCATCAATTTTAAATTTTCATGGGCAAAAGTAGAGAAGGTGGTAAAACTTCCGCAAAAGCCGATGGCCAAAAACAGCCTTGTCTCCGCATGAAGCAAATGCTCCCGCTCAGCAAAGCCATATATCATCCCTATTAAAAAACAACCGATGATATTCACCATATATGTGCCAGTCGGAAATTTGCTGATGACCATTTCATCAATATACACCTGGGCAAAATACCGCGATGTGCTCCCCAAAAAACCTCCAAAACCTATTAGCAAGACATTCTTCATACCTACCAACTTAAACCGCACAAAAATCCGGGTTTTAAAAAACTAAAACAAGAACAGCTTTATCAATTATGGTACCTCGTGGATCAATGAAAGTAATTTCTGATTTCCTGAAAGAAAAGATGGAAGTCATTTTTCATAGGTTGGTAATTTTCCTCCAGATCAAAAATGGCATTGTTCATATTGTTATCAAATTTTACCCGCTTCGACATACCATTTAATGTTCTTCCGATTCCTTCCAGCTCGCGGTATCGCACAAGCCAGTTGTCCCTTTTCATATATCCAAACAAAAACCGGCATGGATCGGGTAGGTGATGAATATTCCTGTCGATTGTCCGATAGATATTTAAGGCAAAATCTGAAAGCTTTGTTTCTGAATATTTTTCAAAATCCACCGCCAGAAAATGGTCATAAAACATGTCAATAACCACTCCCGAAAAATGTCCCTGGTGATCGACTATCCTTCTTTTTGATTCTTTAAATGATGGGTGATTGTCAGTGAAATGATCGATTTCGCGATGCATCAAAATTCCCTTTGCTATGTCATCAGGATAGTTTTGATAATTTTTACCCTTCACAAAATCGGCGATGAAGTTTCCAATGATTGATGGTTCGTTATTACCGGCAAGAATAAAATGGCCAAGAAAATTCACAAATTACCTTCTTTCTTTTTGATGGATTATTAATAACGATATTTTTTTATGCATATCTATCCCTATCTTTATTTTTTTATTCGATTCGTTTGACTTTACATGAAAGATCTTTTCGGCAAGGCCCTTTATGCCTACTATCACGGGGAAAAGGACACTGAACTAAAATTGCACAATAAATTTAGTGAACCTGACATATTGGAACTGGATGGCTATTTCTTTGAACCCGACGAAATGACGGACCTTGAATTAATCGCTATGGATTTTTGCCAGGGGAGAGTGGGTGATGTTGGCGCCGCGACCGGAAGGCATACGCTATATTTACAGGCTCTGGGGATGGACGTGACTGGCATAGAAATTTCAGGATCCTGCGCGAAATTAATGAAAGAGAGGGGCGTGAAAAAAGTCATTCAGGAGGATTTCTTTAGCATTGAAGAAGAAAAATTTGATACCCTATTTCTCTTGATGAATGGAATTGGCATTGCCGGAAACCTGAATAGATTAGACCTCTTTTTGAAAAAAGCCGAATCACTCCTGAATCCTGGAGGCATTATCATCTTTGACAGTTCTGATATATCTTATCTCCAAGACAAGTATAACCTGCCCTCTAAGCCTTATTTTGGCGAAATCGACTATAGGTATGAATGGAAAGGGGAAATAGGAGAATGGTTTACCTGGTTATACATTGATGAAAACACCCTTTTAAAAACAATGGAAGTTAATGGTTGGCATGCCAGTATTGTTTTCAGGGACGAAGAAGATGGCCAATATTTAGCCATTCTTTCAAAAAAATAATTTTTCGCATTTAAACCCTTGGCCTCATTGTTGTGTCTGATTAGTAAATTTTGATTGAATGAGGTACCTATTACTACTATTTCCGCTATTGATATTTTCTTCTGTTTCGCAAACTCCCCACATCGCTGAACCGCGCAATCAGGGTGATCAACCCTATCATTACACAAAACCTTTTGAAGTTTTCCCTAACCCGGCAGAGAAATATTTTCAGTTAAAAAGCGAGTATTTCTCGGGAGTTCCCACAGAACTGAGCGTGTTTGACGTGTCAGGCAAAGTAGTTATCCAATTGGATTCTCTCACTTTTAATGAGGAAAACATAAGTCACGTTGATGTCAGCTTTTTAAGCTCAGGCCTGTACTTTATTAAATTGCGCACAGGAAATTATTCCGCTACAAAAAAAATCTTTAAAATTTAGTTCACTATTTTCGGGTTCTCTCGAAAATAATGATCCAAAATAAACTCCATACCATTGCCTTTGTATATCTCCTCGCTGATGGAGACGAAAAAAACAAATGCCTCCTCACCACAGATTCTATTGTTCTAATCAGAAGGGGAAAAGCCTATACCTTTGAGATTGGACAAGTAAAAAGCATTCATTTTTCTTCAAAACTATTCTTATTTCCCCTGATATTCGGAGGTGCTATCGGCCCTTTCTTTTTTATTGCCATTTTAAACAGTTCATTCCATCCGGTCATTAGTTTGATTGGATTTCTGGTTTCACTTTTCGCTTTTTACATCGGGATTTCGGGAAAAAAATCCTTCGTCATCGAGACTGTCAATGACAGGAAAGAAGTGTTCTTGTATCAGATTTCTGATAACTTGCAGGAATTTGCCCGCTTCGCAGACAATATAATTAAAGGAGCGAGTAGTGAGGATTCGCTTACCTTTTATTTAAAAATCGATAAGGGAAGAAAGGAAACATTAAAAAACGAAGGTGAATTGAAATTGGAGGAAAAAGGGGAAATTCTTTACACTAAAAATGAGAAAGGGCAAATGATGGAAGAAGGGGCGCTTTTTCTCCCTGTGAACTATAACATTCCCACCATTCAGATCAAGTTTGAAAAAAGCATAAAGAACCGGCTACGCCCTAAAGCATATGGTACATTAATGGCAGATAATGCATTAATTTCGCCTCATTTATACTGAATTGTTGATTGAAAACACAAAAAAAGCTTTTTTTGCTGATTGAAATTTGCGGATATTATTGCCCACTAAATACTAATTCTTGAAAAGATTTCGCCGACCCTTACACTCTGTTGATACCAAAAGAAAGTATAGCCATATTTTACCTGAGACGGGTGATTGGCCGGTGGTGCAACTGTCAAAGGACAGAAAGAACTTTATTGAGGATGTGTCTGAGGAAAGCTTCCGTAGGGTCGAAGCTATTCGAAGCAATTCTACTTCTTTAATAGAAGAGCTTGAGCTAACCCACTACAAGGAAAAACTACGGATAAAGACTAATCCCTGGAAAATTGACCCCGAAGACGAATGGGTATTTTGGGACAGGGTAAAGCAAAATTTAGTGGAGACCGGCAACATTGACCGAAGCCAGATCAAGGGTTTATTGGACGAAACTTTGCATGATATTATTTATCGCTATTCCAATGAAATAGCCGGGAACTTCAAACAATCTCATTACAAACTGGCAAGGAGGGTCGCCAATTTTGGCTTTGCCCGATTACTGAATGCTGCAAAACTGAAGGGATGGAATGCTTTTTTTAAAGATGAGTACACATTACAAGATAAAATTCAATTAGTAGGAGAAGTAGAGCACCTCAGAAAGCTGGCGCGAATAGGTACTATTGTGATGGTTCCCACGCATTTTAGCAACCTCGATTCCATCACTCTAGGCTGGGCTATTAACGAACTGGGGCTCCCGCCTTTTATCTATGGAGCCGGATTAAACCTGTTTAACATTAACATCTTCAGCTATTTCATGAATAGCCTTGGCGCATACAAAGTGGACCGGCGAAAGAAAAACCTGATCTACCTTGAGACCCTTCGTACGTATAGCAAACAGGCCATTCAGCGGGGTTGCCACAGTTTATTCTTCCCCGGGGGAACAAGGAGCAGGTCTGGCAGAATTGAATCCCGCCTGAAACTCGGCCTTTTAGGCACAGCCATCGAAGCCCAACGGGACAATTATATGATCTATCCTCGGGAAGGCCGCGAAAATAAGATCTTCGTTGTCCCGGTGGTGATAAACTACAGTTTTGTGCTGGAAGCACCCAGCCTGATCCACGACTATCTTGAGCGCAGCGGACAGGAAAGGTATTATGTGGAAAACGATGAATTTTCCACCTCGTCCAGGATCCTTTCCTTCCTCATTCAGTTTTTTAATAAGGGGTCAAATATCTCGCTTTCCTTTGGGCATGGCATGGACCTTTTTGGCAATTATGTGGACGAAAATGGCAAAAGCATCGATGTCAATGGTAATCACATCAACACACGGGATTATTTCCTATATAAAGGTGAAATCACCCGTGATCCGCAGCGGGAAGAAGAATACACCCGGATGCTGGCAGATAAAATTGTAAGTGTTTACCATAAAATAAACCAGGTGCTTCCGAGCCATTTGGCTCCCTTTGTGGCATTCCAAATGTTGCGAAAAAAATACCGGAAAATGGACCTGTTTAGTATGCTCAGGCTTCCTATTGAAGAATTGGAAATAGAGTACAATGAGTTTAAATCTGTGTTTTCTGCCATAAGAAACAGGGTGTTTGATCTCTATGAAAAGGGGAAATTGGATATTTCGAAAGATCTGACGTTGGAAATTGACAAGGTCATTACCCTGGGTGTGGAAAATGTGGGGATGTACCATTCCAAACGGCCAATGATCATCAATAAAGTTGGCAATATTTCCACCCAGGACGTCAACACCTTGTATTACTATCACAACAGAATGGAGGGGTATGAGCTCGAAAAATACATATAATAAACCGGTAGCAGTGGTAGGCGCTGGGAGCTTCGGCACCGCCGTTGCCAATATCCTTGCTACTAACAACAAGGTGATCCTATACGCGCGCAAACCGGAAGTAGCGAAGGAAATAAGCGAGAAAAGGATTTCGGCAGGACAGCCAATTCATGAAAATATTACCCCCGCAAACGATCTCGAAGTCATCGCTAAAGAATGCGATGTCATTTTTCCAATTATCCCCTCACCCTATTTCAGGGAAATGATGCAGAAATTCTCCCCTTACCTAAAGCCTTACCACATACTCATACACGGTACGAAAGGTATCAACCTTTCTGAGGGAGAAGAAGACTCCAGCAGGGTATCCATCGACGATATTTTTACCATGAGCAGGATTATCAGAGAAGAAAGCCTGGTGGTGCGTATCGGATGTCTGGCCGGGCCAAACCTCTCCAAGGAGCTCGCTGATGGTCATCCGGCAGCTACGGTGGTAGCCAGTCATTTTGATGAGGTGATCAATGAAGGACAAAAGCTCCTGAGGAACGATAACTTTCAGGTGTATGGCTCAAAAGAATTGCTGGGGATTGAACTTTGTGGTGTGCTGAAAAATGTCATCGCCATCGGTGCCGGCGCCCTGGAAGGGCTGGGTTATGAAATGAATTCCCGCTCATTGCTAATTAGCCGGGGGCTGATTGAAATGGTCTACCTCGGTCAGCTTCTTGGTGCAAACACCCAGGCGTTTTTAGGTCTGGCAGGATTGGGCGACCTGGTGGCGACATGTTCCAGTAATCTAAGCCGGAACTTTACGGTAGGAAAAAGGCTGGCAAAAGGAGAAAACATCGGGGACATATTAAACACAATGGAGGAAATCCCTGAAGGTGTGAATACTGTAAAACTGCTTGTGAAGCTGCTTGAAAACTATAAAATGAGGGCGCCGATTACAGAGACGCTGAACAAAATCCTCACAGAGGAAATGACCGTCGAAGAAGGAGTCCGCTTGTTGATGAAATCTCCATTTAATATGGATATTGATTTTCTGTAAGGTTTTGAAATTACAATTTCAACAAATGCTTTACCTTTAGAATCGCCGCGACGCTCAGCGCATCCGTTACCTTGCTCTGCATCACCAGATCAAAGGCCTCTCCAAAAGGTAGTTTCCAGATTTGTAAATCCTCCGTTTCGTCAAAATCGGTTTCTCCCTGTTCCAATTCCTGGGCAAGAAATATAAATCCCTCCTCATCCGTCACTGAGTTGCTCAAGTGCATCCGCTGGATCATCGTCATTTTGTTTGCCCGGAGGCCGGTCTCTTCCCTAAGCTCCCGAAGCGCAGATTCCAGTGGTCGTTCCTCTTTATGCCCACCACCAGTTGGAATCTCCCAGGAATATTCGTCTAAGGTGTACCGATATTGTCCCACAAGCCAGGTATTTCCTTCTTCGTCAAGCGGCAAAATGCCAATCGCTTTATTTTTAAATTGCACCTTACCATAAATCCCGTCAGTGCCATTTGGCCGGACCACCTGATCTTCAATCAGGGTGATCCAAGGGTTTTCATAAATGAATTTTGAGGATTTCTTCTGCCAGGGATTTTCTTTCTTATTGTTAAACATGTAGCATCTTTGTTAATGGGTAAGTGGTTCAAATAAAACCAATATTCATTAAAATCCTTCCCTGGTCTTTTAATAATTTTCTATTTTGCCTCATGCTTGAAATTAGCTATACCAAGGATTTAACGGAAGCTGGCTGTGACGAAGTGGGCCGTGGTTGCCTGGCAGGGCCAGTGGTTGCTGCCGCCGTGGTCCTACCAAAGGATGTTGACCTTCCTCTCATCAATGATTCCAAGAAACTCAACAAAAAGACAAGAGTGATCATTGAACACGAAATAAAAGAAGTTGCTTTGGACTACGCCATCGCGGAGGTATGGAATGAAGAAATAGATGAAGTCAATATTTTAAATGCTTCATTCATCGCCATGCACCGCGCCCTGGATCAACTTCAGCAAAATTTTCAATTGCTGCTGATAGATGGCAACCGGTTTAATAAATACAAGGACCTACCACATCATTGTATCATAAAAGGAGACGGAAAATATGCTTCGATAGCGGCAGCTTCTATTCTAGCGAAAAACCATCGTGATCAATTAATGGAAGACCTGGGTAAAAAACACCCCGAATACGAATGGCATAAGAACGTTGGGTATCCCACTATTGTTCACAGAGAAGCTATTAAAAAGTTTGGGATTACACCCTATCATCGCAAGTCGTTCCGGCTTTTACCGTCACAATTAGAATTGTTTTAGCGTAAGAGTTGAAATGAATCATTGCATGAAACCAGTCAGGCTTTTTCACTCGCCAGACTCTTTGGTTTGTTAGTCTGACAAAAAACTGACGGGCTGTGGCTAACATTAAAATAGCACACTCACCTGCATTCGGCCGATATGAATGGTTTCATTTTCGGAGGATTTACGTCCTTCGTAATTCATGGACAACTGTAAGCCCGCGACGAGTTTCTTTTGCAAAACAAAATTCCAAAGAAAATTATTCCCTGGCCTCAGGGCCTCCAGCAGTTCATAACCCAAAGGTGAGTTTTGCTGACCTTTGAAATCTATGGATGATATTTTGGCCTGGGCATTGATCGACACATTTCCTGACTTATTAAAAATCAACGACAAAGTCCCCTCATTGATATTTGAATATCCGTCTTCGTCAGTCTGTAATGCATTCTTGCTGCGATAAGAATACATCCCGGAAATCCTAAAATGTACGGTGGGTTGCCAGGCGATCTCAGGGCTTATCTCGTAATATTCCACCCGGTAATTCTTACCTTCCAAAAAGTCGGATTGATTATTTACCTCGCCATCTTTCAGCCTGAGGTTTATACTAAACACTTTTTTGAAATTAGAACGAAAGTTAGCGGAACGATAATCGTTCGTGCGTCTTTCAAATCCACCGGAGAGCAATTGCTTGTTGTCCAGTATATTTGCACCGAGATCAAACCCAAACCTGGGGTCCTTCCGATTGAAGAAAAACCGGGTGCCAAGCGTAAGCCGGGATGAGATCAAATCATTTTCATAGATATTATTGCCAAAAGGCAGAAAGCGTGCTTTAAGGGAGTTGTCAGTGATTTTGCGTTGAGAACTTACGGTTGAAATGCTGCTCCATTTAGACAAAAAACTTTTCATACCTCCTTGCCCTTCCCAATTTCCTGGCATTTCTGCATTTAGGCGGTAATTAAGATTATTTACGTGGGCAAAAACATATTCATTGGTTGGGACAAATATCTTGGCAAAATTTTTCTCGTCCGGATTAATCGCCAGATAGAATTCATTCAACTCCTGAACCCCATTGCCATTATCATCCCTCCAGGTATGGGTGCCCTGACCTGTGGGTACTTCGATAAACAGGAACTCTTTTTTTATCTCCCGTCCGCTACCAACGGTATAATTTAAATCTGACGATACGTGGCGCTTCAGTATGGAAGCATACCAATCCAGCCTCGTATTTATTGTTTCTTCGTTTTGATCGTTTGTGTTTTGAGGCCTGCTATTTCGATAGGTGATGACGGCATTCACCCTTTGATCTTGCCCATTGTGCGCAACAGAAAAATTACTGGTTTGTGCAATATTGCTTAACATCATCTCGCCCTGAAACGGAAACTGGTCTTCCCTGTAGCTGTAATCAAGTCGAAATTGGGTCTTCAGGGTATCATTGCTTTGAACAAAAAAAGTGTGCTCCTGGAAATTCATTTCAGTAGAGATCACAGAATCCGAATCAAGATCCTTTATGACATTCCTGTCCAGTGCATAGCGGTATCCTGGCACCCATATCGCGGTCGGATACTTCAACTCAAGATTTAACCGATCCCAGGACGAATTGAAGGAAAAGGCACTATTTCGCATGATAAACGCATCTGAATGTACATTAACCCTGCTTATTTTTTTCTTCAACTGAAAAATGTGCTGAGCCCCATCAACATATTCTCCTCTATGGCGCCTGACCAATTGATACCCGAGGATATTCGCTGGATCGGAGAAAAGAGCAATATCAGCACGCATTATATTGTCCTCAGTTTGATCCTGTACTGCATTGGGATTGTAGTTCCAATCGCGGTCAAATTCTATATACCTAAACCTGTCTATGGGATTAAAATATTTCCCGTTTCGCTCAAAGCTCAGTCCCGAATTCATCTTCATTTTACCCATCAAAGGCCGGTTTTTGCTCTCATAACCAAGCCAATAACCCAGGTCCTGATCATCATCACTATCCAACTCCGAAAACAGGTTCAGGTCATTTGCAGTGAAGGCCATTTCTGAGAACACTTTTTCATGTTCTGTAATATCAACCGACACACCTCCATTGAACATACTTTTTTTACTGGGTGGATAAATTTTTTGAGCGGGAATAAAATTCCCCTGGGACTGGCCATTTACAGGACTTACCCATTCAAACACAACTCCATTTACTAGATCATTTATTCTGATATAATCTCCCTGGTTTTGAGCCACTTCACCAAATGCTACGTCATACAACTGTGTTGATGAGTTCGATATATGCCTAAACACCTGATGCATTACGTTGTCTGAATCAACTGTATCGACTAATTCATATTGAATTTTTCGGGAATTATAGTCAGCGGTCTTCGCCCCATCCTTAAAAGCTTCATCCAGGCTATCTCCGATGGTTGAGAGATATTGCTTGTCATTATTGCTCAATTCAAATTTTAGAGGATTGTTCCTGTTGTCTTTTTCCGAGTAATAGTTCATGAAAAAATCCACCTTGCCTTGAGTCTGGTAATGATTGAAAGCGAAAATGCTTCTCCCAAAGTTCTGATCAGAATATTCCACATCGATCCTGATTCGTGTATACTGCGTGATCAATACACGGCTGGTGAATGTCAGCTCTGCCTTATCGTAATCAATGATATAATCATAGTCATATCCCCGTTGCATTTGTTTACCGTCTATAAATACTTTCTCGGAATTGGCAATAATGATAGCGATTCTGGAAGCGTCGGGAATCACTACCCGGTAGGGCCCCGCGACTCCTTCCTGTGCAGAAATGTTAAGGCTGGCGAACTTCCCTTTGGCAACTGATGCCCCTAGTGAAGTGCTGGCGTTTCCACTCTTTCCGGTTTTATAATTAAGATTGACAATGCCGCCCTGAACATTTTTATAGTATCGAAGAAAATGGGACTCCTTGTTCTGAAAGACGACATCCCCGGCAATCAAATTAAAATTGTCATTGTACAATTCGATAAAAACATTGTCGATGTCCTGGATCTGTGCTGTATTTCCCTCCGGTTGATAAGGAATATTCTGATCTGTGATCGATGCCCTGATGGATACATCATCTGTCAGTTTTCCATCGAGTTGCAGGTTTAAATTTGAATTAACGACGACGTTTTGAGCATTGCCAAAAGACACTCCCCTACTTAGGCTCCCGCTTTTATTCAGACCCTCAGTTTCGAACAACTCTTCCCGCTGGCCTAATACAATGGGAGCTTCCTGACCATTTGTTTCCTCCTTCGTTCTGGTGTTGTCATTATCCAATTCCGCCAGATCTCTGCGATAATGAGGTTGAAAAAGCGCTAGAGGTATAGTAGTGTAGCAAACCATCAAAGAATCATGAACCGCTGATTTATCAATGAAAATGTTTCCTGTATTGGGATTGTACTTAAAGACAATTTCCTCACCCTCCCTGGTGTCAAAAGAAATGGAAGAAGGGATAACTGAAATTGTATCAAGTGGAAATTCTACACCAAAGGTAGTTATGTATTTACAACGGTCGTGCGACGACTGGGCATTGACCAACCCTGCCCAAAAGGTTAATATGTAGGTAGCAAATATCCATCGCATTACGATACTAGTGGTATTTCAATGTAAAATGAAGTCCCCTTTCCTTCTTCCGTCTCAAACCAGATCTCCCCTCCTGCATGCTCCACAGCCCTCTTGGCCACCGCCAGGCCAATGCCCGATCCTTTCTCTTTCGTACTGAAATTAGGTATAAAAATCTTATTTTGAATATCTTCAGGAATACCTTTGCCATTATCAGAAATGGTTAACACACATTTTTTATCTGTCTTTTGGCGTAGCGAAATATCGATGAGCGCCTCTGGCATTTCCTCTGCGGCGTGCATACCATTGATAATAATATTTGATACCGCCTGTCCCATCCATTTTCTATCGGCATTCACGACAAACTCTTTGTTCTCCAAATCCAGATGAATTTTGACTAGCTCCTTTTTATCATAAAGGGAAAACGTCTCGGAGAGAAGTTCTGACAAATTAAAAGGCTGGTTTTGAGGAACTGGCATTTTCGCAAAGGCGGAAAACGATGTTGCAATGTCGCTCAATGTGGTGATCTGGTGTAAAAGAGCATCTATCTGACTAATACGCTTTTCCTTATCCACCTGATCCTCTTCAAGTGTCCGCCTCATGTGTTGGAGGGTCAATTGCATGGGAGTAAGTGGGTTTTTTATTTCATGGGCTACCTGCCTGGCTATTTCCCGCCACGCCGATTCCTTTTCGCTTCGCGCTAGCGCTTCCTTACTTTCTTCCAGGTTTTCAAGCATCTTATTGTATTCGCCGATCATCAGGCCGATTTCATCATTGCTTTGCCAGTCCAGTGGTTCATTGGTTTCCAGAAGGTTTGTTTTTCTTATTTTTTGAGTAATCAGCTTCAGAGGGAAGGTCAGCGACAGGGAGCCCAGGTATGACAGCACCAAAAAGATCATAAATATAATGAAAAATATGTTCATCACACTCGTGAGTACGTTGATCACATTTTCCTCCAATTCCCTTCTCACATCAAAATAAGGTAAACTCAAAATTCCAATCTGCTGACCGCTTTCCAATGATTTAATAGCCGAATAGGTATTGTTATAGTGCAATGATCCAATCCGTTCCTCAAGCACCATACTACTTTCGTTATTAAAAAAAATACCTGCATAAGCTTTCGGATTGATCAACTCAGCCAGCAGTTCATTTTCATAAATCAATGGTTGACTACTGGCAATTAAGCGACCATTATTTCCAAAAATATTGATATCGATATCGGCAAATTGGGAAATCTCATTGATGACCTCAGAAAATGTTTCCTTATTAGTTTCCCGTGCTAAATAGCTCTCCAGGCTTTCGCTAAGTTTAAGGCTGATGTTGTTAGCTTTTTCCTTGTTTTCTATTTCAAGGTTTTCGTTATAGGATTTTACGATCACACTGATCGCCGAAATTGCGATGATGATCAGCGGTGTCAAAAAAGCTGCATTGAGGAATAGCTGTATTCTGGATGCATAATTTAGCTGTTTGCCTCGTAGTCTGATCGAAACGGTAAAAAAGATAAGTGTTAAAAGGATGGCCCCTAAAAATATGACAAAAAGAAAGGAAAAATTCGAAAAGACATTCCGCAGGGGATAAGCCTGCAATGAAATGATGTAAGTGCGCTCATTCTCTCCCTGTATGGTAAAATGCGACAGGCCGTCTTTTTTATATCCCAGTTTGGATTTACCGAGTTGCTTCATCCTCGAATCGATCTTGTCAGGATAGCTATATTGCCCGGTATTGAAGATCAAATTGTTATTCTCATAAATCGCGTAAGAGTAAGAAGATGCGATGTCGGGTCCGGAGTATCGATTATCGATCAAAAGCATCGGATAAACCGAATTCGGGATGATCCTTCGAAGTTTTAAATCTATCAACACGTATCCGGAGATCCTCGAATACCGCTTTATCTCCACTTTCTTGAGGTATCGCTTAATAGTATTTTCCTTAAACCGGTTTACAAAATAGAGTGTCGAGTCAATTTGAAACTCTTTAAATTCCTCCAGGAGTTCGTTTAGGTTTTTTCCGCTTTCTTCCAGGGGTGTTCCTCTTGAGTTGAAAAGCTTGACATCTACGTCATATTTTTCCAACTGATTGTTCAAATAGACCCTTTGTACCCGTTGTTTGATATTGATTTTTGATACGTAGGGGTTGAAAATCCGGTTTTGAATAAAGACATCTTCTGCGATTTGATTTCCCGCTTCATTCAACAGAAACTCTGTCAGCACATCGTTCTCCACTAAAAGCTGCCCTGCAAGTCGATTTTTTTCCGACACCAATTTTTCTGATTGGTAGGTGTACATAGAATACGCCCCAATAAAACTCACAAATAGGCTTCCCACAAAAAAATACACAAACGTCAGGTACTGTATGCGCGTCAGGCTTGGGAATAGATTAAAGACGCGTACAACCACCAAGTATACACCCCCCGAGGTAACGATGACCTTGTACTCCCAATTATCGTAGATCGCGATGCATAAAAAAACTACGGTACCGATTGCTAAATACAACAACTGCTCTTTTGGTTTTTTGTTTAGCTGGCAATAAATCCGGATCAATACATGGCAAAACAGAAAATAGGACAAGCCACCAAACAGCAGAATTAAAAAGGAGATGCTTTTCAGCAGGTGGAAATTCAGCTCCCGGGTGATATCCAGGCTCCACTGTGAATGGAAGTTCAGCGAATTAACCAGGACATAAAAAAGCGAGACTAGTGATAAATTGACAACAACAAAAAGAACCGATAGAACCGCCATTTTCCATCCTGGCCCAGAAAGCATCATTCTCACCAACTGAAACCTGTAGTAGTTTTTAAATGCAATCAAAAGAATTATGGTAATGGTGAGCACATTTAACAGCAAGTCTCCCAGAGAAGGGTTAAATACAGATGAAGCATAATTTCTGGGATTAAATAATTCAATGGGGTAAAATGAGAAAGGGAAGTTGAAAAATATCATTAGTGCCCTTACTCCCACCAGCCAAAAAATCAGGCCAAGAAGTCCCTTTTGAAAATGCCCCCTATAAAAAAAATGTTTCCCGTAAAATAAAAAGGTCGTTCTCTTATAGAGGAATAGGGCAAACAGTACAAATGAGATAACAAATAAAGTTTCTGTCAGATGCTTCATAAAGCCGGAAGTGGTGGGGTAGGTATTATGAAATCGGACATAAAACAAACTGTCCTCTCCGATCAAGATCTCCTGAAAGCCATCCTCAGAGGCAATGCTTATGTCAAAATTATCGGATTGGAATATCCTGTCATTATATGAGCTTCTCAAATTCTGGTTGACAATGGAATAATTCTTCAGGAGGGGAACAATAAAAATCGTTTCCAGGCCAGGCGCCCTGGCAAACTTTACCAGGAGGTAAAATGACGAGCCCTCATTGATTACCTTGAGATAGTAGTCGCCTCGCAATTCGCGGGTACGCGGTAAAAAATGGAAATCCGACCAAAAAACGAGCCTTTCATTTTGAATTACCACAAATGGATATCGCGTGGTCACGGGATTAGAATGCAATTTTTTTATCCTGATTAGGTTGGGCTCTATGGCATTAAAATCAATAGCAACTAACTCAAGCTCTTTTGAGATATTCTCGGTTAATAATTCGCTACTAAACTCATCAGAAACATCGCTATTTTGTGACTTTTGAAAAACCAATACGGCCGCCACAAAAAGTATAATAGCCAGGATTAAGTATAAAAATGGCGAGCGCAGAAGTGAGCCCCTGAATTTTTTGATCATACCTGAATTTATATGATCTAAAATAAGAAATAATATTTGGGAGAGTATAGAGGTATTTGAATTGATTACAGTCCTAACTGGCTGAAACGTCGTTTCCTATTTTGCTGAACGATGGACTGTTGCTTGTTCCTTTTACTTTTCACATACCAAAGGACAGCCAGTGTACCCGCCAGTAGATAGGGAAGAAAAAAAAGGTATAATATTCCCACGTTAAGTCTGGCTGCCATCCCCACATCTCCGTTGCTCACATTGTTTTCAAGTGATGCCTTGCACATGGAACATTGCGCCAGAAGATCATGTGTGAAAAACAACACTCCACAAACCAAGGCAATTATCTTCCTTTTCATATCACAAATGTACAAACTAATATGAATAATATGGACTGATCATAAAGTAAACGATGACCCCGGTGACGGACACGTACAGCCAAATCGGCAGGGTAAACTTCACAATCTTCTTATGACGGTCAGTTTTTCCCGTAAGCGCATAGTAAAAGGCGAACAGTACAAACGGGACTACCACTATGGATAATAAAATATGACTTGCTAAAAAGAAATAATAAATGTGCTTTACGAAGGCCTCACCACCAAAGGGTGTACTGGGAACAGAGGCATGGTAAATGATGTAGGAAATTAAAAATATGCTCCCCAATGTGAAAGAAGAAATCATGGCCGTCTTGTGATAAAATACATTTCCTGCTTTAATAAAAACATAGCCTGCCAATAACAGGATAACCGTTGTGGAGTTGAGCATTCCGTTTAAATGTGGCAGGAATGTTGCCCAGTCCCCCAGGTTGTTCTTATTCGGCACGTATAATAATATGGCTACGAGTAACGGGACAACGGCTGAGATGAAAATGATTAACTTTCTAAAATTCTTGTTATCGTTTGTCTGCATGACTTTTTTGATGAAGTAATATTTTGGTTTCAACGATGAGGCTGTCGGTTAAATCACCATCCATTAAATTATAAAATCCCCTGATGCGGTTTTGATGATCGATAAGTACTGCATTGTCTTCCTTGTCAGGAATTAAAAAAATGCATTCCCTCAAATCCTTTTCAATGGACGGATCCATTTGTAATCCAATAATTTTTGACACTATCGGAATTTCCGAGGTGACACTTCCCAGTCCAAAATCATAAATCTTTACTTCTTTTTCATCTACAAACTCATCACCTAATTTATTTATTTCAGCTCTGAAAAAATCATTCCCCTGATCGAAACCGAAAATCTTAACATCCCCGGAAATGAATGGATAAATCATTGAACCTTCATCGGAGTCAAAATATGTGCTGGAATCTACCTTGTAAGGTACTGGCACAAACCCGCAATCACAGCCCTCAGGAACCTCCTCCTGATAATAAACAGGAATATCGAAATAACTCTGACTAAAAAAATTGAATATGAATACCCCTACTACCGGCATAACAATGGCAAGAATCAAAATCACCTTTTTTTGCATAGCCTGTAAAAAAAAAGTCAGGCTCTATGAAGAGGCCTGACTGTCAAAATCATACCTTTATCTGTTAATATAACTTCTCAAAAATTGAGCCCCCCTCGTAAATCAATGCTATCACCAGCCACGCCACAAATACCATGGGTAGTAGTATTGCCCAAATAAGGGTTTTAACCTCGTATTTTAAGTGCATAAATTCTGCGACAATATAGGCAGCTTTAACTATGGTGAGCCCCACAAAAATGGCAACTTTTGTCCATCTCATTGTTTCGGGAAGAGAATAAGCCAGAATAAACTCTATGATGGTAATAACCGCTAGTATTATGGCTACTTTAACCAGCAACCATACCTTAGCTTTATCAACCGGTTTTACCTCTACTGATGATTGTCCGTCTAACGCCATGATAATTTATATTAAATAGAAGAATGTAAATACAAATACCCATACAAGGTCTACAAAGTGCCAATAAAGACCTACTTTTTCAACCATTTCATAGTGTCCACGTTTCTCCATCACGCCTACGGAAACCTGATAGAAAATGATAATATTGATAATCACCCCACTCAGTACGTGTGTTCCGTGAAATCCTGTGATGAAAAAAAACAAATCTGCAAATAAGGGAGGTCCGTACTCATTCACATGAAGATTGGCTCCTGTGAAAATCGATCCGTCACCAAGCAGCACGCCCCATCCTTCTTTCCCGGAACCGTTGATAAAGTGCGTCCATTCCCATGCCTGGCATCCTAAGAATGTAATACCTCCTATGATGGTCCAAAGCATCCATTTGATCACGCCTTTTCGATCCATACGCGTCCCGGCTTCTACTGCCAATACCATCGTAACAGAACTTAAAATGAGGACAAAAGTCATGATAGCCACAAACACTAACGGAATAGACATACCATGCAAAAATGGCACCCCGTCAAAAATCTTTTCCGGAATCGGCCAGTATTCCTGTGAAGGAACAAAATCTGCCGGAGCTCCCTCGTATGCAGGCTTGCTGTACCGTAGTAGCCCATAGGTGATTAACAGACCGGAGAAAGTTAGCGCATCCGATAGAAGGAAAAACCACATCATCAGCTTCCCATAGCTGGCCCTCAGCGGGGAAACGCCACCCTTCCAAATATTTTTTAATTGCTCTGCTGTAGCTGCTGTAGCCATTTACTTATTTTTTTGTTAGAAATTCGCTAATAAAAACACATATAAATACAACCAAAGAATTCCAAGGAAATGCCAGTAAGTTACGCACATTTCTAATTGATTTAGCTTTTTGGAATGTATATTCAATTTAATCGATGAAATCAGGACTACTATCAGGAAGATCAACGCACTTACAATATGCAACCCATGGATACCGGTAAATACATATATGAAAGATCCCGTTGGATTATTACTGACAAATGTGATGTTGTTTTGAACTAATTCCTGCCAGGCTAAAAATTGATAGGCCAAAAACACTATTCCCAATGCCAAAGTTATTGCTACAAATAGCGTTATTTTTTTTAGCTCGTCCCTTTTTGCAAAAAAATAAGACAATTGCACCGTTCCACTGCTTATCAGGATGATGATCGTAGAAATCAACAATGTCGTAGGCATTTGAATCTCCTGAATAGCCTTTTCTGACGCCATCACAATAAATGCACTTGTGAAACCGCCAAACAGCATGATCACTGTCCCTATAAACAACCAAAGGGCAAATTTCTTTGGATTCATGGACAAAGTCTGCTGAGACCCTTTCGATATGGAATGTGCACTATTCATTATAATGTATCCATTAAGAATGCTATTTGAACAATTGGCAAATAAAGAAACGACCCGTACATGATCCTCAAGGCTGACTTCCTCGAATTATCCCGTATCAGTTTAAATGTTTGCGCTAAAAACAATACCCCACAAACCGTCGCGATGATTGCGGAGTTCATTCCTGTTAAACCAAATTTCGCCGGTAATAGACCAAAAGGCAACAGGAACAAGGTGTATATCATAATATTTACAGCCGTTTTAAAATCGTTCTTTCCTTTTCCAGGCAATAGTTTAAAACCTGCCTTTTTATAGTCCTCATCAGCTATCCATGCAATTGCCCAGAAATGGGGGAACTGCCAAATGAATTGAATTCCAAAAATTATTAATGCCTCATAAGTTAAAGATCCACTGAACGCCACCCACCCTAATAATGGTGGCAGAGCCCCTGGGATCGCCCCAACAAATACAGCAATAGGTCCTACTCTTTTTAAAGGGGTGTAAACAAAACTGTAAAGAATAAAGGAGAGTATTGACAACAGCAGGGTGATCGGATTTGAATACACTAATAAAATAAGTACCCCAATGGTCAATAAAATAAATGAAAACATCCAAGCTTCAGACACAGATACTTTTTCTGTCGGAATTGGCCTATTCCTGGTGCGGACCATTAACTTGTCGTAATCCTTCTCAAGTATTTGATTAATAGTAACTGCAGATCCGGAAATCAGGATTGCCCCGGCACAAAACATCAAAAAATGTATCCAATCAAAGGCCATTTTTGATGCCAGAACGTAACCGAAGCCTGACGAAAAGGCCACAAGAAACGAGAGCCTGAATTTGATTAACTCAAAATAAGCACTCCCTTTTCCAAGGATAAGCTTAATAACACTTGTTTTATCGACCGCACTAACTATCATCTATTCGGATTTAATGTCCGTGCTCTTCTTCTACCTTGATATTATTAATTATTTCCTCCTCACTGATCAAGTCATTTTCGTGTGGAAGGTTTGACTCAGGAGTTTGTGAAAACGGTACTGTCTGAGGAATAAAGTCTTCGCCAGATCCCGGTTTGCTATAGTCATAAGGCCATCGGTACACCGCTGGAATTTCTCCAGGCCAGTTGCCATGCCCGGGATTAACCGGAGTCGTCCACTCCAAAGTATTTGATCTCCATGGGTTGGCAGGCGCCTTTTTTCCCCTGAAAATGCTGTAGAAGAAATTAAATACAAATATAAACTGTGCTACAAACGTAAGGATTGCGGCAATGGATACCAGTGAATTAAGGTCGCCATAGATGCTAAAAGCATCAAAATTAGTAAACGAATAATACCTCCTTGGGAACCCGGCAATACCAATATAGTGTAATGGGAAAAACACCAGGTACACCCCAACAAATGTTACCCAGAAATGGATGTAGCCTAATTTTGAATCCATCATTCTTCCAAACATTTTTGGGAACCAGTGATAAACCCCCGCCAACATACCAAAGAATGCTGCTGAACCCATCACAAGGTGGAAGTGAGCAACAACAAAATAAGTGTCGTGTAACTGTATATCCACCGCGGAATTACCTAAAAATATTCCAGTAAGACCACCGGAAATAAAGAAGGATACAAGACCAATGGAAAACAACATCGCCGGTGTAAACACTATATTACCCTTCCAAAGAGTTGTCAAATAGTTGAACACTTTAACTGCTGAGGGTATGGCAATAATTAATGTCAAAAGCATGAATATAGACCCGAGAAACGGATTCATCCCCGTTACAAACATATGGTGAGCCCAAACGATAAATGACAGTACGGTGATGCCCAACATCGAAATGATCATCGCTTTATAACCAAAAATTGGCTTCCTTGAATTGGTGGCAATAATCTCTGAGGTAATCCCTAACGCTGGCAAAAGTACAATGTAAACTTCCGGGTGGCCTAAAAACCAAAACAAATGCTGAAACAGGATTGCACTTCCTCCTACCTGAGGCAGTGCCTCTCCATTGATAAAGATTTCTGATAAGTAAAAAGAAGTTCCAAAAGTCCTGTCGAACACCAGCAACAACGCTGCCCCGACAAGTACAGGGAATGAAAGTAATCCAATGATTGCTGTTAAAAAGAAAGACCATATTGTCAATGGTAGCCTGCTAAAGGTCATTCCTTTTGTTCGAAGGTTAATGATCGTAGAAATATAGTTGACACCACCTAGTAACGTTGATACTATAAAAAACACCATCGCTACTAGCCAGAGTGTCATTCCCAATCCGGAACCTGACATTGCCTGGGGTAATGCACTCAGAGGTGGATAAATCACCCAACCACCAGACGCAGGACCTGTAGGAATGAAAATCGAAACAAGCATGATCACGCTGGAAAGGAAAAAGAACCAGTATGACAGCATATTAATAAATCCGGATGCCATATCCCGCGCACCGATTTGTAGAGGGATGAGGAAATTACTAAACGTTCCGCTCAGCCCTGCTGTCAGTACAAAAAATACCATGATCGTTCCATGCATTGTTACCAAGGCCAGGTAAAATTCCTGGTCAAGCTTACCATTGGGATCTATCCATCCACCCAAAATAGGCCTCAAAAATCCCAAATCCATATCAGGAAACCCTAATTGCAACCTAAACACCAAGGACATAAAACCACCAATTATCGCCCAAACAATACCAGTGATCAGGTACTGCTTCGCTATGGTCTTATGGTCTTGCGAAAAGATATACTTTGTAATGAAGGTTTCTTTGTGTTCATGGACATGCTCGTGTTCATGGACATGTTCAACTGTTGCTACTGACATATTTTAATTTTGTTGAATCCTTACTAACTCCTCTTTATTTCGAATTATTTGCACCAATCAATGCAAGTTCTTTCATCTCAGTCGGAACCTGCGACAAATAATCAGGGTTCTTCGACAACCAGCTTTCCTGTGATGCAAACCATTCATCATATTCTTCCGGTTCATGTACAATGACAATTAGCCTCATAGAATAATGACCTCTACCACATATTTCTGTACAAGCTAATTCATAGTTAAATTCAGGATTTCCGGTTTCCTTTCTCATATCCTCAGTAGATTTAGTAGGAGTGAATGAAAACCTGGTAGGCATACCTGGCACAGCATCCATTTTCACCCGAAAATGCGGCAGGTAGAAGCTGTGAAGCACGTCTCTCGCCCTGATCTTTATCTCAACCGGCCGCCCTTTTGGTAAGTGCAATTCCCTTGGTGAAAAATCGTCAAAGTTTGCCTTGTCCTGAAAATCCATCCCAAACTCATTCACCGAGTTGATCAGGCGATAATCATATTCTCCAAGTTTCTTGTCTTTCCCCGGGTACCTCACCTTCCAGGCGAACTGGTAGCCCATCACTTCGATTACCTCAGCATCCTTAGGAGCTGGCTTCATGACATCATTCCAAACAAACAAACCATAAAACACCAAGGCCGCCAAGGCAAAAGCTGGCACAATCGTCCATACCAACTCAAGTTTGTTATTATCCGGAAAGAAAAGGGCCTTCCTGTTTTCTGAAAATTGATATCGATATGAAAACCAGAACAACAACACCTGTGTGATAAAAAAAACAACACCGGTAAGCCCCATAGTCCACCAGAAAAGCTCATTAGTAGTCACACCATGTTCGGAAGCTATCGGTAATGTATAGTTTTCAAATTCCTTGATTGAAAACCAAAACAAACCTCCCATGCTAACTAACAGGAACAAGATCATTAACACAGCATTCACTTTGTTGCTGGTACCAGATCTTTCATCCTTCTTTCCCTTAATAACTTCTACCAGCGTATGCAGTCTGAATAATGCAACCAAAATTGCAAGTACCAGGAAAACTATTATTGCTATCGCGAATCCAGTCATATAAAATCTTTTGTTTTTCTATATATGATGATGTAAACTTTCTTTTAACATTGGGTGGTTTCTCGCCACCAGTGGCGCTCTTGTAAGTCCCTTATAAATAATGGTTAGAAAAGCAGGCGCAAATATTAACAGCGTACCAATCTCCATCAAGCCGATTCCCCCGTTTTCGCTGAGCGTCCCAGGCATCATCATTAACGAGAAATCCAACCAGTGACCAATAATCAGCACATAACACACGATCTTCAAAAAGATCTTATGCCTCTTAGCATCCCTCGTCATCAGGAATAGGAATGGAAATATAAAGTTTATGAAAATGTTTGCATAAAATACCCATGCATAGGTTCCGCTAGTCATCCTCTCAACAAAGTACACTGATTCTTCCGGGATGTTAGCGTAGTAGATCAATAAGAATTGTGAGAACCAGATGTATGTCCAGAAAATACTAAATCCGAAAATAAACTTTCCAAGATCGTGTAAATGACTTGAAGATAATTGTGGTAAGTAACCATTATCGTGCAGCGTAATAATAAGTAGCGTGATCATGGCCAATCCACCCACAAACCATGAGGCAAAGTTATACCAGCCAAACATTGTGCTAAACCAGTGGGTATCAATTGATAACACCCAGTCCCAAGCTGACGTGGAAGATGTAACCGCGAATATTACCAGAAAAATGGCTGAAAGCGATCTCATCTTAAACCAATACTGATCTCCTCCTTCTATATCCTCTTTCAGGGAGTTTGTCCGAATAAGTTTCCACATAAACCACCAGATGGCGAAATAGGCCACCATTCTTATCAGGAAGAAAGTCGTATTTAAATAAGCATGCTTTCCTGCTATGATGGCATCATAATTTGGATTCGGAGTTCCATCTTCTAACAGCTCGCCATACAGAGAGTGATCAAGCCAGTGAAAAATGTGGAAATGATGGGGAGCAGTGTTATTGGTAATAAAAAACAACACAAGCATTAAAACCCCGCCATAAGGAAGCCAGTTTCCAAATGCTTCGGGTATCCTTTTGATGTAAGCTGACCATCCAGCCTGCGCTGCATTATTAAATGCTACGAAAAACACTCCAATGATGGCGATACCAACGAAGTACACATTGTTTAACCAAAGATTTACATAAAATCTATGTAGCCAATGAAAAGCATGACCGCCTTCTTCTCCATGTGATTCATGTCCATGACCGCCAAACTGAACTACAAGGATCCCAGCAATGGTAAGGACTAAACCAATGATTGCTACGATTACTAAATTTTTCTTCGCTTTCGCTGAAAATATGAATTTATCTTCTGACATGATCACTTAAGATTATTGCTGATTTTGTAGTACTTGAACATATCTTACTATTTTCCATCGCTCTTCCTCGCTTAGCTGTGAGCCATGGGCTCCCATTCTACCTTTCCCCATAGAAATTACATGGAAAATTTCTCCTTCAGGAATGTCTTTTACTCTACCTACATTATAAGCAGGTACTCCCATGAATACATTACCCACGAGCCCGTCTGCCTGTCCGGTTTCTCCGTGGCAATGTGAACAAAAGCGAAGGAACAGTCCCTTTCCATCACTCAATACTGCGTCAGTAGAATCGAGCGGATTCGACAATATTCTTCCTGCAAGCAAAACACTATCTTTCGGGATTCGATAGGGTAGATATCCACCTTTGGACCTTTTAACCGTTCCGGCAACCGGCTCCCTCATATTCATTTTATGGGGGTTGTTTGGATTTGAATTATAATACTCCCCAGTACCATTGGCCCTGTTGCTCAACCATGACCCTGCATCTTCATCCGTTATCTGTGAAAGACCTTCATAGGGAACAGAGTGATACATGTTAGGAGCATATTCCAGTCCGGTATCGTCTTTTCCAGCTTTACAGGACACTAGCATCTGAACAGCACCTATGATGACAAAAGCAGAGATTAAATTTCTACCTAGCATTATCGTTTTTTTATTATTCTTCAAAAGTCTTTTCATTTACCTCAATTGCACCGTTTTCTCTTAAAACCTTGGAGATAGCATCCTTGGCCGATGTATTGGAAGCAATATCTATTGCCATTACATGCTTATCGTCGGTAATTCTAATATCAAATATCCTCGGCTTTTTATATGGTTTCAAATTGCTCCTTACAAAGAAAGTACCTACCATACCAAGAGCACTTAAAAGGACAGTTAACTCAAATGTTACAGGTACAAACGTGGGTAGTGATGCAAAATTCTTACCACCGATTATCATATTCCAGTCAACGCCTAGCATCCAGAATTGCATTGTTAGTGCAAGGGTAGTGCCCAAAGCTCCAAACATAAATGCCACGATGGTCAGCTTAGATCGCTTGTATCCTAATGCCTCGTCTATCCCATGAACCGGAAAAGGCGAGAATACTTCCTCGATTTTTATCCCAGCACCTCGCACTTTCTTAATTGCTTTTAGCAGAATATCTTCGTCTGAATAAACTCCGAGAATATAATTTTTTCCTTTTTCCATTTCTATTTTTCAGCTTTTTCCGAGGTTGTATTGGCTTTGATGATACTTTTTACTTCCGCCATGTTTATCACTGGGAAGAATTTGGCAAATAAAAAGAACAAGGTGAAAAACAAGCCAAATGTGAATATATAGTCACCGATGTCAAACATAGTGGGACTAAATTTTGCCCAACTTGAAGGTAGATAATCTCTGTGTAAAGATGTAACTATAATCACAAATCGCTCAAACCACATTCCTATGTTAACCACAATCGATAAAATAAATGTAGCTACCAGGCTTGTTCTGATCTTTTTGAACCAGAATAACTGAGGCGAAACCACGTTACACGTCATCATAATCCAGTAGGCCCATGCATAAGGTCCCATTGCCCTGTTCATAAATGCATATTGCTCAGCGGGAACTCCAGAATACCAGGACATAAATAACTCTGTTAAGTAAGCCACGCCCACTATCGACCCCGTCACTATAATGATAATGTTCATCAGTTCGATGTGCCCTATAGTAATATAATCTTCTAGTTTATATACTTTCCTTGTTATTAACATCAGGGTCAACACCATGGCAAATCCTGAAAAGATCGCCCCGGCAACAAAGTAGGGAGGGAAAATCGTGGTATGCCATCCTGGGATAACCGAAGTTGCAAAGTCAAAGGATACGATCGTGTGAACGGAAAGTACAAGGGGTGTAGCTAACCCAGCTAAAATCAAAGATACCGTTTCATATCTTGACCAGTCTTTTGCACCGCCAGTCCATCCAAAACTTAATGCACCATAAACGGTTTTTGATATTTTATTTTTCGCCCTGTCTCTAATGGTGGCAAAATCAGGAACGAGTCCCATATACCAGAAAACAAGGGAAACTGTGAAATATGTTGAGATTGCGAATACGTCCCAAAGGAGTGGTGAATTGAAGTTTACCCATAAAGAACCAAAGGTATTTGGTAATGGAAGTACCCAATAAAATCCTAACCACAAACGACCCATGTGAACAAGTGGAAAAAAGGCAGCACAAATTACAGCGAAGATGGTCATCGCTTCTGCAGCCCGGTTAATGGACATTCTCCACTTCTGCCTGAATAGTAAAAGAATGGCAGAGATCAAAGTTCCTGCGTGACCGATACCGACCCACCACACGAAGTTGGTAATATCCCAGGCCCAACCAACCGTCTTGTTTAACCCCCACATTCCGATACCATCCCAAACTGTGTAGAATACCGTGTAGGCTCCAAAGGCTAATAAACCCAGGGAAGCTGCTACTGCCATATACCAGGTTTTGGCCGGAGCGTTTTCTACCCGAATACAAATATCCTCAGTAACGTCTGATACGGTCTTACCACCGGTAACTAAAGGGGTCCTTACTGATGAAACAACTTCCATAAATATTGTTTTATGCTAATTCTTCGTCTTTATTTCTAATTTTAGTGAAGTACCAAATGTTTGGCTTCACATTTATATCTTCCAATACATTGAATGCCCGCGGCTCTTTCACTTCCTGGAATTTTTCGCTTTCCTCAAATTGAAGCAGCTCAACTACCTTACTGTTCGGATCTTTAAGATCTCCAAAAACAATCGCATTCGTAGGACAGGCGGATGCACATGCCGTAGTGATCTCACCATCCACAGGTCTTCGCCCTTCTTTTTTTGCTTCCAATTTTCCAGCCTGGATTCTTTGTACGCAGAAACTACATTTCTCCATGACACCTCTTGACCGCACTGTTACATCAGGATTGAGTACCATCTTGCCCAAATCGCTACTCATAGATGAGTTCATATCAAAGCGATCGTTATTGTCATGGTATTTAAACCAGTTGAACCTTCTTACTTTATAAGGACAGTTGTTCGCGCAATACCTTGTTCCGATACATCTGTTATAAGTCATTTGATTCAAGCCTTCTGTGCTGTGTGTTGTTGCAGCAACCGGACAAACCGTCTCGCAAGGGGCATTGTTACACTGCTGACACATCATTGGCATGAAAGTCACTTCAGGATTTGAGGAAGCCTTTTCCAGACCAATTCTGTCACTTTTATCAGCATCACTGCTATAATACCTATCTATCCTGATCCAATGCATCTCCCTTCTGGC
Source organism: Cyclobacteriaceae bacterium (assembly GCA_050305935.1). GTDB lineage: Bacteria > Bacteroidota > Bacteroidia > Cytophagales > Cyclobacteriaceae > CAJXNP01. The sequence goes on along the minus strand of JBNLGG010000005.1, from coordinate 88,999 downwards.
TACAACCTCATCCTTTCCAACCACTGGAACGTTATTTTCAGCCTGGCACGAAATAGTACAAGCACTGCATCCGGTACAAGAGTTAAGGTCAATGGCCATTGCCCAATGATGGTTTGGGTATTCATGTCCTTTCCATAATGAGATAGCCCTTGGAGGCACACTACCTTTTTCCAGTCCCAATTCTTTCGCTAAAACATCTGAAGTAGCAATGTGAGGATGGAACCTGCCAGCTTCCGGATCATTTTTATAGTCACTCAATGTAGCTTCCTGAATGACGTTTTCTCTCGCCATAAATGTATGGTGAGTCTGTGTTTGAGCAAGGTCATATTCTTCAGTTGTAACACTTAAGGCCACGCCCTCCGAAATAGTACCATTCAAATTTGCATTTTTTGCTCCTAATAGAGGAAATACATTTACACCGATATTTTCAGCAACTTTACCTGCTTTTTTTCTTCCATAGCCAAGAGCAATACCAAATGTTCCCTCCTTTTGCCCTGGTTGAACCAGGATCGGTAACTTGAATTCACTGCCATTTGCTGATACAATTCCAAGTTTGGTTTTGCTTTCCACCATCTTCACGCCATTTTCCTCCGCCCACTTTTGTGAAACTGTCAGGTAATTATCCCAACAGGCTTTTGAAATCGGATCTGGCAATTCCTGTAGCCATGGATTATTCGCCTGGCTACCATCACCCATACTTATTTTAGTATAAAGTACAAGTTCTGGATTACTGTTTGTAGCAGTATAATTTTTTGCGATCGATTGAAGAACATTACTTATTTCTACATTAAATGATAGTTCTTCGGTTTCCTCTGAAGATGCCGTTGTAAACACTCCATCATGTAAGCTTTGATCCCAGAAATGTTGAAAATTACTTTCTTTTGACTGAGAAGCAAATTGATTTTCTTTCCAATTTTCCTGTAGGAAATCGTAATAACTTTTTCCAGCTCCTGCCCAGGATAACAATGAATCCCCTGATTGTCGGGTATTAAATAGCGGCGAAATAGTTGGCTGAGTCAAGCTAAAACTTCCTCTCGCCGGTTCAGCATCATTCCATGATTCCAGGAAATGATGATCTGGTGCTTTATATTCTGAAATATCAGCAGTCTCGTCTATGCGATCCGAAGTAGAAACCGAAAGATCAAGTTTACCAATTGCTTCACTAATTTCTGCTCCCCTGAAGTGATCATACACAGGATTACAGTTTAGGAATATAACCCCGTTTGTCCTTCCTCCATTCAATGAATCAACAAATTTACTCATGGCGGTATCATCGCCCTGACGAAGGTTCAGGTGGTTCACCAAGTCAATTGTTTTTCCATAGTTACCTAGTAGGTCATTGATCTTGTTAACAACAATTTGAACATTTTCATCATTGGATCCGGAAACTACCAAGGATTTCCCTCTGGCATTCCAAAGATCATTTGCAGCCTTTTGAATTGATGCTGCTTCCTCAATTACATTTGTTTTTGTAACAGGGAGTCCTGCTTTCTTTAATACCTCATTATATAATGCCACGACTAGCAGGCCTTCACTTGACGATCTCACCGGTATTCTGTAATCAGCATTTGATCCTGTCAAAGAGAGGTTAGATTCGAAAGAATAAAGCCGCGACATCGCCTTTTTATTCTTTCCTAGCTTCCTTGTTTGAGCAAAATCGGCAGCGAATTTAATTGGATTGATCCAGGTACCAAGAAAATCTGCGGAGAAGCTCACCACTACATCAACCTTATTAAAAGCGTAATTAGGAACCGCTCTTTTTCCGAAGCTTATTGCATTGGCATTTAAGAGGCCATTTGATGAAATTGGATCGTAAACTACTAATTCCGATCCAGGGTACTTGGCAATAAATTCATCGATCACCCTTCTCGTGGTAGGGCTTAATATTGTTTTGGAAACAATGGCGATTTTGCCACCTTTCGCTACGATACTTGCTAATTTTGTCTTGATCTGGGTGTCTACTTCTTCCCAGGATGATTTTGCCTCACCAATAAAAGGATCAGTAATTCTCGCTTTATCATATAGAGATAAAACAGATGCCTCCACTTGTGCGCTGGTACCACCTCCAGATATCTTTGAAAGCTTGTTCCCTTCTATTTTAATCGGCCTTCCTTCACGGGTCTTTACCAGAATGCTGCAATAATCCCCCCCATTTATATAGGTAGATGCGTAGTAGTTGGCAATTCCGGGATCAACCTCAACTGGTTTATTCAGATAAGGTATTGCCTTTCTAACCGGCGCTTCGCATGCCGCAAGCGATGCTGCAGCCACGCTAAAGCCCATCAACTTTAAAAAGTCCCTTCTTGAACTTCCCGATCCTTCTACTTTTTCCCCGTTAACTGGTAAATATTCAGGAAATTCCTTCGACTGATACTTCAGAAATTCAGGTTCTTTGTTCAGTTGTTCAATACCTTTCCAGTAAATCTTCTTTTTATTTTCCATATAATCTAAAAGGGAATTATTCAAGAATTATTAATAATGACATTTTGCGCATTCTAAACCTCCAATATCTTTAACTACCATAGGTTCATTGCTTTTTTCAGAATGCAATTCCACAAGCTTATCGTAATAGCTGTTATCAGCTTTAATTTGTGTCTCGCGATGGCAGTTTATACACCAACCCATCGTCAGGTTAGCATTTTGCGCTACCACTTCCATCGTCTCAACAGGGCCATGGCATGTCTGGCACTCAATTCCCCCCACCTTTACATGTTGCGCATGGTTAAAATAAGCAAGATCAGGAAGGTTGTGAACCCTCACCCATTCGATTGGTTCACCTCTTTCTATATAACCGTATATCTTTTGGATCTCCTTGGATGGTTCTGTTGCCCCGGTTACTTTAGTAATACCGCTGTGGCAATTCATACAAATATTTGGAGATGGGATGTTGGCATTTTTACTTTTCCTCACACCGGTGTGGCAGTAATTACAATCAATTTTAAAATCTCCCGCATGTAACTTGTGCGAAAATGCAATTGGCTGTGTAGGTTCATAGCCTTGCTGAACGCCGATGGTGAACAAGCCGTCAACGACAGTCTTCAACACGATGGCTGTAAAAACAAAAGTCACAATCCAGATGAAGCCTGAGCTTTTAGCCAGCTTTGCGAGGCTAAATCTTTGGTCAACTAATTCCTGGTCAGCCTCATCCAGTTGCTCTTTTTGTTTTATGTATTTAGTAACAACTGATATTAAAACTCCCAATACTACCAGGATCAGCACAAGCACAATGACGAGCGCTACCAGAATGAATGTCACGTAACCGGAAGCGACCGTTCCACCCTGCGCAGCCGCGGTTCCTCCATCGGCTGCTGCCTCGGTTCCAGCTGCTACTGGAGGGTTCTCAGTCTCATGCTTGACGTAAGCCATGATGGACAGGATTTCTTCATCTGAAAAGTCAAACGAAGGCATAACGGCAGGCTTGAATTTTTCAAAAAGTTTTACCGCATAGTCATCACCACTTTGGATGACTCCTTGCGAATTTCTGATAAAACCTTGAATCCAGGGTAACGGTCTTCTTGTGTAGACTTCCTTCAGGGCCGGACCTATCACCTGCTCGTGTACAGAGTGACACTGTTTACAATTATTTTTGAAAATCGTTTGACCAGATGAAATAACGCCCTCATCAGTAGGGATTTCAGATGCACCTGCGTCTTGTGAAAACGCTAAATTAGAAGTTATGAGGAATAATAAAGTAAATACTAAACACGTTAACCTCCGACAACAAGAAGATACTTTCATTTATTATTTGATCTTTTAATTCGATTTCTTCCGCTACAATTAGAAGCGGCAAATGTAATACTCGAAGCCTTCATTTCAAACATTGAAAGAACACCCTCGATAAATCGAATGCAATATTCAGACTTAAAAGCCAATTTCTAAAATTTTAGGTTTCATTTTCAATACTATATTTTGAAATTTAGAATGATTTTAAATAAGGGTTGATTTTGAATTTTCGAAGGCTGCACTTGTTGAATAATTATTCACGGATGGCCCACCATTTAAATAATTAAAAAAAGAACAATTAGCATGGCTCGTTTCGTAACAACATCGCAATTGCAGCAATTTAAAAAGCATGAGGATTGTCATTTAAAAATTCAATTCTTTATACCTTTGCACCTCATCAGCTTTTGATGAAAGAATATTTCAATTTAAAACTTATGTAAATGGCATTTGATATTGATATGATCAAGGCTGTCTACACCCGAATGGGAGAAAGGGTGAATACAGCAAAGAAAATTTTAAACCGACCTTTAACACTTACCGAAAAAATACTTTACAGTCACTTATTTCAGGGGGCTCCTTCCGAGGAATACTCCAGGGGTAAATCTTATGTAGACTTCGCACCTGACAGGGTAGCCATGCAAGATGCAACGGCACAAATGGCCCTGCTGCAATTTATGCAGGCAGGTAAAAAGAAAGCCGCAGTACCTTCTACTGTTCATGCAGACCATTTGATCCTTGCCAAGTTAGGCGCAGACAAAGACCTGCAGGATTCCATCAACAAAAACAATGAAGTTTTTAATTTCCTGGCTTCCGTCTCAAATAAGTATGGCATTGGATTCTGGAAGCCTGGAGCTGGTATTATCCATCAGGTTGTTTTGGAAAATTATGCTTTCCCGGGCGGAATGATGATCGGAACAGATTCTCACACGGTTAATGCTGGCGGATTGGGAATGATTGCGATCGGGGTAGGTGGAGCTGACGCTGTCGATGTGATGGCAGGGATGGCTTGGGAACTCAAATTCCCAAAACTGATCGGTGTGAAATTGACCGGAAAACTGAGTGGATGGGCGTCAGCTAAAGATGTCATTTTAAAGGTAGCCGGTATTCTGACCGTTAAAGGAGGTACCGGTTGCGTGGTGGAATATTTCGGGCCTGGCGCTGAGTCACTTTCCTGTACAGGCAAAGGTACCATTTGTAACATGGGTGCTGAAATTGGTGCAACAACTTCAACATTTGGGTATGACGCCTCAATGGAAAGGTATTTACGCGCTACCAAAAGGGACGACGTAGCGGACGAGGCCAATAAAGTAAAAGAGCATCTTACGGCTGATAAAGAAGTATATGACAATCCTGAAAAATATTTCGACCAGCTTATTGAAATAGACCTTTCAGAATTGGAACCTCACTTGAACGGGCCATTCACTCCTGACAGGGCCACCCCTATCTCCCAGTTGGGTGAGGAAGCAAAGATAAATGGCTGGCCCACAAAAATTGAAGTTGGGCTGATTGGATCTTGTACAAACTCTTCCTACGAAGATATTTCAAGATCAGCGTCTATTGCCGCCCAGGCAGCTAAAAAGAAATTGAAAACAAAGTCGGAATTTACGATTACACCAGGATCTGAACAGGTGAGGTTTACCATTGAGCGGGACGGTTTTATTGACACTTTCCACGAAATAGGTGGAAAAGTCTTCGCCAACGCTTGCGGACCCTGTATCGGTCAGTGGGATCGACCGGGAGCTGACAAAGGTGAAAAAAACACCATCGTTCATTCCTTCAACAGGAACTTCTCAAAGAGGGCCGACGGTAACCCAAATACCTATGCGTTTGTGGGCTCACCAGAGCTTGTCACTGCGATGGCAATTGCGGGGGATTTAAATTTCAACCCAGCTAAGGATAAACTTATCAATGAAGACGGCCAGGAAGTGATGCTTGATCCTCCAACAGGATATGAGTTGCCTCCGAATGGATTTGATGTAGATGATCCAGGGTACCAGGCTCCTGCAGTAGACGGAAGCAACATTGAGGTAGTGGTAAAACCTGATTCTGAGCGACTTCAACTGTTGGATCCATTCACCCCCTGGGATGGCAACAACATGAGCGGGCTAAAATTATTGATCAAAGCCAAAGGAAAATGTACAACCGACCATATTTCAATGGCGGGACCATGGCTAAGATACCGAGGTCATTTGGATAATATCTCTAATAATATGCTAATCGGTGCCGTCAACTATTTCAATGATGCGACTGATAGCGTAAAAAACCAATTGACAGGCGAATATGATGGCGTTCCAAAAGTACAACGGGCGTACAAAGCCAAAGGAATTCCAACTATTGTCGTGGGTGACCACAATTACGGTGAAGGTAGCTCAAGAGAGCATGCCGCGATGGAGCCAAGGCATTTGGGCGTGAGGGTGGTACTCGTAAAGTCATTTGCGCGTATCCATGAAACGAACCTTAAAAAACAGGGAATGCTGGCATTGACATTTGCCGATGAGAGCGACTACGACAAAGTTCAGGAAGATGACACAATTGAAATCATTGATCTGAAGGAATTGGCTCCTGATAAACAGTTGACTCTTGTATTTAAACATGCCGATGGATCGCAGGATACCATCAAAGCCAATCATACATACAATGAAAATCAGATAGATTGGTTCAGAGCTGGTAGCGCTTTAAATCTAATAAAGCAGCAACAGAAGAATTAGTCAGTTAAAAACAATATTACTACCCTCTTTTTGATCAATCGAATCAAAAAGAGGGTTTTTTGTTGTTCATTGGAAAAAATTCGTGGCAATAAATAATTATATTTAGTTCCTTAACAGCAAAACAGTAAAATGGGATTATTCAGTGTTTTTGACAACCACGCCGACGACAGGAAAAAAAGCCACCTTAAAAATCTGATCGAAATTGCATTAGCGGACGGGACTTTTGACGAAAGGGAAAAAAAGTTGATCAAGGAAATTGCGATTAAACTCGAACTGTCAGAAAACGATATTGACGAAATTCAAAAACATCCCGAAACGGTAAAATTTACGCCCCCCTCCAGTGAAAAACTCAAAATCGAGCACCTAAACGAGCTTGTAAAAATGATGATGGCCGACAATAAAATTGATGAAGAGGAAGTAAAGGTCTGCAAAAACCTGGCTATCAAACTCAACCTTGCCCCAAATATCATCAACGATCTCATTGACATGAACATCAATGACAAACGCTAATTTTCTTGGCTTTCGCCATTTGTTCTGTGAGGCGTATGGATAAATCTCTTGTTTGCCCCTTTCAATTTAAATAACAAGCTGAACATGTTGATAAAGGTAATTGGGAGCTTCAAGGCAGCCAGAAGCAACTGCTTTGTATAGTATTTTCCGGGTATTGCGATCAATATCGATAGTAAGTTAAGAGATAAAATTGCCACCCACGCTATCGATTTAAAATCCATCGATATGAAGTAGTTGATAGCGGGAAAAAGGATCGAAAAGACTGCCAGTATCACCAGGTTGATAAACCTCGGAAGTTGTGCATGGCGGAGGAACGAACTATTCCACAACGAAAAGTTTAGGGTGAAAAATGCCTTGATGCCAGTTTTTAAATATTTGGCCAGGTAAAAGTATTGACTGTAAATCCATCGTCTTCTCTGATTTTTGAAATCCTTTTGGGTGGATACCTTCTCATCGTATATAATGAGTTCATCGGTGTAAGCCGTGGAGACACCTCGCATCAACAATTTGATCTCCAGTTCTTTGTCAAACCCTGAAACAGAATCCATCTCTGCAAATACATTTTTTATCAGACTAAAATCTGCCACATATCCCGAACCCGAAATGGAGGAAGACAAGCCAATATTGAAAGAGCCTTTTCTGAAAATATTCGTATTGATTGACTCGCTTAACCCATCTAAAAATGACATGGTGGTAGAAGTGTTTTTTGGCAACCGTTGCCCTTGAATGGACAAATAGTGAGTACCAAGCAGTTCATTGGCCTTTTTTAGAAAATTTCGATCCATGTGGTTGTCTGCATCAAGGAGAACGCAGCCATCGAAATGTTCGGTGATAGAATCCAGCGCCGCATTAAGTGCTTTTACTTTGGTGCTGATTTCAAAGGAAACAACAATCACTTCTACAGGAAGGCTTTTTAATTTTTGCAATGTCCCTTTTTGAAGGGAATCGGCTATCACAAAAATCTTAAAAACATCTGATGAATAATCCTGTAGAAGCGCTTTTTCAACCGACTCAATAATCACACCGTCTTCTTTATAGGCTGGTATTAACACACAAAACCTCTGGTAAACGGAACCTTGATTCTTTTTCAGCTTCCGGGTAAAAAGGGAAGCAACAGCAAGGGTAAGATTGTAAATAGTAGAGTAGGTGAAATAAAAAAAAAGTACGTATTGAAACGTACTATATAATATCTTCAAAATGAACATGATGCTCTACACAGCTTTTCTCTGTACTAATGCAGGAAAAGTAAGCAATATAATTTTTAAGTCAAACCAGAATGAAGCTTTATCGACATAGGCAATATCCATTTCCATCCTTTCTTCTTCTGACATTTCCGATTTACCTCTTTTAGTCACTTGCCACAATCCTGTAATTCCGGAGGGGGCAAGAAATCTTTTGGCCATTTGGTCTTTAGTCAACATTTCAGCTTCATATAGAGGCAAGGGCCTGTTTCCTACCAATGACATATCACCAATTAATACATTAATTAGTTGAGGTAATTCATCCAAACTTGTATTCCGCAAAAACCTACCGATACGGGTAATACGCGGATCATTCTCAATTTTGTGGAAGGTACTTTTTGACCCTGACACATGGGCTTTATATTGATTTAGATGCGCGAGATCAGCAATTTCCTTATCGGCATCGTTTTTCATTGTTCTAAATTTGTAAAAATCAAATATTCGATACCCTGTTCCCGCCCTTTTAGACACATAAAATACAGACCCTCGCGATTCTAGCTTAATTAATAAAGCTATCAATAGGAACAAGGGGCTTAACAAAAGCAGTAGTGAAACCGAAATACCTATATCTAATAAGCGTTTAGCATAAGGCATTTTAAACATCGGCAAGAAGAAATTAAGATTTAAATCCCTTTCGACTGCCTTCTTAACAATTTGTTTTTTGAATTTCCTCAGAAAGACAATGCGTTCACAAATGGCGTGGCTATTAAATTCATTGATATAAAAATCATCAATCCCCACTTTCATCGCCTTTTCTTTTTCCTGATGTGATACATTTTTCGCCAGCACGATGAAAGGCAAATGGCTTAACAGAGGATTGTTTTTTAGTTTATTGTAAAAGGTGAAAGCGTTGCTATCCGTTAACTTGAAATCGCAAATAATCGCCGTCGGTAATTCTTTATTGACAAGCAATTGATTTTCCAGCCAATAATATGCCTTGTGAAATGATGGCAATGAAAATCCTGTGAAATTGCAGTCAACTATCTTATTGCAGATATCCTTTCCGTAGAAACCTACAAAAAGGATAGTTCCGCCTTCAGTAGTGGTGCTAATTATATTCGGTTGCTCTTGAGTTAAAATCACAATTAATCTAAATTATGTTTAACTTTTGTTTGTTCATCTTTAAAACTATTTCCACAGTAAATAGCAAGTCCTTTGGGTTAAATGGCTTTAGAAAATACTCATAGGCTCCATTTTTAAGGCAATCCATTTTTTGCTCCTTGCTATCGTACCCTGAAATCACAACAATAGGTACGTGACCATAGTATCCACTGTTTTTAATATTTTTCAGGAATTCCATGCCATCAATATTTGGCATGTCAATATCTGTAATGATAAGATCGGGAATAACACCTTTTTGCAACCACTGCATCGCCTCCATGCCGTCGTGCTTAGATGTAACCATATATTGACGAGTTAACATCTTTTCAAGCAATTGGCACATTGACTTGTCATCATCGATAATCAAAATGTGACTCCTCATTCGGACGCGGTTTAGGCTTATTGTTTAAATCACATTAATTATAAATAAAATGCAATTTTTTTTATTTTTTAAATGTTATCTCACATTCTCCCGGGTATTTTTTTATCTAAAAACCTCGCAAAAAGGTGATCAACTTAGAACCTCGAATAGCTAATTAATTTTGAAACACAACAGCTGTCATCGAGAGACCATGTAAAGGTGGCGAAATTTCTCAAAAAGTAAAAATTTAATTTAACTTTTATTTTATTGTACTTTATCTATAGAGAGTCTATTTATTATTGTCAAAATACAATTATGAAAATTTAAATAGACGTACATTCAAATAATTTTATTTTTTGCAATAAAATGACCACATTGATATCATTTTATCAATTATTCCTCACCTCATTGAACAATTGATTTTTTCAACAAAACTCTCAGTGCTCGATCATGACAAACGCTCCCCAGTAATAGGGGTTTTTATATTTTGCTTTCAGGGCTAATTGAGCATTGACAAAGGCCTCATGCTTCTTATTGGTTTTAATCCATTCTTCATAAAACTTCACCATCAGGTCTTTTGTCGCATTGTCATCTACTTTCCAAAGGCTCATCAACACAGTTTCTGTTCCCGCCATTTGAAACGCGCGTTGCAAACCATACACGCCTTCCCCTGCAACAACATCTCCCAGGCCGGTCTCGCAGGCACTCAGAATAACAATATTTGTATTATTTAAATGCATATTCATTGCTTCATAGGCCGTTAAAATCCCGTTGTTGCTGCTCTTGCTATCCATTGACATTGAAGCTGTCATTGCTGATTCCGCCCCAGCCAGGAATAACCCTGAACGTAGCAGCGGGTTTTCGGAGGCCCTGATAGGTTCTACCCCAAAAACCTGTCGCGATCTTGAGGCTTGCTGATCATTTAAAAAGTATCCATGTGTGGCAATGTGCAAGATGGACGGATCATAGGAATATTTCACGTTCAGTTCACTCGCAGATGCTACCATGTACTTCTCCGTGGCAAAACCATTTCTCTTCAGTATCAGGTCGATATTATCTATTTCGACTTTTGTTCCCGGCAAACTCGATATAGTTCCTTGATTACCGTAATCAGGAAATCCCACCAACGTGGCATTTTTGCTCGCAATTCGCTCACTGGATTTCTTTCGATAGGAAATGATATTTTTCGAATTTGTCAAATAAACAAGGCGATGACGATCAATTACATAGCTTTTGTCAGGATACCGGAAAGTATTGATGTTTAATTGGTTAAATATACCATCAAAAGACACAAACAAGTTTTTCTTTGTACTGACCTCTCTCTCAATTTTAGCCCAGTAATTATCAAAGCTATACTCATCGTCCATCTTGAGCCTAATGCTATTTTTATAGTTTTTATAATATTTCCCATCCAGTTCATTACCGTTTTCCAACACTTTCATTACAGGTTCGACGTCTTGGCTTCTGGTAATTAATGCATAATACTGGGACTGATCGCTTAGTATTTTGTCAAATTTGTATCCTTGAACAATATCAACGACTGCATCGTCTGCCAACAATGAACTTTTTACCTGCTCAAATGTCGTTTGCGCATTTTTGTATCCCTCTCTGAAGATTTCAGAGTTGCTCGAAAGGTACCGTTCCAATTCATTCGCTTCATTTTCAATCCGTGCAACATCGATTTTTTCTTTGGCCAACTCTTCCTTGGAATAAGAGTAAAAAGTCACCAATGTTTCTTTTTTGTCCAGCCAAAGCAGGTATTTCTCTTTCAGGTTTTCATCAGAACCATTTAAGATCTCTTCACGGATCTTAGTGCTGATGTTGAGGAGGATCGCCTTCGTAGCAATGTGGTATTCATACATCGCTTTGGTCAAGCCAGGAATACTCTGATAGTGCTGTCCCACAAAGGCATAAAATCGCAAAAACTTCACCCGGGATTTTGCCCAAAACTTAGCTTTTTCGCTTTCGGTCATAGGAGGGAAATAGCTGAAAATAAAATCCAATTCCTTATTGAGCACCTCGTGGTAAGAATCTGCTGCAAGTTGAATACTTCCTTCTATCCAATACGTCAGCGCCAGGTCTTCTTTGGTTTGGTTGATTGAAGGATGATCCTCTCCAAAAATTTCTAACCGCAATTCCAAAGCATCCTGTAATTTTTGTTTCGCAAGATTGGTGTTTCCCTGGTACCTGTAGAAGTTACCAAGATTTGATAGAGTCGATGCATACGATGGATGGACCTTTCCCAATTTATCTTCATAAATATCCAAAGCTGTCAGCAGGTTTTGTTCTACCTGATCGTATTTACCCATGATCATATAAAGCGATGCCAGGTTATTAAGCAAATGCGCATAGTCCGGATGCTTTGTTTTCAACTGACTTTCTTTGATTTTTATAGCCCTTAGATAAATTTCCTCTGCCTTGTCATACTTGCCCTGCTCCTGATACAATAGAGCCAGGTTGACCATGATGCGTTGATAGTTGTTTGACTTTTCCCGAAGTGATGTATTGTCTTCTGCCAATTCTAGCGACTGATTTAGTAGCTTCTCAGCATCGCCTAATTGACCCATAATCTGAAGCAGTATGGCTTTGTTATTCAGGACTATCGCGTATGAAGACCCATAAGGATCGTTGCTAGAGAAAATAGCAATGGATTGATCAAATAAACGTTGAGCATCAGCATAAAAACCTTTGTCTTTATTCAAAACAGCCATGTTATTGAGCGATGCAGCTGTTGCTGAACTATTGCTTCCAAGATTATCCCTACGCATTTCCAGCGCCATTTGAGTGAATTCCTCTGCCATAGCATACCTTCCCATTGTATGGTACAAGAGCCCCAGATTGGCGATCACTTTGAAATATTGCGGGTGATTGGTTTGACCTATTTGCTCAAATTCCAATTTTGCATCCTGAAACCAAACCTGGGCAAGCCAAAATTGGTTCATGGAGTAAAACAATTCGCCCATTTCATTACTTTCCCTGGCTTTTTCTATGGGGTCGGGCGATACGTCGTCCAACAAAAAACCATCAGCAAAAGTCCTTAAATTAGAAAGACGATCATTTTGCTCAAACTTTCCTGCATTGTCGGAAAATGAAACGGCCAGGTTGATGGACGATGTATCGATCTTACTCCTTAGGTCGTTTAAACCTTTGTCAGTGGCTTTTTTGATTATCTTATCCTTAGTCTTTGCCAATCCCCTTTTAAGGTCATTAATTCCAAGTTGTGCAAATGATTGATAGCCAACAACCAAAAAAATTAACACCATTTTTAAGCGCATACCTCTAAATCTTTATAAAATTTCATTTTCTGAGTTTATTCCATCTATAATTTACAAATATTCGCGAAGAATTTTCTTCCCGAATGTGTAGCAGCGCGAAAACCATTCAAATTACCACTTTCATTTTCAATATTTTAGGGTTTTTGACTCCGTGGTTTTAAAATTTAACTAATTTTGCACCTCATTTTTGACCGATAATTTTTAGTACTAAATGGCACTTTCTACAAAATACAATCCTGCGGACGTTGAAGGAAAATGGTATGCTGAATGGATGGATAAAAAGCTTTTTCACTCAAAGCCAAACCCTGACAAAGAACCCTACACCGTGGTCATACCTCCACCAAACGTAACAGGAGTGCTTCACATGGGCCACATGTTGAACAACACCATCCAGGATGTTTTGGTAAGAAAGGCCAGAATGCAAGGATTTGAAGCCTGCTGGGTGCCTGGTACTGACCACGCCTCCATTGCCACGGAAGCTAAAGTTGTGAATTTGCTTCGCGGCAAAGGCATCTTAAAAAGAGACCTATCCCGGGAAAAATTCATGGAGTATGCCTGGGAATGGAAGGAGAAACACGGCGGGATTATTCTGGAGCAGCTTAAAAAATTAGGAGCATCCTGCGATTGGGACCGCACTCATTTCACGATGGATGAGGGGTATTACAAAGCAGTCATCAAAGTATTTGTAGACTTATATAATAAAGGCTTTATCTACCGTGGCAACCGAATGGTAAACTGGGACCCACAGGCGCAGACAGCCCTTTCTAACGAAGAAGTTATTTACAAGGAGGTTCAGTCAAAGCTTTACCACATAAAATACGTTATTGAAGGATCGGAAAATGAATTTGTGACCATCGCCACTACCCGACCTGAAACAATCTTGGGCGACACCGCCGTTTGTGTCAACCCAGACGACGAACGGTACCAGCATTTAAAAGGTAAGCGTGTGCTGGTTCCTTTTATTAATCGGTCAATTCCGGTCATTTTCGATGACTATGTGGATATGGAATTTGGTACCGGATGTTTGAAAATAACACCTGCTCATGACGAAAACGACTATGTCATCGGCGAAAAACACGAGTTGGAAAGCATCGACATCATGAACCCGGACGGAACCTTGAGCGAGGCTGCGCAATTGTACATCGGGGAAGATCGGTTTGTCGTGCGTAAAAAGATAGCAAAAGACCTTCAAGAAAAAGGATACCTCCTGAAGGAAGAAGACTATGTCAATAAGGTAGGATTCAGTGAAAGGACAGATGCGGTGATAGAGCCAAGGCTTTCACTTCAGTGGTTTTTAAAAATGAAAGAGATTTCCAAGCCCGCCTTAAAAGCTGTAGTGGATGGAGATGTCCTACTGCACCCAGCCAAGTTTATCAATACCTACAAACATTGGATGGAAAATGTGATTGACTGGTGTATATCCAGACAGCTTTGGTGGGGGCACCGAATACCGGCCTATTTTTATGGAGAAGGGGAAAACGACTACGTAGTGGCCGAATCCATGGAAGAAGCATTGGCACTGGCAAGGCAAAAATCCGGGAACAACAGCCTTCAACAAAACGACCTCAGACAAGACGAGGATGTACTGGACACGTGGGCATCATCGTGGTTGTGGCCGATAGAAGTATTTGATGGAATAGAAAGTCCTGACAATGAAGAAATAAATTACTACTACCCAACCAATGACTTGGTCACTGCTCCGGAGATCCTTTTCTTTTGGGTAGCGAGGATGATTATTGCCGGTTATGAATACAGGCAAGCGCCTCCATTTAAAAATGTGTATCTCACAGGCATAGTGCGGGACAAACAAAGGAGGAAAATGTCGAAGTCGCTGGGTAATTCTCCTGATCCACTTGATCTGATCGCCCAGTATGGTGCGGACGGTGTTAGAACGGGGATGCTATTCAGCTCACCTGCTGGTAACGACCTTTTATTTGACGAAAAACTGTGCGAGCAGGGGAGAAATTTTGCGAATAAAATCTGGAATGCATTCCGTTTAATAAAAGGCTGGGAAATTGATAAAAACAAAGATTCCTCCACCAATCAAAAAGCAATGGATTGGTTTGAGAGCAAACTTGACAAGTCTCTGGAAGAAGTGGAAGATCATTTTGCCAAGTACCGAATATCAGATGCTTTAATGACAACCTACAAACTCATCTGGGATGATTACTGTAGTTGGTATCTTGAAATGATAAAACCTCCTTTCGGTGAAGGAATTGATCAAAAAACCTTTGATCAAACCATAGAATTCTTTGAGAAACTCATGAAAATACTCCACCCATTTATGCCTTTTATCAGTGAGGAGATTTACCAGGACATCAAACAAAGAGACACAGGCGATTACATCATGGTAGCCGATTGGCCAGCGAAAAACAAAACCAATTTAACTCTAATTGAAGAGGGGGAAAAAACATTTGAACTGGTGTCAAACCTGAGAAATTTCAGGAACTCTAAACAAATCTCACCAAAGGAAGCATTGAGCATAAGTTTAAAGGCCGAAAAACCAGAATTGTACCAGGATTTTAGTTCAATTATTAAAAAACTGGGGAACATTGATACCATAGAATATGTCGCTGAAACCATCAAAGGTGCTGCAGGTTTCCACGTCGGCACAGATGAATGTTTTATTGACCTTGCAGGCCAAATTGACGCCGAAAAAGAAGCGGAGGAAGCCCGCAAAGAGCTTGAGTATTTGAAAGGGTTCCTGCAATCTGTGGAAAGAAAATTAGGCAACGAAAAGTTTGTCAATGGCGCCCCTCCCGCTGTCGTAGAAAAAGAGCAGCAGAAAAAAGATGACGCGCTGCAAAAGATCGCCGCATTGGAAGAAAAGCTTAAGCACCTGTAGTGGTGCTTTTTAAATTTCCTCGTATGAAAAAAGATGGCTATCTTTGCCAAACCTCTGAATAATGGACAGAAAGTTATTCCCAAGTGATAAAAATTATATTCTGAAGGAAATTCAGGAAATAAAAAAGGAACAACTCCTGTCTTTTCTGGTTGAATATGTAAAGAACTTTTATTTGCAGGTTCACAATCCCCTTGGTTTAATCGACAAGACCATTCTGAAAATCAAAAATTCAAAAAACTACCCGCTTGAGCCTTTGAATGAATTTTATTATGATCTGGCAGCAATCTATCGCTACCAGTATGGGGAAGTTCAGCTCGCATTCATTTTTGATGGCAGGAGCCAGGAGGAAAAGTATGATGCTGAGTGGGAAGAATTTTTCAAATCGTCGATCCACGAATACTGTTTTAATATTCATTTTTTAAAAGCGGTATTGGAGATTTCGGTTTTTCATCCAAAAGACCGCATAGCCCACCTCGCTGGCAGCAGGATGAAGTATTTCATTGAGCAGCATTTTGATTTGAAAGTCTATAAATATAAGGGAATTAAGGAGAGGAAGGCTTCCTGATTATAGGCTTTTTGTCAATAACTTTCGGTTATTAAATCCAAAACCAAATTTCTTATACAATCCGATTCCTACCGAATTCGTATCCTCCACCTCCAGATGTAGCGCCCGGACATGAAGATTTTTGATTTCTTCCAGAATGAAGTCCAATACTTTAGTCCCTAGCCCGGAATTCCTGTGATTATTTTCAATAAAGAACTCATCTAAAAAGGCATCCCGCCCTCCATATTCAAAACTAAAACCAAAAGAAATGACTATGTACCCGATGGATGCTTCATCCTTTTTTATCATATAAAACCTTCCCAGGTCCTTATTGTTTATGAACCGGAGAAAGCACTCCTGGTATATCTTCTTGTCAAACGAATATTGATCTATGAGATAGAAATCTTCAGCCATTTGGAGGATCGTAGGCAAATCCTTTTCCATGGCTTCCACTACCTTTGGGGTATCGTCAAAAGGATTCGATATCGATTTCACCTTTAAAAACCCGCTGCGCAGGGCCTTTTAAAAACACATTGCAAAAGCCCCCATTTTCATTATCAGGCTGGAAGCTTACCTGGAGATCACCTCCCCTGGTTTTGATATTGATATTGCTCAGGCCGTTAAGATTTCCATAGACAATCGCCGCGGCCGTCACACCGGTACCACAGGAAAATGTTTCATTCTCCACACCACGTTCGTAGGTTCTCACAAATATATTCCCGGCATCAATGGTTTCCACAAAATTGACATTTACTCCATCCTTTTTGTAAAGACCGCTGTTTCTAATTTTGTTGCCCTGATTGTACACATCAAACTTTTCAATATCCGCGACAAACTGAACATAGTGTGGCGATCCGGTATGCAGATAGTAATCGTGGCTAACATGCTCAACAGCCTTCACATCCGGCATCTTTATTTCTACTTGGTCACCGTCAATTTTGGCCCGTAAAATGCCTTCGATGGTTTGAAAAGTACACGCATCCTCCAACATACCAAGAAAGGCAGCAAAATGAACCGCACACCTGCTGCCATTGCCACAAAGGCTTGTCTGATATCCATCCGCATTGTAATACACCATTTCAAAGTTTGCGGTGTGGTGCGTCCTGATGAGGATCAATCCATCCGCACCAATACCAAATTTCCGATCGCATAAATTGGCGATGAGTTGATGTGCGTTAATATCAAATCGCTCGCTGCGATCATCTATCATCACAAAATCGTTTCCCGTTCCCTGGTATTTGTAAAATTCGATGGTTTTCATCTGAGTATAAATCATAAAAAAGCCAGCCCTTTTTGGAGGCTGGCTTGGTAAATATCTTTGCAATAAAATTATCTCATCTTTTCTTTAATCCTTGCAGATTTACCCTGACGACCTCTCAGGTAGTAGAGCTTGGCTCTTCTTACCTTACCTCTTCTCACTACCTCGATGGACTCAATGTTTGGTGACAAGAAAGGAAAAACCCTTTCCACACCTACGCCATTAGACACCTTTCTTACAGTGAAAGAATGACCGTTGGTGCTTTTATTTTTAATTTGGATTACAGCTCCTTGAAATTTCTGGATTCTTTCCTTGTTACCTTCTCTAATCTTATAGGCAACTACAATGGTATCGCCGGGATTGAAGCTCGGGTATTTCGAAATTACCCCTGCATACTCGCTTTCTATAATTTTAATTAAATCGCTCATTTCTATCAGCTTTTTAGTCTAGATCCGGAAACCCCGGGCACTGTTTGAAAATTGGAGTGCAAATATAGATAAATTAATCTTTATTTTAATAGTGTGAGTAAATAATTCTGGAATAAATTTATTGCCTGGCAATTAACTCCTTAAAGATAAAGGTCATTTTCGGTTCTGCAATGGCAGCCGCTGCCAAAACCTTCTCCAACGTAACAGGTTGTATCTTGCCAACTACCCCAAGGTCGGTAATTACTGAGATCGCAAAAACAGGAATACCCATTTGCCTGGCGACAATATTTTCGGGCGTGGTTGACATCCCTACTGCATCGGCCCCTATTATTCGTAAATACTTATACTCCGCAGGTGTTTCAAGATTTGGCCCGGGCACACTAGCGTAAACGCCCTTGTGAATTTTGATATCATTGCTTAGCGCAATTTCCATTGCCTGCTGTATCATTTCCGGGTCGTATGGAGCAAACATGTCAGGAAACCTGGGGCCAAATTCATCTACATTCGGGCCTCTCAGAGGATTGTCAGGCTGCAAATTGATGTGATCTTCCAGTATCATCAAATCACTCACTTCATGTATCGGATCCAATCCTCCACAGGCATTGGAAATAAAAAGTTTTTCTATTCCCAAAAATTTCATCACCCTCACCGGAAAAGTGATTTGCTGTGCCGAATACCCTTCATAATAATGAAATCGCCCCTGCATTACCACTACTTTCTTTCCAGACAGCTCTCCAAAAATCAGCTTTCCATGATGACTTTCGACAGTAGAAACGGGAAAGTGAGGTATTTCATCATAGTTAACAACATGCTCAATGTTTATTTCCTTGACTAACCCTCCGAGGCCTGTGCCAAGTATGATTCCAAATTGTGGCCTTGTGTCTGTTTGGGATTGAATAAATGAGACTGACTCCTCTACTTGTTTAAGTACACTCATGGGGGAAATTTTTGCCGAAAGTAATCAATTGAAAAAATATATGTCGCCAATGTATCTGAAAATTCGGTTCATTACCTGATAAAGGTCATTATATCATTTTGAGGTCTCAAAAAAAACCATCGGGTGTTTAAAATTGATATTTATTTATAAATTTACCGATCTTTATTTTCGCCACTAATATTTTTTATTGAACATGTGATTAAAATGTTTAGCTAACCTCGACAATAGGGGTTAGGAGATATGATGGTGGCTCTTTTTGAAATTAATAAAACAACTATACACAAATGAAATTCATCGTTTCATCAGGGACATTACTGAAAGAATTAAACAATATAAATGGTGTTATTACTACTAACCCGGTAGTTCCGATTCTTGAAAACTTTTTGTTTGAGATTGCTGACGGCAAGCTCACGGTCACGGCTTCTGACCTGCAAACCTCCATGATCATTGAATTGGAAGTAGAAGCAAAGGAATCAGGTAACATAGCTGTTCCCGCTAAGATACTCATGGACACATTAAAGAATCTTCCCGAACAACCTGTGACATTTTCAATAGAGGAAAAAACTTATTCCATAGAAATCAGCTCTGACAACGGCCGATATAAATTAGCTGGAGAAAATGCCACTGACTTCCCAAAAGTACCAGAAGTTTCCGACGGCTTTTCAGTCAATATCTCAACCGATGCATTGTCAAGTGCGATCAATAATACAATCTTCTCTACCAGTAACGATGAACTTCGTCCCGCTATGACCGGCGTTTTTGTGAGCCTGAGCGAAACCAATACCACTTTTGTCGCTACTGACGGCCATCGTTTGGTAAGATATCGAAGGGTGGATGTTGCTTCAGAAGACACTCACTCCATCATTATTCCAAGGAAAGCCTTAAACCTGTTAAAAATCACTTTGCCGCAGGAAAACAGCAACGTTTCCGTTGACTTTAACCTGGCAAACGCTTTTTTCAGATTCAACAATATCAAAATGATTTGCAGGTTAATCGATGAGCGATTCCCGGATTATGAAAATGTGATCCCCACTAATAATCAGAACACCATCAGCATCAGCCGAGGCGAATTATTGAGCTCTTTAAGAAGGATTTCCATCTATGCCAACAAAACGACCAACCAAGTAAGGATCAAAGTTACGGGCAGCGAAATGCAGGTTTCTGCAGAAGACCTTGATTTCTCCAATGAGGCAAATGAAAGATTAAGCTGTGAGCACGAAGGCGAGGACATCGAGATCGGTTTTAACGCCAAATTTCTCATCGAAGTGCTGAATAATATTGATAGTGCTGACATCAATATCAAGCTTTCAGAACCAAACAAAGCCGGGCTTTTCCTTCCAAAAGAGAAAAGTGACAATGAAGATATTTTAATGCTGGTAATGCCGGTTATGTTAAATAACTACACAGCATAACCTAATCCATTCGCTGGATATCCGCACCAATATTTCGGAGGCGGATATCTATTTGCTGGTATCCCCTGTCTATCTGATCAATATTGTGAATTTCGCTGGTTCCTTTTGCTGATAGGGCAGCAAGTAAAAGAGCTACTCCCGCGCGAATATCCGGTGAACTCATCTTAATACCTTTTAAAGGAATTTTCCGATCAAGCCCCATAACCGTAGCACGGTGTGGGTCACATAGAATAATCTGCGCCCCCATGTCTATCAATTTGTCGACAAAAAATAACCTGCTTTCAAACATCTTTTGGTGGATCAACACATTTCCCTTTGCCTGGGTGGCTACTACCAAAATGACACTAAGCAGATCCGGTGTCAATCCCGGCCATGGCGCATCCGCGATGGTCATAATGGAACCATCAATAAAGGTATCAATCTCGTAGCTATCCTGCTGCGGAATAAAAATGTCGTCTCCGACAAAATCCATGTTAATACCAAGTCGTGTAAAAATATCTGGTATG
This sequence comes from Cyclobacteriaceae bacterium, assembly GCA_050305935.1. Lineage (GTDB taxonomy): Bacteria > Bacteroidota > Bacteroidia > Cytophagales > Cyclobacteriaceae > CAJXNP01. The sequence goes on along the minus strand of JBNLGG010000005.1, from coordinate 68,150 downwards.
ATTCCCAAGTGCTCGATTCCCGCATTTTTGATGGTAATTTCAGATTGGGTCATCGCAGCCATCCCAATAAAACTCCCCACTTCTATCATGTCAGGCAGGAGAGTGTGCTCCGTCCCATTCAAATTCTTTACACCTTCAATATGCAGCAGGTTCGATCCGATACCTGAAATATTTGCCCCCATGCGATTAAGCATATTGCAAAGCTGCTGGAGATAGGGCTCGCAAGCTGCATTATAAAGGGTAGTCTTCCCTTTGGCCAATACGGCACTCATAACAACATTGGCCGTCCCGGTAACAGATGCTTCGTCTAGTAAAATATAGGCCCCGTGCAGGCCTGTCGCATCAATGTGATAGAATTTATCATCCTCATCGTAACGGAACTTTGCCCCCAACTTTTCAAATCCGAGAAAATGGGTATCCAATCTTCTTCTGCCGATCTTGTCGCCTCCCGGTTTGGGAATATTGGCTTTGCCAAATCTCGCCAACAAAGGGCCAAGGATCATAATCGACCCACGAAGGGAAGCTGCTTTTTCTTTAAATTCGGGTGATTCCAGGTATTTTACATTGGCCCTGGAAGCATTGAATTCATATGAGCTACCATTAAATTTCCTGACAGTCACCCCCATCTCAGACAGAAGCTCTATCAACCTGTTTACATCCCTGATATCAGGAATATTGTGAATGGTGACGGGTTGATCGGTAAGGAGAACTGCACAAATTACCTGGAGGGCTTCATTTTTTGCGCCTTGGGGAATAATTTCTCCTTTAAGGGAATTGCCTCCCCTTACTTTGAAGAATGCCATTAGTTTCTCCGTCTACGATTTTGGTTGTTGCTTCGATTTCTCTTATTGCTACCCCTGTTTCTATCGCGCTGGCTATTTTCCCTTGGTCGCTGCTCTCTGGCATTTTCTTTCATCGAAGACTCAAATAACTTTTCTTCGCGAATCCTGTCGATGTCCAGTTCCAGGACGCCCGACGAAAGTATTTTTAGATTATTTAATACCGTTTGCTCATCCGGGTTTTCACGATTCCAGATATTGTGGAAACCTTTCATCAACCGGCCGATGTATATCGTGGCATCCTCCCTTTCCTTTGGGTCTTCAATCTCCATTGCCTGCTTAATCAGGAGTTCAATATTTCGACCGTAATGTTTGAATTTTACCTCAGCGGCATTATACTTAAGTCGTTTTGGCTTTTTAACCAAAATTTCCCTTTCAGGTTTGGGATATGGTCCTTCAAAATCAGCTTTAAAATCAGACATGATGTGCATGTCGTCCCACAGTTTTTGGCTGGTCTCATTATCTCTCACATTTGGATTTAATTGTCGCATTAATTCGACCAGTATCTCCGCATATTCGTTTCTCTTCTCCTTGTCATCAGTATTCTTGACAAATTCTACCAACTTCTGAATGTTCCTACCATACTCCTTCAGGATCAACATAGGTCTTTGCGTATTATAATCGTTCATGTAATAAAGGATTTCTTAATTGAAAAAGATAAGGTTATTCGGTGCCGTACTGCTAATTGAGTATCCTAAGTTTAGCAAAACTAAGCAATAAAGTTTTTTCTCCAAAATTATCAAATAAAACCTTTGCTTTACGATTGGCCCCTTCGGTTTCCATCTTCATGACTTCCCCGAAACCAAATTTTGGATGCTCTACTTTCATTCCTTCTGCAAGACCAGATGTATCACTTGGCTTGAAATCTGCCGACACCTGATGGTTAAAGGTGGACTGCTGGGTGGTCTTCTGTTCTTTTTTCAAACCGGAAACCAGATTTTTGGCATAATGCGATGTAGTAGGCATCCTCGGCTCCGGTGAAGAATATTTGCGGTTTACCCGGATAAAAGACGGGTTAATTTCCTCTAAAAACCTCGAAGGCTCACATGTTTTCAGCCTGCCAAACCGGTACCTGGTGTTAGCGTATGATAGAAATAGTTTACTTTTTGCCCGGGTCATGGCCACATAAAACAGTCGCCTTTCCTCCTCCAAATCTGCACGACTGCTGAGCATCATTTGTGAAGGAAAAAGATCTTCCTCCATCCCCACGATATATACATTCTTAAACTCCAGTCCTTTGGCTCCGTGGATGGTCATCAGGGTCACCTTGTCATCGTCTTCATCCTTCTCTTCGTCAACCGACGTAATCAGTGAAACCTCCTGCAGGAAAGCCCCGAGGCTTTTATCCTCGATTTCAGGATTGTCAACAAATTCCTTAATGGCATTCAGCAATTCCTGAACGTTTTCATATCTGTTAACACCTTCGATGGTCTTATCATCATACAACTCCTTTAACAAGCCACTACTCTTAGCAATGTGGCTGGCAGCATCGTAAGCATCTTTCTGCTGAACCATCGCCATAAAGCTTTTAATCATCGTGGCAAAATCATCGATTAAATTGGCCGCCCGCCCCGACATAAACTGATGAATGCTGCTGATTGCACTCCAGAGCGTGGTTCCATTTTCTGATGCCGCCAGGATGACCTTATCAATGCTGCTGTCTCCTATTCCCCTCTTTGGTGTATTGATGATCCTTCGCAATGCCTGCTCGTCATTTTGATTGACTACAAACCGCAGGTAGCAAAGGATGTCTTTGATCTCCTTCCTTTGATAGAATGAAAGACCTCCTATTATTTTATACTTAATATTCACCCTTCTCAAGGCCTCCTCTATCGCCCTTGACTGACTGTTGGTTCGGTATAAGACGGCGATTTCAGAATTTCTCAACTGATAATTCATTTTCTCCTCGAATATGGAGGATGCCACCAGCTTTCCTTCTTCATTGTCAGAATTGGCCTTCATCAATTCTATCTGCTCACCATCGTCATTCGCAGTCCAGACGTTCTTTTTAAGCTGTGCTTTGTTGTGAACTATAATTGAATTGGCAGCATCCACGATGACCTTTGTCGACCGGTAATTCTGCTCCAGTTTGATGACCTTGAGCTCAGGAAAGTCTTTTTCAAAATTCAGAATGTTTTGAATATCTGCCCCCCGAAAAGCATAGATACTCTGCGCATCATCACCTACCACACAGATATTTTGATTCACACTGGAAAGCTTCCGGGTAATCAAGTATTGAGAAATATTGGTATCCTGAAACTCGTCGACCAGGACATATTTGAAGCGATGTTGATACTTATTGAGCACATCATCATGATCTCTGAATAATACATTTGTGTTAAACAGGAGGTCATCAAAATCCATGGCGCCTGACTGAAAACATCTGATGGAATACAATTTATACAACCTGCCTAATTCGGGCCGCATATTGCTCTCATCGTCCGCTTTAAAAATGGGATTGTTATTATATTCCTGCCAGGAAATCAGCCTGTTTTTGGCAGAAGAGATTCTGTTATAGACGACGTTTGGTTTATAAACTTTATCATCCAGTCCCTGCTCTTTTACAATGTTTTTTATGAGCGACTTCGAGTCATCGGTATCGTAAATAGTAAAGTTTGACGGATAGCCAATTTTCTCAGCTTCGCTCCGTAGTATTCTGGCAAAAACCGAGTGGAACGTGCCCATCCAAAGATTCCTGGCATCGTTCCCCACCACACTTTCTATCCGTTCCCTCATTTCGCCGGCAGCCTTATTGGTGAAGGTCAAGGCAAGAATATTGAAAGGATCAACATTTTTCTGCTTTATTAAATGTGCTATTCGAAAAGTTAACACACGGGTTTTCCCGGAGCCCGCGCCAGCAATGATCATGCACGGCCCATCTGTGTTTATTACCCCTTCCAGTTGCGGTTCGTTTAATCCTTCAAGATAATCCATTCTGCCTGTTAAAAATGAGAGGCGCAAGTTAAAGAATCTTATGCTTTAAAGCAGGCTTAAAAAATGATAAACTTAATCCATTCTATTGGGTAGATTTCTTACATGCATGTCTTATCCCCCTTTTAACCCGCAATTGACAATACATTAATGATGATTTTTGAAATTGTCTTTACCTAAAAATGTGCAGCTACTAAATGATTATTAAATTTGCCTCTGAATTAGCCAAAGCAAAGAATATGATTGTAGTGGATAACACTATCATTAGCGACGATATCGCTGAGAATTATTTTGTCTGTGATCTGAGCAAATGCAAGGGGGCCTGCTGTGTGGAAGGAGACCTTGGCGCTCCATTGGAAAATGAGGAGCTGGAAAAAATAGATGAGGTCTATGACAAAGTGGAACCCTACCTGTCAGAAAAAGGGAAGGAAGCCATTGCCCAACAAGGGAGATATATTTTTGATGAAGACAAGGAATTTTCTACTCCCACCATCGATGGTAAAGAATGTGCCTATGCGAATTACGACGAGTCGGGAAATCTGAAATGTGCCTTCGAACAAGCCTACAATGACAAGAAAATAAAATTCAAAAAACCCATTAGCTGCCACCTATATCCTATCAGAATCAGCAAGTATGATGATTATGATGCGATCAACTATGATCGTTGGGAGATATGTAACCCAGCCTGCAGTCTCGGCCAGCAGCTTCGGGTCCCGCTTTTTAAATTTGTCAAGGATGCTCTTATCCGCAAGTATGGTAAAGAATGGTACGCCAAGCTCACCAGGGAAATCAAGCTAAGAGAGGAAGTAAAAAGATAAGTGATTTATCTTACTCTTATTTAATCCCAATCAGCTCATAATTTCGTGTCTTAAATGAGTTTACCATGAAATACTTCTTCCTGTTTCTCACAATCGTTTTTATTTTATTTGCCCTTGTACAATTAAATGATCCAGACCCTTTCATTTGGACAGGAGTTTATTTGCTGGTCGCTATTTTCTCTTTTTTAGCATTTCGAAATAGTTACTATCCGCTTCCCACATTAATCTTAATAATTCTCTGTCTGATCTGGGCGGTAGTGTTATTTCCACCTTCGCTTTCTGACTGGTGGCAGCTGGAAGAGGAGGCGAAATCGCTAAAAATGAAAATGCCGGGCGTCGAAGAAGCAAGGGAGTCGATGGGCCTATTAATTAGTGTCGCAGCCTTGATTTTTATATGGATAAAAGGTAGGAAGGTCAATAAAACCCACAAAAGACCTTCCCGAATGAAATAGTCTTCTTAACTTTGAGGATTCATTTGGGTAAGTTTTATGATACATTACAAATCAAGGGAAGAAATAGAACTCATCAGGGAGAGCGCACAAGTGGTAAGTAAAACCTTAGGGATGCTGGCGAAGGAAATCAAACCCGGAGTTACCACCCTCTATCTTGATAAATTAGCCGAAAACTTCATTAGAGACCACGGAGGTGATCCGGGATTTTTAGGATATGGAGGCTTCCCAAACACACTTTGTACATCAGTAAATGACCAGGTAGTACATGGAATCCCTAATGACACCCCCCTGATAGACGGCGATATTGTTTCTGTCGACTGTGGTGTAAAAAAGAATGGCTTTTTCGGCGACCATGCATACACGTTTACGGTTGGCGATGTGAAGCCTGAAATATTGCAATTACTAAAAATCACCAAAGAAAGCCTCTACCTGGGGATCGAACAAATAGTGAAAGGCAACCGGATCGGGGATGTTAGCTTTGCGATCCAACAACATACGGAAAAGCTTCATGGCTACGGAGTTGTCCGGGAGCTAGTGGGCCACGGAGTAGGGAAAAATTTACACGAGTCTCCTGAGCTGCCTAATTACGGAAAAAGGGGCAAAGGCCCCGTCATTAAAGAAGGCCTGGTGCTTGCCATCGAGCCAATGATAAACCTGGGCACGCACCGTGTAAAACAGCTAAGTGACGGGTGGACCATCGTCACTCAGGATGGACGACCTTCAGCCCACTTTGAGCATAATGTGGCTGTAGTAGACGGAAAGCCCGAAATTTTATCTACCTTTTCTTTCATCGAAGAAGCCCTGGAGGTCGTACTGTACTAATGAATTTTTGTAGCAACTGCGGGTCTGATAAAATTTCTCTCAAAATACCTGAAGGGGATACCCATAAAAGATTCGTTTGCGAAAACTGCCAGACCATTCATTATCAAAATCCAAGAGTTATTGTAGGTTGCCTACCATTTTACGAGGACAAAATCCTTCTTTGCAGGCGAAATATAGAACCGCAAAAGGGATTATGGAACCTACCTGCCGGCTTTATGGAAAATGGTGAAAAGGCGGAGGAAGGGGCCTTGAGGGAATTATTCGAAGAGTCAAAAGCTAATGGGGAGATTATAAAATTACATGTGCTTTTTAGTTTGCCTGAAGTACAGCAGGTGTATCTTCATTTTTTGTGTAAACTAAAAATCCCGGAATTTTCTATCACACCCGAAAGCTCAGAAGTTAAATTGTTTTACGCAGATCAAATCCCCTGGGATGAAATAGCTTTCCAATCGTCCACCTTTGCCCTGCAAAGGTATATTGAATTTGGCCCGGACTACCCTGGCGTCCATATTGGAAATTACATGAAAAAAGAAAAATGGATGTTGTAGCTACCTGACCAGCTTCACTCCATCCGCATGTAGTTTCGTCACTCCACCGTTTACATTGCAGACCTTGGTGAAACCCATTTCCTGCATCAGCTTCTGTGCTTTTCCACTTCTACCCCCACTCTTGCAGTATACATAGTAATTTTTGCTCTTATCAAGCTGATTTATTTGTTCCTGAAATGTCGGGGAATAAATGTCAATATTTTTTGCCCCTTCTACGTGACCGGAGCTATACTCTCCCGGAGTCCGCACATCAATTACCTGGATATCCGCCTGACTGCTTTCTTTCACCTCTTCAGATCCAACTACACAGTTTCCTTCATCCGCTTTATTGCCCTGCCCATTTGCAACGAATAAATAAGCAAACGTAGCAAGCGCAACAACTAACATAAAGATTACTTTTCTACTCATTTTAATTTTCCTTTAACGTGGTAAATATTTTCTTACGAGACCATACACCCATACTCCGAGGATGGCACTCAACAAAACAATCAAAAACACGGAATACCCACTCCCCACGATGGCATAAATGGGGCCAGGGCACGCGCCCGTAAAAGCCCATCCTAATCCAAACATCAGACCACCTATTATTAGTCCGTGATGATAGTTTTTTGGCTTTACATCAATCTCTTCTCCCTCTACTGACTTTACTTTTTTTGCTTTCATGATCAAGAGAGAGAGAGCTCCCACAATCACCGCACTTCCAATTACCCCATACATGTGAAAGCCCTGAAAGCGAAACATCTCCTGAATTCTAAACCAGGAAACCACCTCAGACTTCACAAGAATGATCCCGAAAACTATCCCTACTATTAAATATTTTAAGTTTTTCATGTGTTTATAATTGTCTGTTTTTAAAGGTACACATGGAACCGCCCAATAGTAATCCGCTCTCTGTGTGACGTTCTCGTCATGGCCGGTTTCATTTCAATTAAGAATAAGCGGAATAAGAAAATAGGTGGAAATGATGCCCCCAATGAAAAAACAAACGGTGGCAATAAGAGACGGCAATTGCAAATCAGATAAACCCGTAATCGAATGACCCGAGGTACAGCCTCCAGCATACCTGGTGCCAAACCCCACAAAAAAACCTCCTAAAACCATAAAGGTTATTCCTTTTGCTGTCGCGAGGTTGTTCCAGTTAAACAAATCTTCAGGAAGCAATCCGTTAAATTTTGAAATTCCTAATTCCTTCAGATCATCCACAGTAGCCTCTGAAATCGCTACATTACTACCATCACTCAAATAAAAAGTGGCTATGAGTGCACCAACTAATACCCCTCCAACGAGAAACAAATTCCACAAATGCTCCTTCCAGTTATAATTAAAGAACTGGATCTTAAAAGGAATCGTCGCCGCACAAATGTGTTTAAATGACCTTGACACACCAAAAGGTTTGTTTCCCAGCCAAAATAATAATGGCACCATTAACCCAATCAAAGGACCCGCCACATACCATGGCCATGGCCTCAACAAAAAATCCATCATAAGTCCAATATCTTTAAACCAATAGAGTATCCAAAGATAAAAATAAAAGACACAAGTAAGCTGAAAACTAGTTACCTATGTCTTTTAATAAACAATAAAAAGGAATCGACCAACAACTCCCGTTATCTCAATATTTGCTCAAGCTTTTCATTAAACCTCGTGGTCGCGCATTTACCAGTCACGAGATTAAATCCACCATCTTTCTTGATGGCACTAAACCCACCAAGTACATTCAAAATGTCATTGACCCCATGGATTTTCAAGATCGAAGCAGCAATCATTGACCGGTAACCTCCCGCACAATGCACCACCAGTTTCTCGTCTTTTTTCAACCAGCCTACCTGATCCTGCAAGTCAATGAGCGAGATATTCCTGGCGCCTTCTATGTGTTCTGCATCTACCTCACTATTCCTTCTCACGTCCAATAATTGGTAACCCTTCTTCACAAAACCAGAAATATCTGCTGCATTAATTGACTTCACTGTGTCAATTTTCCTTCCTGCATTTTTCCATGTTTCCACACCCCCGTCAAGGAATCCAGCCACATTTTCATAACCCACCCTAGCTAACCTAAGTATTGATTCTTCCTCATCTCCTGTCTTTGTAACCAATACCAGTTTCTTATTAAATGGAATCAATGAACCTACCCAAACAGCATATTGTCCACGTAGACCTATATTCAAAGATCCTTTGACAAATTCTTTTTCAAAATCTTCGGCTTCCCTGGTATCGAGAATCCAGGCACCTTCTTTAACTTCCTTTTCAAACTTGTCAACTGACAAAGCGTTCAAATTCCGCTTCATCACCTCATCAATGCTGTTATAGCCCTCACGATTTATGCGAGCATTTTCAGAAAAATAAGCCGGTGGAGCTGCCAATCCATCAGTTACCACTTCAATAAACTGCTCCCTGGTCATGGGCTGAAGCGCATAATTGGTTTTTCTCTGTTGACCGATCGTTGATACAGTCTCTTTGCTCATGTTTTTTCCGCACTGAGAGCCTGCCCCGTGCGCCGGGTATACCACCACATCATCTGCCAACGTCAGAATTTTACTGTGCAATGAATCGTAAAGAATACCTGCAAGCTGATCCTGTGTTAAATCGCTTTTTACAGCTAGGTCGGGTCTTCCTACATCGCCAATAAAAAGTGTATCTCCCGTAAATACCGCATGGTCTTTTCCCTTTTCATCTTTTACCAGGTAGGTGGTCGATTCCATGGTATGGCCCGGTGTATGAAGTACTTTGATCGTGACTTTACCGATTGTAAATTCCTCGCCATCCTCGGCAACATAGCTGGCATAATTAGGCTTCGCCTCAGGTCCAAATACTAACTTAGCTCCTGTTTTTGCAGCCAGGTCAATATGGCCCGACACAAAATCCGCATGAAAATGCGTTTCAAAAACATATTTGATGTTTACTCCTCTTTCCTGAGCCAATTCGAGATAAGGCTCCGTTTCCCGAAGTGGGTCGATCACCGCTGCTTCTCCATCCGATTCGATGAAGTACGCAGCTTCCGCGAGACAACCCGTGTAAATCTGTTCTATTTTCATTTTGCTATCGTTATTTTCCAATTAAAGTAGATCACACTTGTTCATGCAATTGATCACCGTTACTACTTCCTTCAATCTTAAAAAGTAATAAATGTTTTTCCCCTGCCTTTCACTTCCCAGTATCCCGGAGAGCTTCATATGTGATAGGTGATGTGAAGTGAGCGACTGCTCCGATTCTAGTATGGTGCAGATATCATTGACACATACTTTTTCATTTTCTACCAATAAACTGATGATACTGATACGGAGCGGATGAGCAATCGTCTTCAATATGAAAGCTACCTTTTCAAGCTTTTCCGTATCGACCATCTCTACCATATTGATCTCTTTATTTTGTACCCCTTCTACTTTCATAATAATTCGTTTTGATGAAAAGTTTGTGTTAAAGCATCTGGTTTGAATGTCAACACATTTGATAACAATGAACAGATACGTAAATATATGACTATATGTTCATATATGATGAGAAAAATTTTCGAATTCTTTTATAATGCTCTCCTAAATCAATCAGAAGCCTTTTTTTTGCTGCAAAATCAACATTAACTTTTTTGTATCTAACTTCCATGATCCGGAAATTTTGTATGCATTTTCTTTCAAAATCATACAGAAACCTTCCGAAAAGAAATTAGTTTAATATCATTGCATAAAACTAATTGCGGCGTATTATGTCCATTGACAACCTTCGAATAGGCAAAACTTATTTCCTGCGAAATTATGGCGAGACTTCATCTTTCCTGGTAATGGAGTCTACCGGAGAAAGCGATTTTAAACTGAAGGACCTCCTCACCATGGAGGTTTACCTTCTCAGCGACTTGCTAAAATATGGCGTTGGAAATGACTTCGATCTTTACGAGCTAGATTAATCTACTAATCTTTACGGGAGAAGCAGTTACAAATTTAATCAGGAGATAATCCAGATTAGGCCAAAGCCTGCCTGAGGTCTTCCATAAGGTCTTCGTAATCTTCGATCCCCACGCTTAATCTGATCAGGGAATCTTTTAATCCTACTTTTTCCCTTTCGCTTTTAGGAATAGAGGCGTGCGTCATGGAGGCAGGGTGGCCTGCCAGCGATTCCACGCCGCCCAGTGATTCCGCCAGGCTGAATAATTTTAATTTTTCCAACACTTTAACAGCTTCCTTCACATCATCATTTTTCAAGGTGAAGGAAATCATTCCGCCGTAGTTCCTCATCTGGGTTTTAGCCACTTCATGATTAGGGTGGTCTGTAAAACCAGGCCAATTTACCTTATCAATAGAGGGATGATTTTTTAAAAAATGAGCCACCTTTTCTCCGTTTTTGCAATGCCTGTCCATGCGCAAATGAAGTGTCTTTATTCCCCTCAAGACAAGGAAACAATCCTGTGGTCCGGGCACCGCTCCGCAGGAATTTTGCAAAAAGGCCAGGTCTTGCTTTAGCTTTTCATCATTTACCACTATAGCTCCCATCACTACATCAGAATGTCCCGCCAGGTATTTTGTCACGGAATGCATGACGATATCGGCGCCAAGGTCAAGTGGTGTCTGAAGATAGGGTGTGGCAAAAGTATTATCCACAGCCAGCAGCAAGCCCTTCTTTTTGGCAATGCCAGACACCATTTTGATATCAATGATGTTCATCATGGGGTTAGTGGGTGTTTCCAGCCAAATGAGCCTGGTGTTGTCATTTACGAGGGACTCTATGTTATTAGGATTACTGAAATCCGTAAAGTGAAATTTAATGCCATACTTTTCAAATACTTTGGTGAATATCCGGTAGGTTCCACCGTACAAATCGTTCGCACTGATCACTTCATCCCCCGGAGAAAGTAATTTAATGATGGCATCAATCGCTGCCAAACCGGAAGCAAAAGCCAAGCCGAATTTTCCATTTTCAAGATGGGCGATATTTGCCTCCAGGACACTTCTGGTAGGGTTCTGGGTGCGGGCATATTCATATCCTTTATGCACACCCGGTGAACTCTGCACATAGGTGGATGTCTGGAAAATGGGGGTCATTATAGCGCCTGTGGAAGGATCAGGCTCAATACCGGCATGGATGCATTTCGTTCCGAATTTCATAGCTTAATTTATTTTATAGGGTTTGCTATCTTTCGAACGAAATAAACTAATATCCATCTAATTGTAAATCATATTTTGAATTACTTCATTTCAATCTTACCAAAAAACCTGGTCAAATGATTGAAGATTGAAACCAATAAAAAATAGTTAAAAAAAATGCCGAAACCCTTCCAGTTATGAAATGACTTCGGCAATGATGGGAAAACGAAATTTTTATCTGAAGGCTACTCCGATTCCTGTAGAAATAATATTGTACTCCTGGAAGGTGTAATCGCCATGCAGGGTGAATACACCAAATTTGAGTCTCATCCCCAGCGTACCTTTATAATTACCTCTTTTATAGTTGAGACTGATGGGGTCGTCCCACTTGAGTGGGGGTAAATTATTATACGTTAATTCATAAGTACCTTTTAGGTTGAATTTTGATTTAATTGAAGTATAGCCAAATCCTCCATAAAAGGTTAAAACAGAGACCTTTTTAGACACTAATAACTGAACGGTCCAATTGTCTACATCAAAAATTGCTTTCTTGGCAGCGTTTTGAGCGTCAAATGTATAAGTGTCATTTAACCCACTGTAAGCGGCAAGCAATGAAATATCAATCGGCACCCTTTTTAGCCCGGGGATCCACTGTCCAATTTCATGCTTAAGACCCACCCCGAAGACTCCTACTTTATTGTTCCCGTTCTCAACTTTTGTTTTAATATTGGGAGTGTATCTCAAAATAATTTCTGTGCTCTTTATAATGCCAACTCCCGCCTGGATGGTGGGCGCAGGTACGATATCAAAACCAATAGACTGCTTAAGGTCTACTCCCCGCCATCCATCAAAACTTCCGGTAAATGTATAGCCACTTTCGGGCTCTGTGAATGAATAATTCATCATTGGGCCAGGTTGGTCCGGGCCAAAAACGGTCGGGCTTTGGTTATTGGAAGGATCTGCCAAAGTGATGCTGTTATATTCACTTTCATCAATGGTAAAAAACTTTGCGCTTTTTGGAACACGAGCCACATTCATTGTAACGGTAAGATCAAAGCCTAGCGACTTATGAGGCTTTGCCGTATTATACCATCCATTTGAAAAAGCATATCCAAAACCGTCAAACATTGGCTGAAAATAGTGTTCGGCCAATGTAGCGGCATCAGCCCGGCCGGTTTTCAATATGTCTTCTATCGAAGCCTCCTGCGCATGGGCCGAAAGGAAAAATCCCAATCCAATTCCTATTAAAAAAAGCTTATTAAATGTCGTCATGGTAAAAATGTAAAATGTTTAAATCATTGCAATTTATGGAATCAGTACCTATCATGAAACTGGAACAAGGTTATCTCCATGAACATTGCCAATAGCTGGGGTAAGAAATTGATTTATTCAGCCACTTTTTTTACACTATAAATTCATTATTAAAAGAAACCTTTTCCCTTATTTTCAGGAAATGACCCCAGCCAAGGTTCCGGGATTCACAATTTTCTTTTTATAGAACTTTTCCTTCCAAATAGTTTAAAATATACCGTCTTTTACCCATTAATTTCTAAATCACCGACATGGGAGAACTTTTTTATCGGTTGGTAACTTTTTTGTACGTGGTTGCCGTTTTCATTGCAAAATTTTTTAATGAAAAAGCTGCCAAAATGTGGCGGGGAAGGAGAAACCAATGGAAAATCATTAGCCATCGAATGGAAGTAATTTCGGATCCCATATTGTGGTTTCATTGCTCCTCATTGGGGGAGTTTGAGCAGGGAAGGCCGGTCATCGAAAAATATAAAGAAGTCTACCCGCATGTAAATATCATCCTGACTTTTTTTAGTCCCTCCGGTTATGAAGTGAGGAAAAACTATGATCTGGCGGAAGCTGTATTTTATCTCCCCTTTGACCGAAGGAAAAATGCCAAAAAGTTTATCGACCTGGTCAATCCTTCTGCCGCTTTTTTTATCAAGTATGAGTATTGGCATTTTTACCTGGATGAATTGCATTTACGGAATATACCGACCTTTTCTATCTCATCTATTTTCAGGCCTAATCAACTATTTTTCAAACCACAGGGCGAATTTTATCGGGATATTTTACGGAAGTTCACTTACTTTTTCGTTCAGAATAAATTATCAAAAGAACTGCTCAAAGACATTGAACTAAATAATGCCATGGTGGTAGGCGATACCCGCTTTGACCGGGTTTACCAAATTTGCCAGGCAGCTAAGCACATTGAAATTGCAGAGAAATTTAAAGGCTCCGGTACGGTGATGGTAGTCGGTAGTAGTTGGCCAAACGACATTGAAAAGATTGCTCCTTTTATCAATCAATGGATTGAGGAGGTCAAGTTTATCATTGCCCCGCATGAGCTGGAAGAAAAAAACTTCCTTCAAATAGAAGAATGCGTAAAAGGAAAAGTAATTCGCTACTCAAAGGCCGAGGGACAAAAGCTGGCCGATGCCAATGTTCTGCTGATCGACAACATTGGCATGCTTTCATCACTATACCGCTACGGCGAATATGCTTACATCGGTGGCGCATTTGACCATGGCATCCACAACACGCTGGAGGCGGCAACTTTTGGCTTGCCACTCTTTTTCGGAAAATCGGAAAGCAACGAAAAATACCAGGAGACAGTAGAACTACTGAAAGTTAAAGCAGGATTTGATTTAAAAGACTGGAAAGCATTGGACAAACAATTTACTGCTCTGTTCAAGGACCCATCCGCCTACGCCAGGGCATCGGAAGCTGCAAAAAAATATGTGTTGGAAAACACAGGCGCAACCGACAAGATATTTGAACACACCCATAAACTGATCCAACTCACATGACGGAAGGACTGGTACTAAAATCAACGGGCTCATGGTATTCGGTAAAAACCTCAGAAGGAAAGATGTTGGAATGCAGGCTGCGGGGAAAAATCCGGCTGAAAGGAATCAGGGTAACCAACCCTGTGGCCGTGGGTGATCGCGTGAAAATTGACGAGGAAAATGACACCCAGGGACTCATCGCGGAGATCATGCCCCGTGAAAATTACCTGATTCGAAGATCCATCAAAAAATCATCGGAAGGTCACATCCTGGCGGCAAACATTGACCAGGCGGTACTGATTGCAACCGTCACTTTTCCCAGGACTTCCTTGGGTTTCATTGATCGCTTTCTGGTAGCTGCCGAATCATTTCGAATTCCACAAGTCCTCGTTTTCAATAAATGTGACATCCACAACCAAAAAATGGATGAGTTTATTGAGGAATTAAGGGAGGTTTATACAAAAATCGGGGTTAAATTTTTGGTGACCAGCGCAGAAAAAGGAATTGGACTTGACGAATTAAGGAATCAATTGAGAGGTAAAATATCGCTCATTTCCGGGCATTCCGGAGTAGGAAAATCAACTTTGTTAAATAAAATAGCTCCGGAAATTGTTAGCCAGGACATTGGTGAAGTAAGCACTTTTGCCAATAAAGGTACCCACACCACGACCTTTGCCGAGATGTTTGAGATTGAAAAGGACACCTTTGTCGTTGATACACCCGGCATTAAAGAACTTGGCCTGATCGACCTGGAAGAAGGTGAAATCTCTCATTTCTTTCCCGAAATGCGGGCGATGTTTGGCGAATGCAAATTTTACAATTGCACACATCTACATGAGCCTGGCTGTGCAGTATTAAAAGCAGTGGAGAACGGTGAAATAGCGCCGAGCAGGTTTAGGAGCTACATGAGCATCATGGAAGACGAAGACTCCTACCACTAAAATCGCAGCACCACGCCCACGCCGTTCGAGGTAGTTTGAAGATTAACTTCCGGTCGTCTGACCCTTGTTTCGAGTAATGCCTGGTTAAAAATTTCTACAGCTCGCGTTGAGTTTTTCTTATAAGAAGAAATCAAAGGAATTGACACCACAATGAGGCCCGCACCTACGCCCATCAGCCCCCAGTTCGGCTCGCCGCCACCGATCGCTGTGCCCAGGGGGAGTCCGATAAATACACCCCCGACAAAACTCAGGGCGGTAGCAAATGCGGTATTCGTTTTGGCTTTTTTCATTAATTCGTAGGCTTCCCGGTTGCCCCGCATCAACACCATGAGTTGGTTGGTATTCAGAAACTCTTCGTCTTTTAAAAATTTCCCCTTTTTGACAATGGTGATCGTATCACTCCTGGTTTGAGCCACGGAGGAAAAAGCTATGCTACAAAACAGTATTAAAATAAAAAGTGCTCTCATGCGTAGTTAAAAGTAATTTGACCGGCTATTTTACTAAGTAAATCCATGGGTAGCAAATCCGCAGTTCTTTTTCAGCAATTCCTAATACTTCTCTTGATGGTCGCATTATTAGCTCTGCTGACGGTATTAACCCAGATTGGCGGTGTTGTTTTACTTCTGAGCCTTGTTTTACAAAAACATATGTTCAAAAAAAGAAGGAAAGCGATTATTAAAACCGCTCTTTTATTCGCAGTTCTATATCTAATATCCACCTTTCTCCTGGTTCCCAACATTTCCGGTTTCGCAGGGAGAAAGGCCCTGCCCATTACTTCCAATTCTAATTTGATTCCGGTAAGTCTCACCAATTATTTGTTAAACAGACATTATGTCAAAAAAGAACTCTACGATGTGCTTGTTGATATCTCAGTCAAAATGAACCAGGTGCATCCGAAAACCAAAGTTCTCTACCTTGATGCCAACTTTCCCTTTTTTGACGGCTTTCCATTGTTGCCACATCTATCGCACAACGATGGCAGGAAAATCGATCTGGCATTTTACTATTCAAATACCAATGGTGTGAATTTAGATGGTAAAACGCCGACTCTCACTGGATATGGGTATTTTATCGAACCGTCACCGGGCGAAATGGACTATTGTGAAATCTGCAAATCGAAGGGAAGCTGGCAGTACGACTTTACCGGAAAATTAACCTTTGTTGATAAGAGCAAATATCAATTGAACGAAGAGTTGACAAAAGATCTTTTAAGAATTATCGTTTCGGAAAAGCGAATCAAGAAAGTGTTCATCGAGCCTCATTTAAAAACCAGGCTGGGATTTTCCAACAATACAAAAATCAGATTTCACGGCTGTCACGCTGTAAGGCACGATGATCATTTTCACCTACAGCTTTAGCCTAATTTCTCGCGGTTTATCCTTTGTAACAATCTTAAAAAAATTGACAATGATTTAAAATTACCGGTGAGGGCCGCCCATTTTAATTCGTATTGAATCCGCTTTTTAAGCGCCTGGAATTCCCCCTGGTTTTGACACAGATCAAATGCTTTTTGGCAAACCAAAGCTGTGGAGTAAACATGTCTATTTCCGGGCAGTTTTTGCTTTCTTGAAAGTGAATTTTTAACACTCCTTTTTTTGACCAATACTTCATCAGAAAATGAATACTTATATATGCGGGCAGACCGTACCCAAAAATCAAAGTCTTCATATGACAGTTGCTCATCATAGCCACCAAGCTCGTCCAGTACTTTCTTTCGGATCATCATCGTAGGAGTGCAAATAAAGTATCGTTCCAGCACGTCCCTGAAAACATCGTCCTGAGGGACGCTCTCGATAAGCTTCCCTCCCCGGTTTCGCTGATAATGCGTCCCGATAAAATTTCCTTCATCCGTAATGTGATCGGCATCGCAAAAATGAACCCCATAGCTGCTGCCCAGACTTTCCAACACCCTGACCCCCTTTTCAACTCGCGAGGGAAGCAACAAGTCATCAGCGGCAAGATCAATGATAAATTCCCCTTTTGATTCCTTCAACGCCTGATTAAATGAGACACAATTGCCTTTATTGGAGGTATTCAAAATCGTTTTAAAATCAAACTTCTTTGAAAGTCTTGTGACCACCTCCGCACTCTCGTCTGTACTCGAATCATCAACAGCTATCAGTTCCACGTTTTCGTACGACTGGTTCAGCGCTGAAATGATTGCCTCTTCCACAAAGCGGGCGTGGTTGTAGCACAAAACAATTACGGTCACAAGTGGGTTGCTCATAGACTATCAGGTGCGAAACTTTTAAAATGCGTGGAACTATCTTTTATTTGCATCCTGAAAATCAGAAAAATTATCCATGAGCAAAACAAAAAACAATAAAACCGGGGTTTTGCTGGTCAACCTGGGCACACCCGACAGCCCTTCAGTACCAGACGTGCGAAAATACCTCCGGGAATTTCTTATGGATAAAAGAGTGATAGATATCCCTTTTTTCGGGAGGTGGATGCTCGTGAATCTGATAATAGCGCCTTTCAGGGCGCCGAAGTCGGCAAAGGTGTACAAGGAGTTGTGGCAAGATCGGGGATCTCCTCTGCTGTTTCATACCGAAGATCTGGCAGAGAAGGTTAAGCCGTTATTGGGAAAAGATTATGTGGTCGAGATTGCTATGCGCTACCAGAGCCCCTCTATTGAATCAGCACTCGAAAAAATTTGCCAACAGCCGGTAGAAAAAATCATTGTCGTCCCGCTTTTTCCGCAATATGCCTCGGCCACGTCAGGCTCGGTTCATGATAAGGTAATGGAAATCGTAACCAAGTGGCAAGTCATTCCCGAAATGAAATTTGTTAGCCGCTTTTTTGAAGAAGGCAGCTTTATTGATGCGTTCGCAGAGATTGGAAAGAGATATCTGGACCGGAAGGATTATGACCATGTCGTTTTCAGCTATCACGGATTGCCAGAGCGACAAATTCATAAAGCTTCATTCAAAGGGTATTGCCAATTAAGCGATAAGTGTTGTGCTTCCTACAATGAACGGAATCAATACTGCTACCGGGCGCAGTGCTTTGAAACATCCAGGAGACTTGCTGAAAAATTAGAAATTGATTCTGATAACTATACCGTTTGCTTTCAATCCCGGCTGGGGAAAGATCCCTGGATCAGACCATATGCGGAGGATGTCATTAGAGACCTGGCCAAAAAAGGAAAGAAAAAAATATTGGCTTATTCACCCGCATTTGTGGCTGATTGCCTGGAAACGACCATTGAAGTAGGTGATGAATTCAAAGAATACTTCATCGAAGCCGGGGGTGAGGATTGGCAGTTAGTAGAAAGCCTCAATTCATCAGACAGTTGGGCTAACAGTCTGAAAGAAATCATTTTAAAATATTAATTGTAGGCCGCCTCCTTTACTTCGTCAAATTTTGCTTCAATAAACACCTGATTGGCTACTTTTACAACAGGGAAATTCACATAGTCCCGGTATTTAATACTATCCAGCAAGTGCATTAGTTCCTCGGTATATAGTTGTTCAAATACCATAAAATCCTTGAATTCATAGCTCATATTAGCCGAATCAAGCTGGGCAATAAAATCAGTGCAGTGATGACAATTACTGCTCCCATACACGATGATTTTGTTTTGTTTTGTTTGAGTACAGGCTATTGCAACTAAAAAAAAAGCAACAATGAGTAATTTAGAAAATGTAAATTTCATCTGTTTATTTTTCTGTTTTTTAATGGTCAGATGGAACCTCGCATTTTCCCTGTCTCGATAGCTCTCGGGATTGGGGCATTGGTCTGTGTCCCACCATGGCGGGATGCTCGGTTTCATGTTTCCAAAGGTAAAATTCGAAAGTAAAAATATATAAAAAGTGGGAACAGCCCTAACCAATTTGCCTGACCCTTTTAGTGTCTGTCGCTTCCTGCAAAGTATACAGATCAAGTGAGTTTGATCCACCGGTGTTCAATTCTCCTACCCTTACCATTTTATACAATTCAGGGAGGGGAACCATTTGAATAAGATTACCTGAGATCAGGAGCGATTGATCCAATTCCCTACATTTTGACTCGATCTCTGCCAATTGATACAAGACTTCGCCATGGTATACGATCTGGCTTTTTACATCCCCTATTTCACCAACGACCACACTTCCACAATGAAAGCAGGCTGTAAAGGCTGGTACGAGCTGATAAGTTTCCAGATACTGTTCCCGGAGTGCTTTAATTTTATTCACAACTGAAAAATAAGTATTTATGCAGTTAGCCTTTTTTAATCCCTTCCTGTAATTCCAGGATACCACCACCTGATCACCAACATACCGGTAAATCACACCGCTGTTCTCGACAATTGGTTCAGTAATGTCATTGAAAAAGTCCCTTAAAAACTGATGGTAAAAGAGCGATCCCATCTTTTCGGCGATGCTTGTCGATGATCTCAGATCCAGAAATAAAAAAATGCGCTCCACTTCTTTCGGCTGATGGTATCTTCCGGTAAAAAAGTTGTATAACGTCCCCTGGCCCAGCTTCCGGCTCATCTGCCTGGTGAATATGATGAGGGAAATAAAAAACAGGGCGTAAAACAAAATAATGATGAAATCTTCCTCAAATAAAAATGACCTGAACTGATCGCTATTGATGTGTTCTAAAAATCCTTTTTGGTAATAAACCGACTCCACGAAGCCGATCACAAATGGAACGATCAGGAAGAAAAACAGGAAGTATATCGCCGTCTTAATAGAAAAAACGGTTAAAAAAGAAAAGTGGCGCTTGGCCGTATCAAAGACCTCCAACTCAAGAAGTGCCACGATCATTCCTCCAAAAAGACCAATAAACAGGCTATTCACATAAGGAATTAGTTCACTAAAACCATCGGCAAACACAGGGTAGATCAATGAAATCACGACGCCCGCTAAAATGATAAACCCGGCGCTTTTAAATTTTCTCTTTTGTGTGACGGATAATTCCATTTATAATTGATCCAGTTTCCTCTCAACTATTTGGTATAAAATAATTGGTCGTTGTTTTCCTCTCAACGAAAATTCACCGATCCTCTTTTTGTCAAATATGATGGGCAGCTTCATTTCATTTACCAGCTCTTCTGAGACCAGAAATTGCTTCCCCTCATCTACATTTCCAAGAATCCGGTAGCAGGTATTCATCAGGTCGCCATGGTATTTTATTTCGCTCTTGATGTCCCCGATTTCGCCCACTATTAACTCACCCTTGTGCATCGCCCCCACAAATTCTGGCAGAAACTTGTATTTGTCATAATAGCGAACTTTCCCGGTATCCAGCTTTTGTTGAATATCAAAAAACGCACGGATGCAATTCGCATTTTCCATCCCCTTGTCCACATCCCAAAGAATGACGACCTGGTCTTCCACATACTCATAGATCTGGGCTTTTCTGAGCAATACGATTTCAGTCAAATCATAAAAAACTTCTTTCAGGAATTTATGATAATTCAATCTCCCTACTTCTTCGATTAATTCCTTGGTCCTTTGGATTTTAAAAAACAGGACTATCTTTTCCACTTTTTTTGGCTGGTAGTATTTTCCAGAGATCAGGTTGATAAGCACCCCTTGCCCCATTTTCCGGTTCATTTGAATGGTGAAATTCGTCAGGGCAACAATGGCCAATGCATAGAAGACCACAACTTTAAAATCTTTATACAGGATATAATTCTGAAACTCATCGCTTATCAGCACCTCGTAAAAATTAAGGTCGTACTTAAACATTCTGGAAAAAATGAGTACAAACAAAATGATAGATAAAATCGACACCACGTATAAAATAATCCTGATGGAAAAAATCTGATAGAAGGGTAGTTGCTTTATTTTCCCGTCAAATAAGACGTACTCAAAAAAGCCGATATTAATGGCAATGAGTATCCCCGCAATGGTTGAATTGACATAGGGAAAGACAGATGTGAAACCATCAGAAAAAATGACATAGAAAGGTCCAAGCAATGCCCCAAAAAGAAGCAAAATCCCTGTGGATTTAACTTTTCTGCTTTGGTCCAATGTCAATCCCATCCGATAAATTTATGAAAAGAACTCAAAAAAACAGATGTAATCTGGCAGGAGGGAGATTTTGGGAATTTTAAATTGGGTTCACCGCCATTTCGACTAATTGATTGATAGCAAACTCAACTTCTTCTTTTGTATTGAATTTGCTGAAAGACATCCTGATCGTGCCAATGCCCTGGTCAATACCCAATGCCTCCAACACATGCGACCCGATGCTTGTCCCGCTGGAACAGGCGCTTCCTCCGGAGACTGAGACCCCATTGATATCCAGGTTAAAAAGTAGCATGTCGTTTTCTTGGGTCCCTGGAATTCCAATGTTCAAAACCGTATAAAGGCTATTCTTCAAATCCGCACAACCACCATTAAAGATAACACCGGGGAGCTTTGCTTTTAGCATGTCAATAGCAAATGTCTTTAACGAAAGGATGTATTCGGTATGCTCGTTCATTTTTTCATGAGCAATCTCAATCGCCTTGGTCATTCCTACAATGCCAGCCACATTTTCCGTGCCTCCGCGCATGTTCCTTTCCTGTCCGCCTCCCTGTAATAAAGGATGGATCTGCCGCTCTCCATTTATGTACATAAAGCCTACGCCCTTGGGGCCATGGAATTTATGCGCCGAGGCGTTGATGGCATGAATATTAATAGTGGAAAGGTCAATGGGGAAATGAGCGAATGTTTGTACAGTGTCACTGTGGAAAAATGCATTCGCTTCACGGCATATTTCGCCCACTTTCCTGATATCGGTAATATTTCCAATTTCATTATTCCCATGCATCAGGGTGACGAGGCTTTCTTCTTTGCCAATTAACAACTCCGCCAAATGATTGTAATCGACAAAACCATTCTTATCATGGTTAACATACTCCACCGAGGCCTTTCCCTTTTTTACCAGATTTTCCACCGTATGCAAAACCGCATGGTGTTCTATGGGCGAGGTGATGATGCGTTTTAATCCATAGGTTTCAACAGCCGATACGATGGCTGTATTGTCGGCCTCGGTTCCACCGCTTGTAAAGAAAATCTCTGCCGGGGAAACGTGGAGAAATCCGGCGATTTTTTTTCGGCATCTTTCAATTTCAGACCTGACCTCCCGCCCATGGGTATGAATCGACGAGGGATTGCCAAATTTCTGAAGCAGAAAAGGCTTCATTGCTTCAAAAACCTGCTCATCTAAGGGTGTTGTCGCCGCATTGTCCAGATAAACACGCATACTAGGATTTTACACTAATTATCTCCTTAATATCAGAAATAATTTTATTGGCCAGGTATTCTGCTGTGGATTGTGAGTCTGATTCGGAATAAATTCTGATGATAGGCTCTGTATTGGATTTTCTCAGGTGGACCCACTCCCTATCAAATTCGATTTTCACACCGTCAATGGTATTGATGGGCTGCTTTTTATAACGATCCTGCATATCGTCCAGCACCTTATCCACATCTATCTCCGGGGTCAGTTCAATTTTATTTTTGGAAATATGGTAGCTCGGATACGTAGCTCGGAGGTGCGAAACCGACTTGCCAAATTTAGCCAGATGACTTAAAAACAGGGCGATCCCCACCAAAGCATCCCTTCCATAATGCAATTCAGGATAGATGATCCCACCATTTCCTTCGCCACCGATTACCGCCTTGGTTTCCTTCATTTTGGTCACCACATTAACCTCCCCCACAGCGGCAGCTTCATATTTACCCCCTCTTTTTAAAGTCACATCTTTTAATGCACGTGTAGAGGAAAGATTGGAAACAGAATTGCCTTTTTTGTGTTGTAGCACATAGTCAGCCACCGCTACTAACGTATATTCTTCCCCAAATGGAGAGCCATCTTCCGTCAGCAATGCCAGACGGTCGACATCCGGGTCAACCACAATTCCGAGGTCAAAATTCCCGGACTCCAATTCCCGGCTGATATGTACCAGGTTTTCGGGTAGCGGCTCCGGGTTGTGCGGAAATTGGCCATTTGGCTCACAGTATATTTCATTGATCTGTTCAACACCCAGGGCCTTCAGGAGCTTCGGAACGGCAATTCCCCCGGTGGAATTCACACAATCTACGGCAATTTTAAAATTCTTTCCCTTGATCGCCTCGACATCTACCAGCGGGAGTTTTAAAATTTCTTCGATATGCCTGTCAATGTAAAGCTCATTTCTATGGTAGCTGCCAATTTTTTTATTTTCTGCGAATAGTATTTCATCACTCTCTGCCAAAGCCAATACTTCCTCGCCGTCAGCAGCCGAAATAAATTCGCCCCGGTTATTTAACAATTTTAAGGCATTCCATTGCGAAGGATTATGGCTGGCTGTAATGATAATACCACCACCGGCATTCTCCCAGGTCACCGCCATCTCAACGGTCGGAGTCGTGGAAAGTCCCAGGTCAATGACATCCATTCCCAGCCCCTGAAGCGTGGTACAGACAAGATTACTAACCATCTCACCGGAAGGTCGCGCATCCCTGCCTACCACGATCTTATCGACCTTGATATTTTTTTTTATCCAATAACCAAATGCTGAAGTGAATTTGACAATGTCAATGGGGGTGAGGGATTCTCCTTGCTTACCACCTATTGTACCGCGAATCCCCGATATTGATTTTATTAATGTCACAGTTGTAATGGTTTAATGTAAGCGCAAATGTATAAACTTTCTAAGAAAGAATAGGAATAAAGAATTATTTAAATTTGCTCACTACCTTGTCAACAATGTTCTCTTCTTTGCCACATTCTTCGCCTGCCTCAATATTCCTACCACAATATCCGCAGGTGCCTCCCTCTTTATTTAAAAATGGGCTTTGTGAAGCACAGGTTCCCTTGAATTTTCCATCCTTGATAAACAGGAGCCTTACGGACATTAATACAAAAAATAATCCTACAAATCCAATAATTAAAATCGCCGTTGCCATAAAAATTTAATTTGTGCAAAGTTAGTTCTTATTTTAAAAACGCCTCGGAGCTATTGGTGTTTTATTAACTTTGGTTTCTGTTGGTCAATAACGATTTTTATTGCGTTAGTTTGTAGAATATTGAATTTTCAAGATCCATGGATAAGAAAACCCTTGCCCCTGAGGACAAAAATAGACAAGAAAAACTCCAGGCATTTGACCGCCTCCTGACCATCATGGACGAATTGCGGGAAAATTGTCCCTGGGATAAAAAGCAAACCATTGAGTCCCTTCGGCATTTAACCATTGAGGAGACTTATGAACTGTCAGATGCCATCCTCGAAAATAACCTTGATGAAGTCAAAAAGGAACTGGGCGACATCATGCTTCACATGGTTTTCTATGCAAAAATCGGATCAGAAAGACAGTCATTTGATATCGCCGACGTGTTAAACAGCGTCTGCGAAAAGTTGATCCGACGGCATCCGCACATTTATGGGGATGTGGTAGCCGAGGATGAAGAAACGGTGAAGGCAAATTGGGAGAAGATCAAGCTGAAGGAAAAAGGCAATACTTCTGTGCTGGGTGGTGTGCCACGGTCACTCCCGGCTTTGGTAAAAGCAATGCGCATCCAGGAAAAAGCAAGGGGCGTTGGCTTTGACTGGGAGAAAAAAGAGCAAGTGTGGGAAAAGGTGGAAGAGGAAATGCAGGAATTCAAAAGTGAATTCAATGCCGCCAGCGACGAGCCGATTGACCGGCAAAAAGCGATGAACGAATTTGGTGATTTACTTTTTTCATTGATCAATTATGCGCGTTTTATTGACATCAACCCGGAGGAAGCCCTGGAACGCACGAATTTGAAGTTCATCAAGCGATTTAAATACCTGGAAGAGCAGTCCGCGAAAGATGGGAAAAGCATCGCCGATATGACCTTGGACGAGATGGATGTTTATTGGAATGAGGCGAAGGAGTTAGGTTGAAATTAATTGGCTTCCAGCAACCTTTCCCCCTTTATTTTAAACTGTATCACCACCTTCCTTCCGCTCAGATTTTCCAGCATGGGTTTAAGAATAAGCAATGCATTTTCTTCGGTCTGTTCCAATATCCCGTTTTCCAAGGCGGCTTTTCTGATCTGTGCTTCGGCATTTTTGTAGGCCTTTTCCACCACGGTTTTCATTTCATTGTCATCGCCAAACATCCGGCTCCACCATCCGGTTCGTTCAAATTCGTACAGCCTCGTCTTATCCAGATCCAGTTTGTGGTAACACAATTCCGGCTTTGGCAGAAGAACAGTCAATGTATCTTTGCTCAATGAAATATCTTCCTTCTGAATCCTTGTCAAATCAATACAGCCCACAGCTTCGCCGCTGGCTATCAAAACCGCCTTCAAATCAGGCGTGTAATCATAGGTTTTCAATGCCGACGACCCGGCTATTTTCCCCTCGCTGATGGACTGGTAATCATAGATTTCCTTGAAATTGTATTTGACCAATTCCAGTTTGCCCATTCGTTCTATTTTCTCCAGGATGACGGTCGATTCAATCACTTCGGTTTTTGAGCTGCCCTGTCCGGGAAGCTTCACGCCGAGCGCCCAAAGCAACAGCGCCAGTAGCAACAATACCCATGGCAAAAACAGAAAAACCAGCTTAATTGTCTTCATATATTGAATTGACAGTTCGTTCGAAAAATACTAATTAAAATCCACTTACCACTTATAGAAGGATGATGCAATGGTCTTGAGTTCAAAAACCTCCAAGGTCTAGTCCGCGATTGGTAAAAATTTTTGAATAGGGAAACCTTGGAGGTTTGGCGATGAGGTTAATCGCAACGTTTGAGGTTAAAGCAAGCCACGTCTAAATTCACTAAATTGATAATCCACTAAACTCCAAAACAGCCATGAACCGAAGGGACTATCTTAAAAAAACGGTTGCGTTGATTTCACTATCGTCATTAGCCACCTCCGGATTTTCAATTCAAATCAATGAGAAAATGAAAACAAGATCCATTCCTTCCTCTGGTGAAAAATTGCCGATAGTAGGCGTTGGTACATGGCAGACATTTGACGTGGGCAGCTCGGAAACCGAACGCAATCCCCTAAAAGAAGTCCTTTCTATTCTGCTCGACAATGGGGGCCGTGTTATTGATTCTTCCCCGATGTACGGGCGTTCAGAGGAAGTAGTCGGCAATCTGGCGAAAGAAATAAATATAGTTGATAAGCTATTTATGGCCACAAAAGTTTGGACAAGTGGAAAAGAGGCCGGAATCAAGCAGATGAACCAATCCATTAGCCTTATGAAAAAACGGCCCATCGACCTCATGCAAATCCACAACCTGCTGGACTGGCAAACCCATCTCAAAACCTTAAGAGCATGGAAGGAAGAAGGTAAGATCAGGTTCATTGGTATCACGCACTACACGGATAGCGCTTACGACCAAATGGCCAGGATAATGGAAAATGAGCCACTCGATTTCATCCAGATTGATTATTCCATCGATAACCCGAATGCAAACGACAGAATTCTACCTTTAGCTAAGGAAAAAGGGATAGCGGTCCTGATCAACCGGCCCTTTGACGGCGGTTCATTGTTTCGATTGACAAAGGGTAAATCATTACCTGAATGGACGAAAGAAATGGATATCAACAGTTGGGGGCAGTATTTTCTCAAATATATCCTTGGTAATGAAGCAGTGACATGTGTTATCCCAGGCACCGATAAACCGGAGCACATGCTGGACAACGTTCAGGCAGGAATGGGTCGATTGCCCAACACTATTGAAATGAAAAAAATGAAAGATCACCTGGAAAGTTTATAGAATCTTATGCAGTACCATCATTGTTATAAAGTTTCTTCTAAATTTTTTTGCATGAACTAAATTTTTCAACTTTGCGCGGGCATAAAAAAGCCTTTTTACGTAATAAATAATTGATTTTTTAAAAACACAATCGTTCGATGAAGGTATTAAAATTCGGTGGTACATCCGTGGGTTCCCCGGAAAGCATCAAGAGGGCCGTCGAGATCATTAAAAAGTACAAAGAAAACAATCTTCCCATTGCCGTAGTGGCTTCCGCCATGTCAGGCATAACGAATACCTTAATTGAAACGGGCGAACTGGCAGCAGGTAATGACGAACGATACCTTGACCGTTTAAAAGACATTGAAACCAAGCATTTTCAAACCGTTAAGGATCTGCTAAAGATTAAAAACCAAAGTTCCGTGTTAGCGCAGGTGAAGAAACTGACTAACGAGCTGGAGGAATTGATGCATGGCGTTTTCCTGCTAAAAGAAATCTCCACCCGTACGCTCGACTTGATCCTGACCTTTGGCGAACGACTATCATGCACCATTTTTACCGAGTATGCCATCCAGGAAGGCCTGGAAGCGGAACTGCTTGATGCCAGAAAGCTGGTAAAAACTGATGATCGTTTCGGCAAAGCCCGCGTGAAAAAGGAATTGACCTACGAAAACATCCAAAACTATTTTAAGGATAATAAAGCCATTCAAATCATTACCGGCTTTATCAGCAGTACTGAAAAAGGCGAAACCACTACCCTTGGCCGGGGCGGATCAGATTACACCGGCGCACTGTTTGGCGCCGCACTTCACGCGGAGGAGATCGAGATCTGGACAGATGTGGATGGAGTGATGACGACCGACCCAAAAAAGGTGAAGAAAGCATTTCCGCTAAAGGAATTAACTTACGTGGAAGCGATGGAAATGTCGCACTTTGGGGCCAAGGTAATCTACCCTCCTACACTTCAACCAGCTTTTGAAAAAAGAATTCCTCTACGGATCAGAAATACTTTTAATCCCGATTTTCCAGGGACCGTCATCCGTGAAAAAGCCGAGAAAGGTGATTACCTGATCAAGGGGATCAGCTCCATTGAAGGGATCAGCCTCATCAACCTGCAAGGAAGCGGTATGGTGGGTGTAGCGGGAGTTTCCTCCCGGTTATTTACTGCATTGGCAGAAAATGACATCAGCGTTATCTTAATTACACAGGCTTCATCAGAGCATTCTATTTGTATTGCGGTGGATCCAAAAGATGCCCCAAAAGCAAAAAAAGTAATTGACAATGAATTCAGGCCGGAAATCAACGCCGGAAAGATCGAAGAGGTCAATGCTGAAAATGAGCTGAGCATCGTCGCCATCATTGGCGAGAATATGAAAAACACGCCGGGTATTGCCGGTAAGATGTTTGATGCCATGGGCAAAAACGGGATCAACATCCGGGCCATTGCGCAGGGAGCATCTGAAGTGAATTTGTCGATTGTAATCGAATCCAAAGACCTGGCGAAAGCGCTCAACTCGATCCATGAAGTTTTTTTCCTGTCGGATGTAAAGACATTAAATGTCTTTCTCGTGGGTGTTGGATTGATTGGAGGCACACTGCTAAAACAAATCGCAGCACAGCACCAGCATTTATTGAAAGACCAGTTTTTGAACATCAACATTGTCGCCCTGGCAAATTCCAAAAAGATGCTGTTTAACGTGGATGGTATTTCGCTAAAACACTGGAAGGAGCAATTGCTGGCAAGCGATGAGAAATCCGATATGAAAAAATATGTCCAGAAGATGGAAGAGTTAAACCTTTCAAATTCTGTGTTTATAGATTGCACCTCTAATGCCGTCGTCGTCGAATTTTATGAAGAGGTGCTGAACCATTCCATTTCAATCGCCACCCCCAACAAACTGGCCGGGTCAGGCCCGTACGCCCGCTTTAAGAAATTAAAGGAGACGGCTTTTAGAAACGGGATCAAATACCTTTTTGAAACGAACGTGGGAGCTGGTCTTCCGGTGATCACGACCTTAAACGACTTGATGCAAAGTGGCGACAAGGTGCTTAAAATCGAAGGGGTGTTGAGCGGAACGCTGAGCTATATTTTCAACAACTTCCAAAAGGGTATTGCCTTTAGTGATGTCGTTAAAACTGCCAAGGAAAGAGGATTTACCGAGCCCGATCCGAGGGATGACCTCAACGGAATGGACGTGGCAAGGAAGATCCTGATCTTGTCCCGTGAAGTAGGTCATGCACTGGAGTTAAAAGATGTGGTTGTTGAAAACATTCTTCCCAAAGCTTGCCTCGAAGCTAAGTCAGTAGATGATTTCTTTGTGGAACTGGAAAAGGAAAACAGGCATTTCGAAGAATTACTAGAAAAGGCAACTGCTGAAAACAAGGTTCTGAGATTTATTGCCAAAATGGAGGATGGCAAAGCTACTGTGAACTTGCAGGCGGTAGATATGAGCAACCCTTTTTACAGTTTATCAGGAAGTGACAACATGATCTCATTTACCACCGATCGCTACAATGAGCGGCCTCTCGTGATTAAAGGTCCAGGCGCCGGGGCGGAAGTCACCGCAGCGGGTGTATTTGCTGAGATTATCAGTCTGAGCCATTTTTTGGGGTAATATCAATTTCCAATCAATTGCAAAGGATGAAGATATTGGTTCTCTTTTTTTCTTTACTTTCATTCAATATCCTGGCTCAGGACATAGAAATCGATTTGGGAGCAGATAGCGTACAGCGTGAACCTGTTGAAATAATTGACCCAATCGAAACCGCAGCTCAATTTCCAGGCGGTATGGACTCCTTAAAAATCTTCATAGAAGAAAACAATGAGTGGCAGGTTGGACAGAAAACAATTAACGGGACGGTGTTTGTAGGTTTTGTAGTTGAGGCGGATGGCAGTATTTCAAACATAAAAATCGTGAAAGGACTGGAAAAATCTTGTGATAAAGAGGCTATAAAAATTGTCCAAAAAATGCCGAATTGGATTCCAGCAGAGATGCACGGTCACCCAGTGAAATCCCAAATTATTTACCCCATTAAATTTAATGGGCTGAATTGATGTCATTTTAGGCGATATGATTTTTGCGCTCAATCTTTCATTAAAAATACGTTTTGACCGCAAATTCAAATTGATCAATAAATATCTTCTTGATGGCTGTGATGTTATTCTGCTCATAGAATAAAAGCATTGCCTTTTTGTATTCGATGGAATCAATTGTCCTGAAAGAAATAGGGCAATAGCCATTTGCTATTAGAATAGCATTGCTGATGATCCTGGCTGTTCTTTTATTTCCATCACTAAATGGCTGGATATACGACAGTAAAACCAGGGCAAACAATGCTTTCTCAAAAACCGATTCCCTTTGGTTTATCAAATCACACATTTCGCCTAACGCTTCTTTAATCTGATGATCACTGTCGAGAGGTTTATAATTGGTGCCGGAAATCCCGACTCGCCTATTTCTAATATTGCGATCTACACCAAGCTCCTTGATCAGGATACTATGAATATCCTCGATTCGTGCAACTGTAAGAGGAGTAACATAATCTGGTTCTGAAACTATGAAATCAATGGCCTCCTTGTGGTTTAACAGCATGGTCGCATCATTCTTGGTTTTGCCATCCGCCGTCTGTTTTTCCTTTATCAACCGCTCGGTTTCCAGAAGCGAGTAGGTATTGCCTTCGATTTGTGAGGATTTCCAACTGAGGTCAATGGCCAGGCGTTCCATTTCAAGGCTTAATTCATTTTCTGTGAGTTCAGAAATGTTCTTCCTGAATTGAAGCTGGAGACTTTCCAGTTTAGGAAGTTCGTCTGCGGTGAATAAATTGACTTTTGAAAAGACATCCCTTATCAATCCCAGGTTATACGTACCTTTTATTTGCCTTTCGTCAATCTCCTTTTCAAAATAGCTATCCAATTCAATCGGCGAAAAGAGGGTATAGGTACTTGAGAGTGTATATCTGCGACCCTTACCCTGTCCGGTGGCCTCCACCAGTTTTTCATCTATCAATTGGCTTAGCAAGCGCTTTAGTGTTGGATAACTGTAGTCAGGACTGCATCCATCGTAAAGCTCTTTCGACGAAATGTTTGGGTTATTCTGAAGATAACCAAGAATGACTTGTTCTTTTGTTTTGGACATTTTTTAGCTCAATACAGCTTCCAATTTAGATCAAAAAGTTGACATTTTGAGCTACAAATTAATACCGTTTGATCTTTATTTAAAATTTGTGGGTCAATAGATGCCTTTTTATGGATCAAATAAATTCGATTTTGATCTATAATTCATCCTTATTTGATCCATATTTTTAAAATCGGCTACGAATCTGATAAGTCTAAAACTTGGCGCGAATAAGGAGGTAGCTTTGTAAAGAAAATACGAAAATCTCTACATAGGAAAGTTGATCTGTATAGAAAGTGGTCAGAAAATATACATATGGTCAAAGGGAGGCATTAGGTGGTAAATGTGACAGAATCGCATGGTCTTGTGGAGGAACAAGGAGAGGTTATTAATAATTATACTTTATTGATTCTCTTACCCCATAAAAATGCAACATAATTTCACTAGTGGTTTGGTCTTTAATAGATGATAAATCGAAACCTAAATATTTGTGATATAGAGATCTATTTCGTGAATTTATATGATAATCAAAGATAAAATTCACATGATATTTCCCTTTCTTATCTATTTCAAATGTTCCATCCCAAATAAGTTGGTAACTAGGATCTTTGCCTCCTTCGTGTTGAACATAAAAAAATAAAAAATCGCCATAAATTTCCATAACGGGTTCCCCTGGTGTTCTACTAATTGAACCGTCAAGAATGGATTCATATCTAACATTTTTAGATTGAGATTCAAGAGCAATTCTACTTTTATATAATTCGGGATCATTTAAAATTAGACCTTTATAGGATGAAGCAATTTTTTTATTAATCTCATCATTGATTTGCTGCTGATAGGGGACACATGAAATCAATAGATAGAAAAGAAATAGTGAAAAAATGACTTTACGTTTCATAGAATTAATTACTTCAACATGCCTGCATCCGCAACTACTAGCTTTACTTCTTTGTTTCAATTGGTCAAACAAACACCCTCAAAGCTTCTTCATCTCCCCATCCAAAAACTCAAACAAGCCCTTGATATATTCCCTGCTGAAATCAAATTTCACGTGGGCGGCTTCGTAGATCTCGGGGATGGTTTTAGTGTAGCCCAGCTTTAAGGCATTCAGGTATCCTTCAATGCCTTTTTTGTTGTCCTTTTTGTAATTCTGCCACACGGCGATGGCGCCTAGCTGTGCAAAGCCATACTCGATATAATAGAAAGGCACTTCGAACAAATGTAGTTGGCGATGCCAGAGGAATTTTCGGTATTCCTCCACACCACTCCAGTCGGTTACATCGTCCGTAAAGTTTTGGTAAATGGACAGCCAGGCCTCTTCTCGTTCGCTGGTTGTATGCTCGGGATGTTCATAGATCCAATGCTGGAATTTGTCAATGATGGCTATCCAGGGCAGTGTTTCAATCACCTGCTCCAGATGTTCTGTCTTCGCTCGTTTTAGATCATCTTCATTAAAAAACAGATCCCAGTGATCCATGGAAATTAATTCCATCGACATGGAAGCCAACTCGGCAACTTCCGATGGCGTTTCCTTGAAATCCCCCAATTCCAGATCCCGGGTCACAATGGAATGCACCGCATGACCACCCTCGTGCATCAGGGTCACCAGGTCGCGGAGCGTGGAGGTGGCATTCATAAAAATAAAGGGTACACCAGTCTCCGCCAATGGATAGTTATATCCACCAGGAGCTTTACCTTTCCTGGATTCGAGATCCAGATGTTTCATCACCTTCATCGTCGCCAGGCACTGACCCAGGAATTCACCGGATTTTCTGAAATTCTCTATGGATTTATCCGTCAGCTCGTCCGGTGACGAAAATGGTTTTAAGGCTTCCCTGCCATCGGGATCAACTGCCTTGTCCCAGGGTCGAAGTTGGTCTACACCTAATGTTTCTTTTCTCTTTTTGGCCAATTCATTAGCGAGTGGAACTACCTCATTTTTAATAGCATCGTGAAAATCAAAGCAATCCTGGACGCTGTAATCAAAGCGACCCATCGCGGCAAACATGTAGTCCCTGAAATTCTTGAATCCCGCATTTTTCGCTATTTGATGACGGAGTTTAATGAGTTTTGAATATAACTCATCGAGCTTATCCTTGTCCTCCGCCCGTCGTGCAGATATTTTTCGCCAGACATCCTCCCTCTTTTTCCTGTCTGTAGATTGCAATAAAACCGCTGCCTGTTGCATCGTCAATTCCTTGCCCTCGATTTCGACTGTCTGCGCACCGGAAATCGACGAATATTCCTGGTTGAGGGTTTGCACCTCGGTAAACAAGGGAATGTTTTCTTCGCGGTAGATCTCAATGGCCTTTTTTATGGAGCGGTTCATAATGAAATATCCACTTCCTTTTAATTGATCCACAAAGGGGCAGGAAACATATTTCTTGTTCAGCTTGTCGCTGTAGGGCGCAATTTTGGGTTGAATTTCCTTCACGAAAAAAGAATAGGACTCGGAGTATTCTTTACTGGCCGTATCACAGGTCATCCTGATGTAGCGCCAGCCAAAATTTTCCGAAATGACAGACTCTAGTTCGCTCCGGTCATGCAACCACTTTTTTAATGCCACCAAGTCCGGAATTTCCCGGCCTACCAGGTCTTCATAATATTTTTCAATGGCTTCCCAGCTATCAATCGTTAGATTTTCCGGTAGGAACGACCTTTTCTTTTTTTCTAATTGTAATGCTTCCATAAATCTTTTAACAAATTTTTACTGATACATCATCTGTCAACGGATGGCTTACACAGCAAAGGATGTATCCGTCTTTCAATTCTTCTTCTGACAATCCGTCTGATTCTTCCATGTGCACTTCCCCGGAGAGTAGTTTTCCACGACAGGCGGTACACAATCCGCTTTGACATGAAAAAGGCATATCGATCTGCTGATCCAGACCAGCCTCCAGAATGGTTCTTTTCGAAGGAACGTTCACATTAAATTCTGAACCGTCGAGAAATATTTTGACCTCCTGGTCGTGGATTTCAGGGCTGTCAGATGTTGCCCCTTTTTCCGTGCCGGAAGAAACAAAACTCTCCATGTGAACACGGGTTTTTGCCACCCGCATTTCGTTCAGCGCTTCTTCTACAGTATGCATAAAACCGGTGGGTCCACACAAATAGTAATCTGCCTGTTGCGGACTTAACTCCGGTAAATCCAATAATATCTCTCGCAGCCGCTCAAGTGTCAACCTTCCGGTCAGTCCTTCCCAGCCTTCCGATGGCTGGCTTAGGATATGGATCACGTGAAATCGCTTGCCAAATTTACTTTTCAACTCATCGATTTGCTTTTTGAAAATGACGGACTCTTCGTTTCGGTTGCCATACACCAAATACACCCTGCTTCCTGATTCCACATGCAGTACTGATTTAATGATGGAAAAAAGTGGGGTAATACCGCTGCCCGCACCAAATACAACCACCTTGCGTTTGTTATCGGCTTTAGGTTCAGCAATAAAATTACCCATGGGAGGCATAATCTTGATGAAGTCGCCGGGCTTAACATGGTCGTTAATAAAATTAGACACGGTACCGTCAGAAACCCTTTTTATAGTCACCGCGGGTTTGTCATCAGTATGAGGAGAGCTACAAAGCGAATACGATCTTCTGACCTCCTTCCCGTCGATATCAAAAATCAGTGTCAAAAATTGTCCAGGATGGTATTCCAGGCCTTCTTCCGGCTCGTCAAACACCAAGGTAACCGCGTCCGGAGTCTCGCGAATGATCTCGCTGACCACCAGGTTAGTATATTTGCTTTCTTTCTTCTTCTTTTTGAATAGTCCAAAAACCATGATTTATGTTCGTTTGAATGTCGCAGCAAAAATAACTTTATACTTTTCTAAAAGGCAATTTGTTTTGAATTTCTGTTTAATCCTGTGCTTGTATTCCTGTGTCCTTTTAGCTTTCCGAAAGTTTTAAACTTTCGGAAAGGTTTTTTCGACAATGTTGTCCTAACATGAACGGATACAACAACATGGGTCTGGAGATCAATTTAATCTAAGTTAAAATGCACTTGTCTTCGTAAAATCATATTTAATAGAATTTTTTACGGTCAAATTTTTACCTTTGCAGGCTCAAAAAATTAATTATGAACCTGAATATTCTTACTGCCATTTCCCCGGTTGACGGACGGTACCGAAGGGTGACACAAACTCTGGCAAAATACTTTTCCGAATTTGCACTGATCCATTACCGGGTGAAGGTCGAGATAGAATATTTCGTTGCATTGGTAGAACTTCCCCTGCCTAATCTTAAAGGTTTTGATTCTTCAAAAATCAATGATCTGAGGAAAATCTATTTGGATTTTACCGGGGAAGATGCGGAAAGGATCAAGGAGATTGAAAAAACTACGAATCACGATGTCAAGGCGGTAGAATACTTTATAAAAGAAGAATTTGACAAGCTCGGACTAAGTGAGCATAAGGAATTCATCCATTTCGGTCTGACTAGCCAGGACATTAATAATACGTCCATTCCACTTTCCCTGAAAGAAGCTGTCGTTGATGTTAGGAAAGATATCGTGGCCGTAAATGACCTGATCAAAGCATTAGCAGTAAGCTGGCAAAATATCCCGATGCTTGCAAAAACCCACGGGCAACCCGCCTCCCCCACCACGCTCGGAAAAGAATTGCTGGTTTTTGTGGAGAGAGTCGACAGGCAGTTGGAGCAGTTGGATGCCGTTCCATATAGCGCAAAATTTGGTGGCGCCACAGGAAATTTAAACGCCCATGTGCTGGCCTATCCGTCCATCGACTGGAATGCTTTCGCCAATAATTATGTGGATAGTTACCTGGGTCTTTCCAGAAGTTACCCTACCACGCAAATTGAACATTACGACAACCTGGCCGCCCTTTTTGATGCCTTGAAAAGGATCAATACCATCTTGATAGATTTCAGCCGCGATGTTTGGCAGTATGTATCGATGAACTATTTCAAGCAAAAAATAGTGAAGGGTGAAATCGGCTCATCAGCCATGCCCCATAAAGTCAATCCTATCGACTTTGAGAATGCAGAAGGAAACCTCGGGATCGCCAATGCAATCTTCGAACATCTTTCAGCGAAATTACCAATCAGCCGATTACAGCGGGATCTTACAGATTCTACTGTATTACGAAACGTGGGTGTCCCAATTGCCCACACGTTGATTTCCCTGGCTTCATTGAAAAAAGGTATCAATAAACTGGAGCTAAATGAAGCGGCTATCCGGGCCGACCTGGAAGACAACTGGGCGGTAACCGCCGAGGCCATTCAGACGATCCTCCGAAGGGAAGGCTATCCCAAACCCTACGAAGCCCTGCTTGATCTGACCAGAAAAAATGAAAAGATCACTGAACAGGCCATCAAGGAGTTTATCAAAGGACTGAATGTGAGTGATGAAATCAAGGAGGAGCTGTTGCAGATTAGTCCGTTTAACTATACCGGCTTGGCGGGGAGATAGCTTTGGTGAAGGCTTTAACAAAGCCTTATCAGGGATAGGTAATGTAAACCGCTTTACGCGCCAAAATACCTGGAATACTCTCATCCTCTTCTTTAAAGCCGACAACCAGGGAATGAGCTAAATTTTCATATTCTTCGTTGGAAATCGGGTCATATATGCATTCCAATCCTAAATCAATGATTAACGTTGTTGAAATTCGATAAAGGACAAATCTCAAAGGATCCAATATTGATTTTTCAAAGCTTGTCAATCTTTCGATATCAACAGAAAGCTTACCATTGTCCTTTGGCCTCGGAGCGAATGCTCTTGAGGATGGTCTCCCTGTTTTAGGATCTGTGTATCTTTTATCCAATTTGTAAACTCTCCTTAAAAGGTTCTCATCTTCACCAATCTTGTCTCCTTTATTCATAGATTAAGCCATTCAATAATTTCCGGAAGGATGTGAGTTTTAAATTCTCCTTGTTTCGCAAATTCGGCATTATCAAATGTTACATATTTTGAGCTTTCCCTATATAAAAGCAATTCTGCCTCCTTTTCCCCTTTTTTTATTTGTATTAAAATCTCACCATTTGGCCCAGGCGAAGAAAAGTATACTTCTTCATCAAGCTTGTCTATGGCTCCAACTAAATCAATGGCTTGGTTAATAATATCTTCAGTTATTTTTTGGGCTCCATAGCTATCCCAATTATCCTCTAGTTGCGAATAGGACTTTAATTTTTGTATTTCGAGGCGATTAACATAAGAAAGGTACCCATATTCTCTCAATAGCGTTGATTGATCATCAACAACCAAAGTTTGGGCGCCTTTAATCCTATATTGATTGTTCAGACCGGTTGAAGGCTCAGAACCGTAGTTCCGAATCCTAAAAGAATTACTTAAAGCTTTCATAAAACTCCCTATTTACTATATCCTTAAATAGTTTACTTGAAATATCATGTGCCAGATCAACCCAGGAAATTACTTCGTTCTTTTTCTTTCTGGAATTTGAAATGATGTGCGTTTGCCAAATAATTGCTGGTTTATTGAATTTGTTTATCCCATCATTTATAATAAGGCTAACTTTAGTATCATCATCTACGTCAAATGTTTGGGCAAGATTCAAATGTGATAATTTACCTGGGAATTCGAATTTGTTCAGCAACTCATAATTAAACTTCGAGTTTACCGAATGCAATAATTCAATTCGTTCCGATTCACTTATTTCAACGGCATCAATATACCTCAAACTTGCGCTTTCATATATAAGTTCTTGACTATAACATTCTTCCAAATTGCCAATCTGATTTTTTATGAGAGGATAAAATTTCTTGATCCAATCGTAGTTGTGTTCGGTTTCATTCAATGCCATAATTCCCGGACCCAATTGAACAACAGGCCAAATATTTTGGCCTTTCCAAAATTGATGAACCGTTTTTGGGTAAATTTTAATTGGGATTCCTTCCGGGATAGTTCTTTTGCGCAAGGGAAACTCTTCGAGAACTTTTTTGGCAAAAAGTCCTTGTGCAAATTCAAAGTCTGAATCTATTGGGTTACCCTGTTGATCGAAATCAATTTCCCAAAGAAGTTCAAATATTACTTCCTGAAGCGGGGCATTGCCTAGTTTATTACTTTCTTCCTTTGCCATTAAAGATTAATCAAGATAAAAATATTGAAATAATTAGACACAAAAACCAGAAAAACCCCTAAAAATCAGCATCCTCATAATATTCGAGCTGTATTTTTCCTCAGTCAATTTTCCACAAAATAAACCTTCAAATGAATTTAAACGCAAAATCATTTATTTTTATTTGTAACGTTTGTTTTAAATAGATCTCAAATGAACCTACACTGAAATGAAAACCTTTCATACAAATTTATGGAAGCTAGTTTCTCAAACTTTTACTACTTTTACGGCTAATGAAATTTCTTCTACCGGAATTCTTATTTGGACTTTTTGCGATTGCCATCCCCATTATTGTTCATCTTTTCAAATTCCGAAAAGCCAAGAAAGTCTACTTTTCCAATACCCGCTTCATTCAGGAAGTTAAAAAAACTACCAGCTCCAAGCGTAGGTTAAAACACCTCCTTATCCTCGTTTCCAGGATACTGTTCATCGCCTTCCTCGTGTTTGCCTTTGCCCAACCATTTATTCCTTCCAGGCAAGGTGCAACTTCTGTGAATCAGGTATATTTCTATGTGGACAATTCCCTGAGCATGACCAACACCCTGGATAACAGCATGACCGGCCTGGACGACGCCCTGGCGACTGTTGACAAGCTGATTAATTTATATCCGGCAAATACGGACTTTAAACTTCTCACCAATGATTTTTCACCCTCGTCCAGCGGCCTGAAAAGCAAAGATGAAGTCAGGGAAATGCTGACCGAAGTGAGAAGGAGTGATGTCTCAAGAAGCTTTGATGAAATATATAGTCGCCTGTTAACTGACCTTCTGGGTGATGCGAGTGGCAACAAGGAAATCTATTTCATCTCCGATTTTCAAAAATCCACCCTTGGGAATATCTCATTAGATGTGGACAGCATGAACCGGATTTTGTTGATGCCGAAAACATTTCCTTCATACAATAATGTTTTTATCGACTCCGTGTTCCTGGAAAATCCGTTTTTGATGGGCGAACAGACGAATACCCTGTTCATTATTTTAAGGAATATTGGAACCGAAGAACTTGACGATATCGGTCTCAAATTTTATGTCAACGATATCCAGGTATCATCCTCTACCTTTCAGATCGAGGCAAACGATCGTAGGGAAGTAGCCATCGAATTATCAATGCCGCTGGAAAAAATCAACCGGGTAAGGGTCGAGATCGAAGAATTCCCAATTACTTTTGACAATGAGCTATTGCTGATCCTCAACAAAAGCAACCGGATCAAGATTACTGAGATCAAGAACATGTCTTCCGTCTCGCCCATCGAAATGGTCTTTGGCAACACAGATCTTTTCAATTTTAATAGCCAGGACCTTTCCAATATCGACTACAGCCAGGTGTCGCAGGCCGACCTCGTTGTTCTCAATGAAATTCCGAATGTCGAACAATCTCTGCTCGAAACAATCAAAAGTTATGTGTTAAACGGAGGCACTATTCTGATCATTCCGGGTGAAAATACCAATATTTCCTCCCTTCAAAACCTCACGGATAATATTATCAGCAAGTCAGGAACTCGGGAAGCGCAAGACGTAAAAAACCCCGACATCAACAATCCATTTTTTGAGGATATGTTTGAAGAAACGAAAGGCAATATCCTGATGCCAAAGGCGCTGCCGGTGATCAATTGGCAAAACAGCCGCAGGAGCATTCTGCAATTAAAAAACAACGATCCTTTTATTTCTGAAATTAAAAATGGCCTTTATTTGATGAGCTCGCCTCTGAAAGACGAGTTTACTAATTTTGCCAAACACGCGCTTTTTGTGCCGATCATGTACAAAATTGCCTCGCAAAGCAAGGACGTGACCAACAGCCTTTATTTCTCTACCCTGGATGGAATTATTTCTTTGACCCTGGATTCATTGGACAGAAAGGCGATTTATAAATTGACCACAGAAAACAATGAAATCATCCCCGGGCAAAACATCTCCGGCAACCAGTTGATTCTGCAACTACCAATGTACACACTTGAAAAAAACTTTTATGACCTGACGGACGATGATCGGTACCTGACCACCATCGCATTGAATATTGATAAAAACGAATCACTGCTAGCATCCTATTCCAGGGAAGAATTAGACGACATTTTTGCCGGCCAAAATAATGTTTCAATTTTTGAGGCTCCTGACAGCAAAGATGCGGAAAGTGAAATCAGAAAGCTTAAATTTGGCACACCACTTTGGAAATATGCTTTGATGCTTTCGTTGCTATTCCTATTGTGTGAAGTATTACTTATAAGATTTTTTAAATAATGAGTACTCTAATCAAATCGGCTCGTATCGTACACCCGGGTTCAACCCTCCACCATCAAAAAAGAAATATCCTGATCGATAACAACGGGGTGATCCAGAAAATAGGAACCGAAGATTTTAAGGCCGATAAGGTTATTGAGGGAAAAGACCTGCACGTTTCCATTGGCTGGTTTG
The DNA here is from genome assembly GCA_050305935.1 of Cyclobacteriaceae bacterium. Lineage (GTDB taxonomy): Bacteria > Bacteroidota > Bacteroidia > Cytophagales > Cyclobacteriaceae > CAJXNP01. Next base: position 27,670 of record JBNLGG010000005.1, on the reverse strand, counting down.
ACATGAAAGCCAATTTTAATGATCCTGGACTGGAGCAAAAAGAAGACCTGAACACCGGTCGGGAAGCTGCAGCGGCTGGTGGATTTACAGAAGTTGCCCTCATCCCTAATACCCATCCCGCCATCCAGAGTAAAAATGAAGTAAAGTATATTCTTTCGGGCAATAAAAATCATCTCGTCCAGCTCCACCCCATCGGTGCGGTCACTAAAGACTGCAAAGGGGAAGACCTGACGGAGATGATCGATATGCATGCCAATGGCGCTATTGCATTTTCTGATGGCGACAAACCGATCTGGAATACTGACATTCTGCTCAAGACCCTTCAATACCTTCAAAAATTTAACGGGCTCCTAATCAATAAACCGGAGGATAAACACCTCACTATCTTTGGTACCATGCATGAAGGGAATGTCAGCACCATGCTTGGGCTCAAGGGGATGCCCTCCCTGTCAGAAGAAATTACTGTACGAAGGGACTTGCACTTGTTGGATTATGCCGGGGGTAAGATTCATTTCAGCAATATCTCAAGTTCAAAAGCCCTCAACCTCATCAAAAATGCCAAGAAAAGGGAAAAGGCAGTGACTTGCGATGTGGCGATCAGTCATTTGCTTTTTGATGAAAGTGACCTGGAGGATTACGATTCCAATTACAAAGTGGATCCCCCGCTGAGAAGCAGAAGGGATAAACGCGCATTGTTAAAGGGGCTGGTTGAAGGCACCCTTGATGTCATTGTGAGCGCTCACAGTCCCCATGATGAAGAATGCAAAAAGCTGGAATTTGACCTGGCTGATTTCGGCATGTCGACGATCCAGACCTTTTTCCCGATGCTGCTTACGGCCACTGCAGGAAAAGACTGGCTGACACTTATCGAGAAATTCACTACCAACCCTCGATCCATCCTTCAACTTCCCATCCCGGAGATCAAGGAAGGCGAGCCAGCCAATCTGACTGTATTTGATCCTACCATTACCTGGACATTGGACGACAACACCAACAAATCGCGATCAAAGAACTCTCCCTTTTATAAAAAGGAATTGAAAGGAAAAGTATTGGCCGTAGTAAATAATGGTGAAATTGAGCTATTCTAAACCATGAATCTTGTCAGAAAATACATTATAAAAACGGGAGTCAAATATGGGATTACCGGTAGTATTATTATCGTGCTTTTCTATGCCGGTCTATTGTTTTTTGATAAAAATATATTTCTTCCCGCACTACTGCTGCTAGCGGGATTGATGATCATACTCATCATTTTGTTTTCTATCATCGAATACAATCAAATCGATATTGCCCCGAAATTCTGGAAATATATGTCGGTGGGCATTGTTTGCAACTTTATCATCAGCCTGGTCTTCTTCTTTTCCATGGTGATTATCATAAAGCTAATCAGGCCGGAATTACGGCAGGAGTATGTGGAAAACAGGACTGCCATGATGATGGAATACAAACAGAATTATGTAGAGAAATTTGGCGAAGCACATTTTAATCTCCTACTGGATGACGTTAAAAACACCTCGGATATGGCATTGGCTCTTGATGGCCCGATGAAAGCTTCCTTCTCGGGGTTTTTCTTTGTGATTCTGTTTAGCCTTGTGTTTTACCTGATCAGAAACAAATCTAACCGTCTGTAATCAACGATTGCTTTTTAAGTCAATGTTCGTGCTTTTTTGATTTTAAGCCCTTACTTTTAGACAAGTATTCAAATTTTTTTAAAACCCTAAACACCAACTAATCATGGAAGAAAAAATATCACCTTCTAAAATTGGCTTGCGTTACGGCATTTTCGTCGGCCTCGCACTAATAATTTATGGCTTGATTTTACAACTAGGCGGGCTTTATGTCTACCAGGGATTGCAATGGCTCTCCTATGTTATTTTAATTGTATTGATATTCATGGCCCACAATACGTTTAAAGCAGCGAACGAAGGCTACATTAAATATGGTCAGGGATTGTCGATCGGAGTTATTATGTCTATTGTCGGCGGAGCTATATCAGGCATCTTTTCATTTATATATCTCAAATATGTTGATGATTCTGCATTAAAATATGCCATTGAAAAAGCTGAAGATGATCTGTACAGTAGAGGGATGTCAGATGAACAAATTGAACAAGCTTTGGCAATGACTGAAAAATTCACAAGCCCGATGATGATCTTAATATTTGGCATCCTTGGTATGGCATTTATTGGATTACTCATATCTTTGATCGTTTCAGCTATTACCAAAAAAGATCAACTTAAGGCAGTTTAGTATTATTGACAATAAATGAGTGAAAAAAAAGATATTTCGGTAGTCGTTCCGGTGTATAACGAAGTGGAGTCGGTTACTGAACTAACAAACTGGATAGGCCGTGTCATGCAAGAGCACGGCTTTTCTTATGAGGTGATCATGGTGGATGACGGAAGCAATGATGGCTCATGGGAAAAAATAAATGAACTTTCCAAAGAACACCCGCAGATAAAGGGGGTACGATTCAACCGGAATTATGGTAAATCTGCTGCCCTCAATACCGGGTTCGGCTTTGCCAAAGGAGATGTGGTCATTACCATGGATGCCGATATGCAGGACAGCCCTGATGAAATACCGGAGCTCTACCGCATGGTGATGGAAGAAAAATATGACCTGGTTTCAGGTTGGAAGAAAAAGCGGCACGACCCGATCAGCAAGACCATCCCCAGCAAGTTCTTCAATTATGTGACTGGTAAAATTTCCGGTATTAAACTCCACGATTTTAACTGTGGATTAAAAGCTTATCAAAACCGAGTGGTAAAAAACATCCACGTTTACGGCGAAATGCACCGCTACATTCCAGTCATTGCCAAATGGCATGGATTCGCCAGTATCGGCGAAAAAGTCGTGCAGCATCGCGCCAGGAAGTATGGCACCACTAAATATGGTTTCCAGCGATTCATTACCGGATTTCTTGATCTTGCCTCGATTACCTTTGTTTCCAAGTTTCGCAAAAAGCCTATGCACTTTTTTGGCACACTGGGATCACTTTCATTTATGGCAGGTTTCTTTATTGTACTTTGGCTCCTGGGTGAAAAGCTCTATTTCCTATGGTATATCAAAGCCGCGCTGCATCGCGACATTGTGGACCAACCTTTGTTTTACATTGCTTTAGTGGCTGTAATCGTCGGTGTTCAATTATTTCTGGCGGGATTTCTGGCAGAGATGTACACACTTCAGAATGCAAAAAAAGAAGATTATATTCTTGTTGATAAAATAGGGTTATAGTGGCAAGACCGTTATTTTCCATTGTTATACCTCTGTATAATCGTCCCGCTGAAATTAATGAACTTTTGGAGTCGCTTACAAGGCAGTCCTTTCCGAATTTCGAAGTTATCATCGTAGACGACGGCTCCCTGCAACGCGGGGACAAAGTGTGTGAAAAGTACGCTGACCGGCTTGACATCAAATATTTTTATAAGGACAACGAAGGGCCGGGATTGACACGAAATTATGGTTGCCTCAAGGCTCAATGTGACTTTTTTGTTTTTTTTGATTCCGACTGCCTGATACCTCAAGATTATTTTAAAATGCTGGAAAAGCGTTTTTCAAAAGAACAGTTCGATGCTTTTGGTGGGCCGGATGCCGCTGACGATTCTTTTACCCCGGTGCAAAAAGCCATTAACTTTTCCATGACTTCCATTTTTACGACGGGGGGAATACGTGGCAACAAAAAATCAGTTGAAAAATTCCATCCACGAAGTTTTAATATGGGCATCAGCCGGAAAGTTTTTGAAGAAACAAAAGGGTTTATGTCCATGCGGTTCGGGGAAGATATCGATTTCAGTATCCGGATCATCGAGGCTGGCTTTACGTCCATACTGATTCCCGAATGTTTTGTATACCATAAGCGCAGGACGAATTTCAGGCAGTTTTATAAACAAGTTTACAACTCCGGCATTGCAAGGATCAACCTTTATTTCAGACATCCCCAATCCCTGAAATTATTACATTTCTTTCCCGCTGCTTTTACCCTTCTATTGCCGATGGCGATTATTTACTCCGGAGCTTTTCGTTCCATTATTCCAGTCCTTCCATTTGTTATATACTTTTTTGCAATTTTTCTGGAAGCAACTATTAAAAATAAAAGTGTTGGTATTGGCCTATTATCATTGCGCGCATCCCTAACTCAAATGTTGGGCTATGGGTTGGGGTTTATTAAGGCGTACTGGAAACGGGTTATTCTGCGGAAGGACGAGTTTCACGCTTTTAAAAAGAATTTTTATAAGTAGCAGGAGTTTCTCAGGAATTGTTTCGAAGTCGTCTTTGAAGAGATTGACTGTGAATCCCAGGTCTCAAAACCGGGGACTCACACTCAAAACTGGCTAGTGGGATCTGAGGGATTCGAACCCACGACCTCTGCCCTGTCAAGGCAGCGCTCTAAACCAACTGAGCTAAGATCCCAAAGGGTGCGCAATTTAATATTAGAATTTTATATTTAAATATTTTAAGGATGAATTTCCTTCCGTTTCTAAAATTTTAAATCAAATGGGCGCTGCTTTGTCAGTTATTTCATAATATCGTGGTTTTATTTCAGTTACAAGAATTACCATGAATTATTTCGTAAGATCCTTTTTGCTATTAATGCTCCTATCTTGTCCCCTTGTCTTCACCCAATGCGGCAAGAAAGGCGGAACCAAGCGAATCGAAACCGTTACCGAACCCTCTGAGCCTCAATTTGAAAAAGAGGGTGTTTTGACTTTTTTCAATGAAGATGACTCCGTTAAAACCATCGATATCGAAATCGCAGACAATAATCGTGAGCGCGCCCAGGGGATGATGTACCGAAGCTCAATGGATTACAACAAAGGAATGCTTTTCGTTTTTGATTACGAAGAACTGCAATCTTTCTGGATGAAAAACACCAAAATGTCCTTGGACATTATATATGTGAATGCCAATATGGAGATTGTTTCCATTTACAAGCATACTCCGCCCTACTCCGAAACAAACATTCCCTCCATGAAACCCGCCATGTATGTGGTAGAAACTGCCGCCGGGTTTTGCGACAGGTTCGATGTGAAGGAAGGACAAGTAATTCAATTCGCGCAGGATACTGACCCGTCCTGATGGTTTGATGGCTGTTTAACATGTATTTTTGCAACAATGTTGCAAAAATGAATTCAGCAACTTAGTTTTGCTGCCTCAATCAATAAATTATGAGGCGACTTTTCATTGCTGCACTAGCTAGCATTACCTTTCACACTTCCCTTGCGCAGCAAGACTGTCCCTGCTCGCACCAATGTAGCTGTATCGTTTCTGGCAGCGTGGTGGACATTGAAACCGGGGAGCCTCTATCATTTGCTAATATCAAAATCCTTGCAAGCAACACCGGTGTATCAGCGGATGAAAAAGGCTTCTTTCAACTAACAAAAATTTGTGAGTGCGATCTTCAAATTGAAATCAGCTACACGGGTTACAAGGCTAAAACAATAGCCGTCCATTCAGACCATGCGGAATTCCTGAAGGTCTTCCTGGCGCAGGATGCCAAATTACTGGAAAGCGTCATCGTCCTTGGAAAGAATAAATCCGCTGCCTTTGAGAGCCAGAACATTCAAAATATCAATGCAGACAAAATTGAAGCAACCGCGGGCAGCTCGCTTGGGGAGTCATTGATGGGAATCAGTGGTGTAAATATGCTACAGACTGGTGGCAATATTGCAAAACCTGTCATTCAGGGGCTTAATTCCAATAGAATTCTTATCCTGAACAACGGCATCCGTTATGAAGGGCAGCAGTGGGGAGCAGAGCACGCCCCTGCCATTGATCCGCTCATCGCTGACCGGATGGAAGTGATCAAAGGATCGGCTTCGGTGAAATATGGTTCCGGTGCCCTTGGAGGGGTTATCCTCGTTTTACCGGCGCCCCTTCCCTCAGAAAAAGAGATTTCCGGAAAAGTAATCCTGGCAGGCCAAAGTAATGGAGGAGTGCTAACATCATCTGCAATGGTAGAATCAGCCATGGAGAAGAATTGGGCATGGAGAGTACAGGGAACCTTTAAAAAAGGTGGCGACCTGAATACTCCGGAATATCACCTGACCAATACAGGTATGGAAGAATATAATTTTTCTACAGCGATTGGGAAAAAATACGATCATTCGGACCATGAGTTATTTGTCAGTTACTTCAATACAGAATTAGGAATTCTTAAAACAGTAGGCCTTATCAATAGTCTCGAGGATTTTGTCAATGCGGTCAATAGCGAACTTCCGCCGGGGACGGAGGATTTTTCCTACCAGATAAATGCGCCGAAACAAACATCTAATCATTCCCTGATCAAATTAAAATCTAACTGGGACCTGGGTGAAAACAACTTAAAACTTCAATATGGATTCCAATTAAATAACCGAAGGGAGTTTGACATCCGGCGTGGCAACCTGGTTAACATTCCATCCATGGACCTGCAATTGTCGACACACAACCTTGACCTCGATTTTGAAATCAATACCTTTGGCAGACACCAATTAAATATAGGATCAAACGTCATCTACCAGCAAAACAAAAATATACCAGGCACCCAAACCATTCCCTTCATCCCCAATTACAACTCAGTTTCTGGTGGACTTTTTGCGATTGACAGATATAAACTCAACAAATTCACATTGGAGTTTGGCGGCCGGATGGACTACCAGGCATTTGACGTGGCAGGCCGGGATTATAAAAATGAACCCTTTCGCGCAAGCTACAATTTCCTCAATTTCTCAGGCCTGGCAGGCTTTCGTTTTACACCGGATCAACGGAATATTTTCATTGTGAATATTTCCACCGGATGGCGCCCTCCGCACGTGGCTGAGCTATACAGTTATGGAACACATCAAAGCGCTGCTGCTATTGAGTATGGATTTCTTTTGGACGACAACAATGAAATCATTGACGCATCAAATGTTGGTTTGAAAAGCGAGGGCAGCATAAAATTCGTGGGAACCTACGAATTCCATGGAGACAAATTCCACTTTGATGCGAGTGCTTACTATCAATCGATCAACAACTTTTTTTACCTGAAATCGAGCGGCGTTACCAACTCAGTGAGGGGAACGATGCCAACCTTCAGATACCGGCAAACCCGGGCATTATTTACCGGGCTTGACATGGACTTTCAGTACGACATGACCCGGTACCTGTCTTTAAATATGCTCTATTCCTATCTCTACGCCAGAGATCTGTCTAACGAAGATTATTTTCTTTACATACCTGCCAATCGTCTGAATGCCGGAATAACCTGGCACATAGAAAATGTCGAAAAACTGGACCACATTGATGTATTTGTCAAGGGTAATTACACGTTTGAACAAAAGTATTCACCAATTACTATTGATATTAATGCCCCTGACCTGTCATTCCCGGAGAATGGAGGTAACTATGATTTTATTACCACTCCACCTTCCTATTTTCTACTGGAAGCTGGTGTCTCACTACACAAGGTATGGGAGAAAAACTCCCTGGAATTAAAACTGAGCGGAGAAAACCTATTGAATACAACATATAAGAACAATACTAACAGATTAAAATACTACACATATGACAAAGGACAAAACCTCAAAATGGGTATCATCTATCACTTTTAGTTTCTTGATGGCATTCATGATTTTTTCATTTTCAAACTGTAAACCGGATGAACCCGAAAAGGAAAATGTGGAGGAAGTAATCTCTAAAATCACGGTTCATTTTACACCTACTGTCGGAGGAACCACCATTTCCGTTAGTGCAGTTGATCCCGATGGAGACGGACCGCAGGATATTGAAGCTGAAGGCCCGATAAACCTGGAATACAACCTGGAATACGACATGGAGATCGAATTTGTCAATCACCTTGCGACTCCGGAAGAAGATATTACGGAAGAAATTCGCGTAGAAGGTAATGACCACATGATCTTTTTTGGCTGGACTACCGGATTGTTTTTCAGTCCTTCTAATGGCGATATCAATACTAATCGGGAAAATGTACGATACCAGGATGAAGACACTAACGGTCTTCCCATTGGATTGCAAACAAAATGGACCACAGCCAATCAGGATATGACGGGAGATCTACGAATCGTGCTAAAGCATCAGCCGGATTTAAAATCCGCTTCATCTACTGTTTCGACTGGCTCAACGGAGGTAGATGTGTCTTTTGGTGTCGTCGTAGCCAAATAATTTCACATGTCTGATCACATACATGATGACCCAGTCGGTTTATTGCGAAAAAGAAAGCTTCGCAACACCGACTGTCGGGTGAAAATACTGGAATGCTTTCAGCGTCATAATTATGCGCTGACGCAGGGACTGTTAGAGCAGGAGCTCCATGCCGAATACGACCGCGTGACCATCTACCGGACCCTGAAATCATTTGTTGATAACGGACTGATCCATAAAATACTGGATGATGAAGGGGGGATTAAATATGCATTATGCAATGAAAATTGTTCATCCTCTACGCATAACCACAGCCATGTCCATTTTAAATGTGATCATTGTGGTCAAACCATTTGCATGGAATCTGTGGCTATTCCGAAAATAAATGTCCCCGATACTTACATAATTAGTGATATCAATGTGCTGGTGAATGGGATTTGTGATCAATGTCTACAAAAATGACAAAAAATGAGGTTGTTCTATAATTGATACAACCTCACCTAAGATGAACCATTCAATAATTAATTGTCTTCCTTAGTAGGTAAAAGGGGACATTCAAAATAATTTCCTGTTGACACAAAGTCATCCATATCAAGATCTTCTGCCGAACATGCTTCGTCATATTTAGCAGGATCCACACCTTCTTTCAATGTGAACATGCGCCATCTACCGCCATTATAGTCTTGATCACCCGGCTTAGCATCAGAAATTAATCCCGCACCATCTTTAAAAAAACCGGCATATAAATTATCAAAAGGTGTACTCGATGGATTGAAAGAAGCAGGTGTCACTATAGTGCGATACACCTGGCAATCTGCCATTACCATTGCGCGTCCTGTCCTTGCATTGCTGGGCGAGGATGGTGCAACAATGGATGAGTCAGAGGCGACAGGATTGACTTCATTATCCTGACAGCTAAAGGTGATGAATCCAAATGATAAAATGATCGCGATTGATTTTAAAGTTTTCATGATATGTTGATTTGATTTGTTAGATAAGGAAGGTCCTTAAAAAAGATCACACAAATATCACGAAAGCTTAACGACTTGGAAGTCAAAGTAAAAGAGATGACAAATGGTTATAAACTTTTACCATAAAAAGAGTAATTGCAAGTTCTGGCATTGATTAATAATGATTGACCGAATATCCACTTTTTTCCTTTTCTTCAAAATGTTGAAAGCCATTTTCGATTCCTGTAATTATATCATTGAGTTCAATATAAAGCTTGCTAAAAAGCGCTGTATCACGGACGTATTCCATGAAATAGTAATAATCCTGTAGCTCCTCACAATTTATAATAAGAAAATCAGATGTAGTAGCATGAAATGCTTCGCTATCAAAAAACCGAACTGTCAGCCTTCCTTCAAACTGCTGGACTATCGGTAGAATTTCACTTGAGAAAAATTCATTTCTTTGTTGTCTCGTCAAGGCCAGCGAGTGATGGGTAGCACGGTAAAGGATCAAAATAGTATAGTTCATTTGGGATATAGATTAATAATATTGATCCCAAAATTAAAGGAGACAAACAGCAGTTACATTAACATATGTTAATGCCTTCGATGATAACAAAAATTTCTATTCTACCTGCTTCACTTTTTCCTTATTCAGATAGCCGTAAAAATAGAGGGAATGGCTGGTGACGGTGAAGTCAAAGGTTTCTTCCACGAGCTTTTGTATTTGCTGAACACGCGGGTCGCAGAATTCAAAGATCTGCTCCGATTTGGTGCAGATCACGTGGTCATGCTGGCGGTAGCCGTGGGCTTTTTCGTAAAGGGAAAGGTTTTTACCGAATTGGTGTTTTTTGACCAGGTCACATTCAAGGAGCAGGTCCAGCGTATTGTAGACCGTGGCCCGGCTTACCCGGTAATTTTTGTTTTTCATGTTGATGTAAAGGGATTCCACGTCAAAATGCCCTTCGTTCAAGTATATCTCCTCCAGGATGGCAAAACGCTCCGGGGTCTTTCTCAACTGCTTTTCTTCGAGATACTGTGTAAAAATCTCCCTGATTTCCTGAAATTTCTCCGGTGTCATGATATTCTATCCTTTCCTGCTTTCTAAATAACGAAAATACAGTCACTTTGGGTTAATTACCAACAATACAGTCAATTATATACTAAGCATCCCTAAAATTTATTGCTGTATGCTCTGCATGGTAGCTGTATGCATAGTATATTAGCGGCCTAATTCATGCATTTTTTTTTAAACTTCCATTCAATGATTTTATCAGGAAAAGAAATAGAAAAACAGATCGGTAAAAATATAATGATCGATCCGTACGATCCTAAATTACTTAACCCAAACAGTTACAATCTCAGGCTTCACAATGTGCTGATGACTTATGACAATGACGACCTGGACATGAAAAAGCCTAACCCGGCCACTAAATTCGAAATCCCGGAGAGCGGCTATGTACTCCAGCCGGGACAGTTGTATCTTGGCCGTACACTGGAATACACGGAGACAAAATCGTATGTACCGATGCTGGAGGGCAGGTCTTCCATTGGCCGCTTGGGGATGTTTGTGCATGTGACGGCCGGTTTCGGTGATGTGGGTTTCTCGGGCTTCTGGACATTGGAAATCTTCTGCATCAAGCCAATTAAGATATACCCGGGTGTCGAAGTTTGCCAGCTTTATTTCCACACCATCGAAGGTGAATATGAATTGTATAAAAGTGGAAAATACCAGATGAACCAGGGCATCCAACCCAGTCTGCTTTACAAGGATTTTGAATAATATAGTTGCAATTGAGTGACTAGAAAATTCGCATACCTCACCGACTGTCATCTGGACGAGCAACATCCGAGAGACTATGGCATCGATCCCCGTGAAAACTGGAAAAGGGTTTTGCAAGATCTGAAAGATCGAAACATCAAGGAAGTGGTATTCGGCGGCGACATTGGTACTCCTGAATCGAATGCATGGTTTTTTTCTACACTCAGGGGTTTCCGCCTAGCTCTTACCCCTGGGAATCATGATTCGTTTGATGAACTGTCAAAACACCTTTCAGAAGGTGTCAACAGTAAAACCAAAGAGATTTATTTTACCCGGGAGGATGAACTATACCGGTACTTTTACCTTGATACCAGCACTAGCAACATCAGTGAAAATCAGATTAACTGGCTTGAGGGAAATTTACAGACTGATAAGACCATCGTTCTTTTTATTCACCATCCTGCATTCCCGGTTGATTCGATCATGGACGTGAAGTACCCACTTGGTAATAGGGAAAAATTGTCCGCCTTGCTTACAAAAACAGGAAAGAGGATATTCGTTTTCAATGGTCATTATCACTTTGATGATGTGCAAACCATTGGAAAAACAAAGCAAATAATTACGCCATCCACCTGTTTCCAGGTTGAAAAACAAGCCAATGAAGTAAAAGTCATTTCAAGTACCTTTGGCTACCGAATTATTCATTTGGAAGACGGTGAGGTTAGTACAGAATTGGTTATGTTTGAAAGGTAGCCTGTTCATTCAGAATATTATTGTTGAAACTATTCTACAAAATATTATCCCTTCCCCTTATCGGGCTGGTACGGTTTTACCAGGCGGCCATTTCACCTTACTTTCCAAGTTCCTGCCGCTACACTCCCACTTGTAGCCACTACATGATCGAAGCAATTAAGGAACATGGGCCTTTTAAGGGGTTTTGGCTGGGGATTAAGCGGCTTTCCACATGTCATCCCTGGGGTGGGAGTGGGTATGATCCCGTGCCAAAGAAACACCCCCCTCATGGGGATAATTCGTAGAAAGTATATTCTTTTTAATTGCATTGACTCAACGACTTAAAAGTACGATCCCCTTATTGGCGGGATGGATTAATTGGTGCCTTTTCCGGGAAAACTTTCCGAAGGTTCTGAACTTTCGGAAAGTTAGAGCGCGACAATTTGTTTAAGGCCAATTTTTCAAAAAGATTGCGATAATCATTTGACACCCCTGTGTTGAAGGAATTGAATCTGCAAGCGCTAAATCAAACCGATTTCTCAATTCTTTTTCTTTGGAGATAATCAGTCGTCCTCGCCGGTCCCTCCTCTTCTGAGTATTTTGGCAGGTAGACAAAATCCTGATCCTTCCGTAACTAAAAAAACCATTCGATGTGCATTAATATGATCTAAAAATAGTAAGTTTTGATACCCAAAAAAGGATTAAATGATCAAAGAAGTTTTTATCATTTCAGGAAAAAAAGAAGAAGACTTCACCACTTTTAAGGATCGAATCTCAAAAACCGCCCATCATTACAAGGCAGACAAAAACACCTCGGAAGTCCGACTCCTTCTAACCGAAAACAAAGCTCCCTCCTTTTCCATCATTCCTTTTCAAAAGAAGAAAATCGCGGTTTTATCAGTCTATTATCCTAAAGAAGCAAGTATCGAATACGCACAGGATGTAGAAGGCCTCACCGGACACTACCTGGTGGACGAGGTATTAGTAGTTTCCTACCAAAAAACCTGGGGCGACGGTGAGGTAACACCCGGCATTTGCCTGCTAACCCTTTTCAAAAAGAAAAAAGACATTGATTACGGAACATTTATAAAACGGTGGCATGAAGGCCATTCCCCTTTATCCCTTAAAATCCATCCTCTCTGGCATTACAACAGGAACGTGGTGAAAGAAGAATTGTCTGGTTCGCAGGAGTGGTACGATGGCATCGTGGAAGAACACGTCAAAGAAAGATCAGATTTGCTCAACCCTTTTAAATTTTTTGGCGGGCCGCTGACCATTATTCCTAATATGATCGCTGTCTATCGCGATGTCAGATCCTTTATTGACTATGGAAGTATCAAATCATACCTTGTTCATGAATACATTTACAAAACTGATCCCCTAAAATATGAGTAGACCAATACTTATATCCTTTTTATTGGTGTTAGTGATTTTTCCCGCGAAGAGCCAGGACATTCAACTGCTGGATTCGCTAATGCCTGTTAGGGGCTTGTGCATTGCTGCTCCTCAGAAACCGGACGTCAATCGATTTGTAAAATTTATGAACGAAGAGTTGGCTCCAAGCCATATCAATACACTAATCCTTAGGGTAGATTACAAATATGCATACACCTCTTATCCCAACCTTCGCGACGAAAACCCGCTCTCGAAGGCTGATATCAAGAAAATTGTCGAAGCTGGCAAAAAGAATGGCATCAGGATCATTCCGCAGGTCAATCTCCTTGGCCATCAGAGCTGGCACGGTACGCTTGGAAATTTACTGAAGGAATATCCCGAATTTGATGAAACGCCCCACGTGAAACTTCCTGAAAAATATGAATGGCCGAATGAGGACGGTTTGTATTGTAAAAGTTATTGCCCACTCCACCCGGAAGTTCACTCGGTAGTTTTTGCTATTATGGATGAGATTGTGGAGGTGTTTGAAGGGGATGCTTTTCATGCAGGGATGGACGAGGTTTTTTATATCGGAGATGAAAAATGCCCAAGATGTGCCGGAAAAGACAAGGCCGAACTATTTGCGGGAGAAGTCACAAAAATACGTGATCACCTCGCAGCAAATGATAAAAACCTGTGGATCTGGGGAGACCGGCTGCTCGACGGAGAAACCACCGGGCTAGGCATGTGGGAGGCAAGCCTGAACCACACCCATGCGGCCATTGATATGATCCCAAAAGATGTGATCATCTGTGACTGGCATTACGAGCATGCGGAACCAACCGATGCCTATTTTGCTTTGAAGGGTTTTAATGTTGTGACCTGTCCATGGAATAAATCGGAGGTGGCAAAAATGCAAATCCGGCAAACTGTTGATCACAGAACTAATTCCAATAAGAAAATGGCCGACAGACTACAGGGAATGGTACAGACAGTATGGAGTTCTACAGACCGATTTTTGGACGATTACTATGCGGATGAGGCGGAAGATGAGTCGGTGATTTGTACGAAAAGCTTCTTTATTGAATTGAAAAAAATAGCATCCAAATAATTGCGGATTTTTATATAAAAACCTTGAATCCTTCCCGCATCCGATCCATCGATATTTTTCGCTTGACGATGTTCTTTATGGTTTTTGTGAACGACCTCTGGACGCTGGGAAGTTACCCAAAATAGCTGGGCTGGTATCGTGAAATGTTTGCTGCTTGTATTATTGATTATCCGGATCACCTGGGTTTTTGAAAGGTTCAAAATTCAACTGAAGATCTAGTTTTAACAAAATCAGTTCAAATTATGGGCTTTAAGAAGATTTGGTAGTTCAATTATATTCATCTGAACTATCTGAAATAATTGCTATTTTGTCACCAGTTTCTTTAACAACCTAAACTTTCCAACTATGTCACATTATTTTAAGCCAATTATTTTTACCCTTATTGTTGCAAGCATTTGGTCATGCAGCTCCACCAGGTTAACAGATTGTCCGGATGCTTCAAAAAACAAAGCATTAAAGAAGCATCAAAAATATCTTGATAGAATTAGGCCCGAGCAAAGCCTGACTATCAGTAAACATCAACATGAAACACCGGATGTTGCCTCAACAAACCAGGGGCAAACAATAGAGCAAAAAGCCTCTCAGCCTAACCCGACCGCCTCGGGCAATCTAACCGCACCCGAATCACTAACAGCGTCTTCAAGTCCTGGTGTCGAAATATTAGAACCAGAAAACCAGCAAATTGACGAAGTGACATCCCTTCTGGAATCACTTACCCCCAAACAACAGAAGAAGCTGGACAAACTTCAAAAACGGATTGAAAAGAAAACAAGTAAACTGGAGGCACAGGGAAAGGCCAGCTCGGATGTCAATGGGCTAGCCATTGCATCGTTTATCACGGGAATCGTTGGCCTCTTCATTTTTGGATACTTACTGGGAGCATTGGCGATCATTTTTGGAGCTGTAGCGCTCTCAAAAATCAAAAAAACGGGGCAAGGTGGAAGAGGACTAGCAATTGCCGGATTAATCATGGGCATCGTAGGAATTTTGGCACTTACCATAATCCTGGCTTAAAATAAGCTCTGAATAAGGGTCGTTATCATCATTCAACGATCCTTATTCATTGACGCAATCCAATTGGATATACTTACCCACACTTTTTCAGGAGTAGCGGTTGCTACTACCATTGTCGGAGTTTCCCGCATTTCAGGCAAACGGAAAGCTACGTTAGTGGTGCTTGGCGCATTGGCCGGAGCGATGCCGGACATTGACGCCATCAGCTTGTGGTCAGGATTTGATAAATCGTTCGGAAATTGGTTAAAGTTATCAGATAGCGGAAATGAAATCTACTTTTCAACATTCTGGTACAGTCACCATGCTTTTATGCACTCCCTTTTGGCTTCTGTTTTGTTTGGATTGGCAATGACCCTTCTTGTTAAAAAGCTTTTTAAAAATGAAAAACGTTTCTTGCTCCTCCCATTTCTCACCTTTGTCCTTGCCTATCTGAGTCACCTAATTGGTGATTTGCCAACTCCCGCAAGCGTGTGGAATGGCATCGCACTCTGGTGGCCTTCTAAGGTGTATATTGGCGGTTATGGAAATATTTGGTGGTGGAATAATTATGACATCTTCCTGATCATCTTCGAGATCGGTGTCCTGAATATTATTTATATGCTTATCAGCGGATTAATTCGAAAGCGGGCAAGGTGGGTTCCCCTGCTTATCTTTGGGGCTGGATTGTCATTTGCAATGTATCAAATCAACACCCGTCCATTTGACTTCTCTTATTCAGGGCATACGCCTAAGTATTCTATGTATGAGGAAAAATCAAAGGAAATCCAACGCGAAATACTTGGTGAAAAGCTTTACAAGCTGATGGAAAACTTTGACAATCACCTTCCCTTTTATTTTTAGTTCCCTGTAATCACCTGCAATGCTTTTGGCAACACCTCCAGTTTCAATTCATTTTTGAAAACAAATGGCTCCCCGTCCAGGTGGGCAATGATCTTCCCTTTTCTTTCAATAAGTAGTTCTTCCAGCAATTGATGGGAGTAATATTTTGATTCATGAATGCTTTTATTGAACAAGCGAACTGCTAGCTCCGGGGTTTTCCACCAGGGAAAACTTTTAAGAATACACAGGTCAAACTTACCATCGTCGTACTTTGCCATGGGTGCGATATGGGCGTTATTGCCATATTGAGAGTTATTGGCAAAACTAATCAAAAAAGCCTTCTCTTTTCTGGAATGACCATTTTCAGAAAATTTAAACTTTTTACTTTGGTAAAAGAAGAATTTTTTAAGAATCACATTCACATAACCGGCCAACCCACGATTTTCCAGTTTGTCAAATTTATGGGCGACATAGGCATCAAATCCAATTCCCGCCACATTGAAAAAGTATTGGGCATCATTGACCATTACCGCGTCGATTTTTTCTACCACCATTTTCCTGATCTTTTCCAGGGCGCCATCGACATCCAGGGGAATATTCAAGGTTCTCGCCAGGCCATTTCCAGACCCATTCGGGACGATGCCCATGATCTTGTCCGTACCGGTCACTTCCCTTCCAACCTCGTTGATGGTACCATCGCCGCCTACCGCTACAAACACTTCAAATTCACTAAAGCGCTCCTTGACAATGGTGTCAGCCAGGCGTTTTTTCCCGGTATATTCTATGTCAAAGAAATGGCTGGTGGCCTGGAAGAATTGCCGGAGTTTGTCGCCATCAAGGTCAATGCTTTTTCTGCCAGCCACTGGATTGATGATGAATAAAATTTTCACTGTTTCAGGATAATGTCCAAGAATAGAGTGTTTTCTTGATGATTATACGATATTCATGTTGTCAAATTATTATTTTATTATTTCCCATCTGAAAAAATGAATAAAATGATAGAACAACACACGTTTCCGGCCATCGCCTTTTTAGCCTTTTGTGTCAGTGCAAGACATATCCTCCTGCAAGACCATGGGAATTTGGTGTATAAGGATTAAGGAGTTTTAAAATTTAACCACAGAGGGACACGGAGGTTTTACATAGAGAAGATGAAGGCACCAAAATTTGCGCTCGAGTACTTTTTAGCGATTTCACTTGTCATCAACTCAAGCTGTCAAAAAAGTTCAGAAAGTAACCCTGGACCGGATTATCAACTGGCAAAGGAGTTCGGAATTGATTCATCCCAACTAGTTTATCAATACTATCAAAAATATGGATTTACCGATGTATGTGAAGAAATTAGAATGGTCTCGAAAACAACGAAAGTCCCAAATTTGGATAACACTTTGCCTTTTAAACGAGAGCATCTAATTGCCATTAATTCTTTTCCAAACCGAGTTGACAAAATCAATGACTCCGCGATCTTTCTCATGAACAACCGACATTCTTTTGATGATATTGAATTAGATTTTCGTGAATTTAATTTAGACCCAAGCCTTACTATTTCTTTGAAAGAAGGGAAATATCAAATTAACCAAAATGAATTTCAATCAATTCTCACTGTATACGACGAGAACTCAAATTACATCTATGTGGAAGTACTTAGATGTGATGGACGATAAGTAGACTTCAGCCAAAAATGATTTATGCCATTATTCACATTTAACATTTTTTAATGCGAAACATTTCAATAAACCAATTTACTCACCGTTTGAGGATCAACTTTTTTAACCATTAAACTAAAGATTATGAAAAAGATTCTTCTGCTACTACTTCTTTCCATTTTTATTTATCCGGTTTTCTCCCAGGAAAAGAATTTTATTGATCAGCCTTACATTGAAGTAAAAGGTTCGGCAAAAATGGAAGTTGCTCCTGATATCATAGAATTGAAAGTGATTATTTCAGAAAATGATAACAAGAAAAAATTAACATTGGAAGAGCTTGAAAAACAAATGGTTGAAGCCCTTGAGAAAATTGGGATAGACACGGAGAAAGAACTATTTGTGTCCGATTATATTAGCAATTTTTCCAAGGCCATTTTTAAAAATGATATCTATACGTCTAAAGAGTTTAGGATCACAGCCCACGATGGCTTGACAGTCGCCCGAATTTTTCTCGAATTAGAAAAAGTGGGGATCTCAAATATCACAATTGAAAAGACAGACCATTCAAAGATCCGGGAATTTAGACAACAGGTGAAGGTAGAAGCTGTTAAAGCAGCAAAAGTTAAGGCAGGAGCAATGGCAGGGGCGATTGAGCAAAAAGCGGGAAAAGCTATCTACATCCAAGAAGAAGACAAATCCTTGGTTTTGGGTCGAAATGAAGTGAATTACGTAATGCGCAACCAAGCTTATTTTAGTGATAGTATAGAATTAAAAGATGGCGCTGTCGACTTCGAAAAGATCATTATCGAATATGAGGTGCTGGTAAGGTTTATATTGGAATAGTTTCCAATTATGTATTCTCCTATTTGGCGGATCTGCCCTATTTTGGATCCAAAATACGGTGCATTTCAGGAGTATAAAGATTAGGGAGTTTTAGGTTTTTTACCACAAAGTTCACAGAGGTTTAACACAGAGAGGCACTGAGAAAAATGGAGCAAAATCGGCTTACAGAAAAAATTATCGGCTGTGCTATGAGGGTGCATACCGCTTTGGGTCCGGGATTATTGGAATCAGCTTATCAGGAGTGTCTTTACTACGAATTGTTCAAAAATGAAATGCTTGTGGAGAAAGAAATGCCTCTCCCCTTGATCTATGACGAAGTAAAAATGGAATGTGGATACCGGGTTGATCTTTTAGTGGAAAAGCGAATAATAATAGAAGTGAAAGCCGTCGATTCTATAAATGACATCCATCTGGCACAAACCTTGACCTACCTCAAACTTGCCAACCTTAGACTAGGACTTTTAATCAATTTTAATGTGCTAAGACTCAAAAACGGAATAAAAAGGGTAATCAACGGTTATTAACTCTTTGTCCTCTGTGTAAACCTCCGTGTCCCTCTGTGGTTACCCAGCCTTCCTACAAAAAAATATAATCTCATCCTGTGGCAGGGCATAGCGCTCTACCTTTTCTTTTGGTAGATGCTGTACGTAGTTGTCTTCAGTCACTTCGAAGCCTGCTTTTCGAAGCCGGTCAGCGTAGTCATTTCCGTATTTGCGCTGGTGGTCGTCCTGCCCGTAGGCTTTCTCCCGCTCTTTGGGGTCGGTGATGGAGGGGTCTTCAAATGTTGCCCCAATTTCAGGATACACGGGCGACTGAATAATAGCCCACCCGCCCGGTTTTAACACGCGATAAATCTCGCTCATCGCCTTGATATCGTCATCCACATGTTCCATCACATGATTGCAAAAAGCGACATCAAACATATTTGCCTCAAAAATAATCTGGTGCACATCCATTTTCACTTTTGCCAGGGGAGATTCCAGGTCGGCGGTGATGTAGTTGTGCCCGTGCAGCTTTTCAAATTTTTTAATGAAACACAATTCCGGGGCAATATGGAGCACTTTTAATTTCTCTTTGAAGAAGTTGGTTTTGTCCTGTAGGTATAGCCACATCAGCCGGTGGCGCTCCAGGGAAAGGGAGTCGGGACACAAAGCATTTGGCCTCGGATCGATCCTTCCATAGGGTAAGAACCTACGATAGGATTTCCCGGAAATCGGGCATTCATATTTATTTCCGCGAAGAAACAGCCCAACAACAGGAAGGATAAAATGACTTATTTTTTGCAGTGTCGTTCTCGGCACCCGCCGAAGCACAAAGCTGATTACCTTTTTCATACGCCCCAAAAATAGGGATATGAGTTGATAAATCTAAAGATAATTGCCGTGGTCAGGGAAATCCTTCCCAGGAATTTTGGCTTCAACTCCTGACCCAATTGTCCAAATATGAAAATCGTTTAGTCAAACTACCGTCCCTGGCGATCGTCGCCTTTTCAATCATTTTGTTTTCATTTTCACCTAAAAGGGCCGGAAGCACATTTTCTGCCAACTGACTGCCAAACTCCACAGAGGCATCCCGTGGAAGCTCATTGGGAAGGTTGTCAATGGACATCACTGAAATGGAGTTTTCACTACTAAAAGGTGGCAACTCCCCGGACACCGGATCGAAATCAAATATGGGGTCATTAATGGTTGTGGCCCGGATCGTGGATGGAATCGAACCATTCATATCACAGGTGATATCGGCAATAACTTTTATTTTAAAATCACCTGCGGCCATGTCTTCCAACGAAAATAATCTTGGAGCTTTTGGATCCCAATAAACCGCATTGATCAGAATATCGGCATGATGGGTGAAAGGAAGGAAATCCGATTCATATTGCTCAGGATGTTTGAAAAAATGATCAAAGTGAAATGGATGCCCCTTTTTATGCCGATAGTAGGTGTTGACATCCATTTGTGTAAACACCGGTTGATCAAACGACTGATAAAAGAAGGGCGCCGGTTCCACTCTTTTGATTTTTAATCCTTCCAATATTTCCAATCCTCCCCTGGCTACCCTGCCATTCCCCGTAATGATAATTTTGACGGGAGGCAATGTTACCTTTTTCAATTCGGACAATAGTTCGCTCAGGTCATGGCATTGATGTGCTCTCTTTATCTCAAACAAATTGTATTTTTTACCAAAAGTCCAGAATGCGTTATAGGTACCTACGATGCCGGCCCACCATCCAAAGGCAATGACGCGAACGTTTTGCTCATTGACCAGGCATTCATAATCGACCAGGCAAATATTCTTGCTAAGAATCTCCCGCAATAATTTTTTATTGTGAGGCTGTTTTTTAATCGTGTGGGAAAAAAAGAAATAGGTCTTACCCGGCAACAGGTCAGCAATTGGAGCTTCCTTTACTCCCAAGAGGATATCGCAATCGGAAACGTCCTCGACGACTTGAATGCCTGCATTGGTAAACTCCTCATTCGTAAAACACCTGGCATCACTGGCTTGCACTACCAGGTCGATGTCAGGGTATTTTTGGATGAGGGCGGACGCCTGCGCGGGAACCAGCGGTGTCCTAGAATCCACGGGGTGTTTTCCTTCCCTAATAATTCCAACTTTTAACTTTTTCATTCAGTCAAACATTCGTTATAAATAGGGGGTAACTACCTCCCAATGCAATCCGCCATATTCCAAGTATTCGCAGCTTACACCCAATTGTGATACTTCCCTGATATTTCTGTATTCGTCATCAAAGAAGACCATTTCCTTATATGGAATCCCAAAATTTTTATGGAGTCTTTCAAAATGCATTACTTTACTTCCGGGATAAATTTGCGGATGCATAAAATAATTATGTATCCCAAACATTGTTAGCAACTCATTGGCAATTTCCGGTGCATTGGTCCGGGATGCTGCGCTGACATGTTTGTTTTCATTTTCCAGGTGCATAAGGATTTCAGGAACATCCGGATACATTTTAATCAACCGTCCATCAATATCCTGAATATGGTTCCCATTCATTTTATAGGGTGGATACGTACAGTCACACCAGGTGCCGCCCGCATCCCAAATCGTAAAATCAAGGTCAAACACAAATAATTTCATGTGTATACATTTAGCTTTTCAATGGTCGTAGGACCTGTGACAGTACTGTTCAAGGGAACCTTTGACTAAAAATCCTCCTTTTATCAGACCAAGTTTAGAAGTTGAAGATTCAAAGTCAATTTTCATTTATTAAATATCAAAATTATCGCCCAATCCTTTAGTGGATTTTATTAAAATAAAAAGACACTTTATTGTGTTCGATATAACTAAAGACAATCTCGTTGATCGCAATTTATATCTTTCCATTTTTGGATTTTCATGCCTGTTTTTTCATTCTAACGGTACTATTTTTAAAAAAAATGTTTCTAATTTTAAATTCAAAAAAATGGAAATAACATTTTTTGTATCAACTCCACCACTCCAAAAACGACATTAATCTATCCATGACCAATTCTACATTCGATGTTTTCAAGGAAACCCTGATTAAGGCATATTATTATATCAGTTCGGCTGATGGCTCAGTCGATACAAAGGAAATTGAGATGGGAAATAAAATGATACGAAAAGAATCCATTGACAAAGATGCTTTTCAGAAAAAAATCGAATCGTATAATGCCGAGACACCAGAAGGAATCATTCGATCGTTAACAGATGATCTGAGAAAACTAAAAAGAGAGCAACAAATACGAATCATCGCATACATGTCTAATGTGGCCAATGCAGACGGATTTATGGATCCTAAAGAGTGGAAGATGATCTATAATTTGTACAAGAACGAACTAAACCTTCCCCTGGAGGAGATCATTATGGTGCAGAAAACGATCCCACCTTTTACCAATTAATCCAAACAACCCCCGATTCCAATCGAAAATTGTTGTATTTTTAACCGGCGTTGATAACATATCAACCTGATAACTAAGTTTTTATTTGAATGATTATGGTAAGAAGACTTTTTTCATTTGCACTGGTGTATGCAGTGACAATGAACATGTTTGCCTTCGGACAAGCGAAACCGATTGACTCTCTGGACAACAGCTTTTTAAATTGGCACAATAAAGATTATACATTGGATGGCATCGTCGGGACCAGCGTCGATAAAGTGTATAATGACCTTATCAAGGACAGAAAACCCAAAAAGTCCATTTTGGTTGCGGTAATTGACAGTGGCGTGGAGATTGACCACGAAGACCTACAGGGAAATATTTGGGTCAATGAAGATGAAATACCTGGCAATGGAATAGACGATGACCATAACGGCTACATAGATGACATCCACGGATGGAATTTTATTGGAAACAAGGAAGGGAAAAATGTAAACTACGAAACACTGGAATACACCAGAGTTTACCGAAAATACAAACCAAAATTTGAAAACGTGAACTCGGCGGTCTCCTTGCAAGACAATGAAGCAAAAGAATATGCCGACTTTTTGCACGCTGCTGATCTGTACCAAAAGGAATTGGAAAAACAACAAAAGCAAAAAGCAAACATCGACAAATTCACTTTCATTTTTTATAAGGCTCAAGAGATTATCAAGGAAGGCACGGGCATTACCCCAAACACTTTGCAGGACCTTGAAAAGGTAAAAAGCAACGACCCGAAAGTGCAAGGAGCCAGGCAATTTCTTGAAGAGCGCTACGAAATGGGTTTTACGGAGGACGACCTAATTGCCTTCCGGGATTACACTAATCTCTTTCTGGAAAAACACCTTAACCTGGACTTTAACCCGAGAAAAATTATCGGCGATAATCCCGAAGATTTTACAGACAGGGATTACGGCAATAACGATGTAGTGGGCGAACGTGCCGACCATGGCACATCGGTATCTGGTGTGATAGCCGCTACCAGGAACAACAAAATAGGGATCGATGGAATTGCGCCGGTTAAAATCATGGTAATCCGTACCGTGCCGCATGGTGATGAATACGACAAGGATGTAGCGCTGGCGATAGAATACGCTGTCAATAACGGCGCTGATATTATCAATATGAGTTTTGGCAAGGATATGTCACCTCAAAAAGAATTCGTGGATGAAGCTGTCCGGCTGGCGGAAGAAAAAGGCGTCCTCCTCATACACGGATCGGGAAATGACGGCGCCAATATTGACGTCCAACCCAATTTTCCTACCGATATCTACCTCGATGGAACCAAAGCCCAAAACTGGATTACCGTGGGAGCAAGCAGCTCGAAACTCGATGCGGATCTGGCCGGTTCATTTTCCAACTACGGTGTGGAAAGTGTGGATATATTTGCTCCGGGAGTACAGATACTATCACTTGATACCGGCAATATGTATGGGATACATGATGGCACTAGCCTCGCTGCGCCGATCGTTACCGGAATTGCCGCGTTGGTGTGGTCGTATTACCCTGAATTATCCGTGCAGGAATTGAAAGGTGTTCTGCTTAATTCAGCCACCAGGATCAACAAGCCCAAGGTATTCCTGCCCTCCGAGTCCGAAGCGGAGCGGAAGAAAGTGAAATTTAAAACACTTGCCTCAAGCGGTGGGATCGTCAATGCCTACAACGCCTTTGTGGAAGCGGAAAAACTGGTGGCACAAAGCCAATAAGCAAAACTTGAAGGTTGACCAACCGACTCACAAGATGTTCGAAACCATTTGTCTTGCAATTAAATTCATTTATACATAAGTTAGTTATGTGTTATCAATAACTTATGGCTGGCTTTAACAACGAACTGGTAAGGGGAACGCTAAAAACCCTCGTCCTGAAAGTATTTAGCGAACAGGATCGGACCTACGGGTATCAATTGATCAAAGAAGTAGGAGAACGTACCAATAACAAGATCACGTTGACGGAAGGAGCGCTCTACCCTATCCTCCATAAGCTGGAAAGGGATGGCTTGGTCATTGTCGAGGAGGAAATCATTTCTAATCGAATCCGGAAATATTATCGGTTGACCAGTAAAGGCAAGGCGGTGGCCCAACAAAAGACCATTGAATTACTTGAGTTCATGCAGACCATTGCCCGGTTCATAAAGACAAATGCCTAAGATATTTAAGTAGTGACTGCCGACATACAATGAAATTAAGCGAACACCTTATTCTGTCTGCATTTCCCGTTGTACTTTTTCTGATGATCGCCTCTCCGTCCATCGGACAGCGAAGCTTTCTTCTACGCGATGAAGGCCTTTCGCAATTGAGCTACGTCAACCTGGAATATCCGGAAAAAAACTGGCATCAGTCCATCCCAAAAGGCAGGGATATCCAGTTGGTGGGTGGGGGCCTGGTGCTTATCGGAACAGAAAATGGTTATGAAGAACGGTTCATCAAATCGGGAGAAAAGATAAATGAAGTCACCAATTATCCGGGAACTATTGCTGCACGAAGATTACGAAATAAAAACACAATGCTTGTTGGCTTAAACTGGCAGGATCAAAAGGGGATTACTCTGATGGAAATAAATAAAGGTGGAGGCATTGTCGCTACCATCAACTATCCCGACTTTGAATACGCCCGGCTGGTGAGGGAAACTCCCCAAGGCACATTTTTGATTACGGCCAATTACCTGGTGTTGGAGGGCGACAGGAAAGGAAACATTATCTGGAAAGCTCAGATTGGTGGCCGGGAAAATCCGCATGCATGGCAGGCCATCAGGCTACACGATGGAAAAACCATGGTGGCAGGTGGTTATGGCGGTAGCATACAAATTTTCAATGCCAAAAGCACCCTGGTAAAAGCCATCTGCGGCCCGGAAGAAGAAAAAGGAAATTTCTATTCCGGTTTACAAATTCTTGAAAATGGAAACATCGTAGTGACCAACTGGCAAGGCCACGGCCCCAACCAGGGAGAACTGGGCACGCAGTTGTTGGAATTTTCCCCGGAGGGAAATCTGGTCTGGTCGTGGAAACAGGACCCGGAACATTTTTCTTCACTACAGGGCGTGATCATACTGGATGGATTGGATGTTAATAAGCTCTATGTTGAGAATGAACAGGGTGTACTGGCTCCGGTCGAATAATTACTTCTTCCCCATATAAAAATCACCTGTTAGTGAAGTGGATTCCCAAGGAATCTGTTGCTGGCCGGATCGCTGGGAAACGCGGTTTCTTACCCGCTGGAACACCTGCAAAATTGAGATGGAAGGATTTGTCATTTCCATCAATAAGGACTCCGTGTATAATCCATTTTGTCCCTCACCATCTGCTGCCGTGTGGCCGGGAGCTGTGGCATAGGCAATCAAGGTTCCTGTCGGGGCACTCATGAAAGCCAGGCCACCTGCATCACCCGACCGGCTCCATGATCTGGCAAAAGGATTATTGCGACAGGCATCCAATATGATAATATTCACATCGGCGCCTGCTACATCCATAAAGCTTTTCACCCTATCCGCCCTCAAACAATCATATTCTACCTGTGCTTCCGAGGAAATATCCGCTTCAACAGGCACCAGGTAATTGAGTCCTTTTACCTGGATGCCATGACCGGCGTAGTAAAACAAGGCCACATCGTATTTCTCATCATTGAGCTTTTTGCCGAATTCGTCGATCGCCATTTTCATATCCCGCAAGGAGGCATTTTCCCTTTCTATCACGGTAAAGCCGAGGTTCTGTAGCATCCGGGACATGGCCTGCGCATCGTTCGTTGGATTCCTCAGCTTGTTGGCATATTGGTATTCTGCATTTCCCAGCACCAGTGCCAGTCGCTTTTGCTGGTTGGCAACCACCAGTTCTATTTGCCTCTCGACGGAAATGGCTACTCCCCCATTATTGCGAACCTGTATCTCAATTTTATTTATTCCAGGATTCAAATAGACAATTTCCGAAAACGAAATGGTACATCCGGAGAGGGCATCCTTCTCAAATTGTGATTTAGAAAAGACCTCTTGGCCATTATTAAAGACCTTTATACCAGCGACATCAGAGGCTGACTGTATGCAAGCTTTTACATTATAATTGTTATAGGTGACTTTTGTCGTGGCGGTCAGCGGGTCTTCCCACCTGATCTCTGCTTTCAGGTTTTTCTCCTCCACAGAAGACACCAATTCATGATTTTTCCAGGTGCCGGACGAAACCGTACCATCGGGGTAGGTGTAGGTGCCTTCCCCTTCAAACTGCCCAAGCACCCAGGCGCCCACATATTTGCCACCGTCCTTCCAGTAGTAAGTACCTTGCCCCTCGCGGTAGCTGTCCACAAATTCCCCGGTGTAAATGCCTCCATCATCGTATTTGTAAATGCCAAACCCATCGATGCAATTCCCTGAAATGCAGCCAACCTCGCCACCACTTTCCTCTCCCACAAATTTATGGTCCTGAAAGAAGCCGCGTTCTATCACACCGCTTGTGGTATAGTGAACCCCCTGGCCGTTAAACATGTGCTTGGCCCATTGGCCTACATACATGCTACCGTCTTCGAAGTAACAGGTACCCTGCCCGTGGCATTGCCCGTTTTGAAAATTGCCAATGTAGATCGTGCCATTGTCATAATAGTAGGTACCATAGCCGTTTTCGCAGTTGCCGCTGAAGCACCCCTTGGTCAGGGCTGTCGCGTCGACGAAGTTACCATTGATATCATAGTAGCCATTTTGCTTCCTCCCGTCGGGGTAGGCCCATGCCCCGTAGCCACTGGTTTTGTGATCTTTGAACTGACCGGTATAGACATTTCCATTGGCGTAGTAGCACACCCCAAAGCCATCCGCCTCACTGTTTTCGAATTCTCCGGTATATTTGGTACCGTCACTGTAAACATAAGTACCCTCCCCATTGACGCAATTGCCCTCGGTGCATTCCTGGGCTATAAGCGAAAGTGGAAAAAGGAAGAAGATGATAAAGCTGGCTAAAGGTTTCATCCCAAAAAATTACCAAAATCAGGTAAATGAGTCAATATACGAACGAATATTTAAATGCAATTTAATCTGATATAGCAAGTCACCGATAAAATGCCACCTGTTAACGAAAAAAATTGTTGGTATTAATTTAATACTACTATTTCATTTCATCATTAACCATTGAAATGACATGAAAACGAAAATTTATGTAGTGATCGCCGTATTGGCAGTAATTCTTAATGGATGTTTTATTAAATCTCTTCACCCTTTCTACCTGGAAAAGGATGTTGTATTCCGTTCAAAATTAATTGGCAATTGGCTGGACCAGGATAGTTCGGTGTGGAGTATTGTCCAGTTACCAAAATCAAAAGGATTTTTGAAGGGTGATACAGTGGATAATTCCTACCTGATCACCTATGACGACAATGAAGGAAACATCACCTATTACGATGTTCACCTCTTTCAACTTGGGA